>DASYSL010000001.1:0-20616 GCA_036003365.1 Candidatus Eiseniibacteriota bacterium
CGTGCCCGCTCTGCACTCGCTGGCCCGGCGCATCGAGCAGCGCGCCGGCATTCTGGTCGAGGTGCGCGGGTCGCTCGGCGAGCGCCTGCCCGAAGACATCGAGACCGCGATCTACCGCGTCGTCCAGGAAGGGCTCGCCAATGTGGTCAAGCATGCCGGCGCCTCGCGCGTCACGGTGGAGCTCGGGCGCACGCCCCTCGAGGTGACCTGCCGCGTGCGCGACGACGGGCGTGGCTTCGACCCAGGGCTGGCCGAGAAGCTGTACGGCGGCATGGGCCTCGAAGGCATGCAGCAGAGAGTGTCGGCGCTCGAAGGCAAGATGGACATCCAGTCGCGCCCCGGCGCCGGGGCGGAGCTTCGTGTCTCGATTCCACTGGGAGGCATCGAATGCCCGCGCGCGTCCTGATCGCCGACGATCACCGCATGTTCCGTGAAAGCGTCATGCGGTCGTTGCCGCGCGAGGAGTTCTTCGTGGTGGGGCAGGCGGCAGACGGCCAGGAGGCCGTGCGCCTGGCGCGCCGGCTGCAGCCCGAGCTCGCACTCATCGACGTGGCCATGCCGGGTTTGAACGGCGTCGACGCCACGCGCGAGGTGCGCCGCGTCTCGCCTGGATCGGGCGTGGTCATCCTGACCATGCACGAGGAAAGCCCTTACGTGACCGAAGCGCTACGTGCCGGCGCGCGCGGCTACGTGCTCAAGACGCAGTCGATCGCCGAGCTGCTCGAGGCTCTGCGTCAGGTCCACCAGGGCAACGTGTACGTCTCGCCCGGTCTGTGGCGCGACGTCGTCGACTCGTATCGCTCGGGCGAGGAAGCCCCGCAGGACCCGCTCACGCCGCGCGAGCGCGAGGTTCTCCAGCTCATCGCCGAGGGGCACACGACCAAGGAAATCGCGCAGGCCCTCGGCATCAGCTTCAAGACTGCCGAATCGCACCGCAGTCACCTCATGACTAAACTCGACATCCATGTCACGGCCGGCCTTGTTCGCTACGCCATTCGTCGAGGACTTGTTCAGCCCTAGAGATTGTACGAATTGCACAAGAGGTTTCGGACGTTTGGGCGCCGCATCGTGGGTTTCCCTCCCCGCAATTTCCAGTCTAGTCCCCATCGCTTTAACCATCGGCGATATTTAAGTTTGAGTTAGACGGCAAGGCGAGCCCCACGCCCCGCCGAAACGAACGTGGACCATTCCTTGCGTTTACAGCGCGGAAATGGCCCCGCGAACATTTCGGAGAGGCGCGATGTTTCAGACCTTCGTTTGGAATGATTCACCCCTGCTGAACAGCGATTCGAGCAACACGGCGCACTGGACGGTATCCCTGCCGGTGCGGCTCGAAGCCTGGCTCGGTCTCACCGAGTGCGAGAGCGGCTTCGGTCCGCTGCTCTTCCTGCAGAGCTCGCTGCTCCTGTCTTCGCTACGGGCGCGGATCAGCGTCGCCGACCGCACCGACACGCGCGGCCGTCCGGCGATCGTCGAGATCCCTCTCGTCTCGCCCGCGCAGCGCGTGACGCCGCCTCGCCAGATGGTGCGGGCGAGCCGCCCGCATCCCGAGCTCAAGCTCCTGGTGCGTGACGACGCCGGCGAAGCGCTCACCGATCAGGCGACCCTGGGTGTGTGCTTGAACGGCTGGCGCGAGATCGACGCCGTGTTCCCGGCCGAAGCCGACATCACCTTGCAGGTAGGGCAGCGCGCGAACGGTCGCTTGGGATCGTCCCTGGTGGCGCGCGGCGAGCTGACCTTCGCTCGCGGTTGCTCGCTCCGGCTCGAGTTCGCCTTTCCGGATCGCGCATCCGCAAGCGGCATGGACGTGCCCATCGCGCCGACCGGGCGAGCGGTGAGCCTGCCCGAGCGCGCGACGCGCGTGACTTGGGCCGGCGATCCCTACTTGTCGGTGAGCTTGGTGGATGACAGCGGTGTTCCGCTCGGCGAGGAGCGTTTCATCGGTCCGGGGCTCGCGTCGTGAAATCGCTGCCGCGCATCCACGTGCGCTACGCCGGGGCCTTCGCCGTCGTCTTCGGGCTTTCCGGCGCCGAGAGCGCGCGTGCCCAGGCGCCCATCCAGGTGGGCGTGGGTCTGGGCTTTCGCTATTACGACCACATGGCGCCTCAGACGCAGGCTTCGACGTACGAGGCGCGCACCGTGACGCCGCGCCTCAGGGTGCGCGAGCAGAGCGCCGTCAATCTGCTCGATATTTGGGCCGAGCGCCGCTTCGAGTTCTACACGCAGGACGCGGCCCTCGACACCGTGCTCGGGACCGGCAACCACACCGCCGACCGCGCGAGCTTGGAAGCGCGCCACGAGTTCTCCGCGCTGGACGAAGTGAAGGCGCACGCCGCGTACGTGCACTCGCGCGATCTTCTCGACATCGAGCAGGGAACCATCACGGCGGCTGGTGACCAGCGGCGCTGGGACGTGGGCACGCAGGGAGCTTGGTGGCGGGTCGAGGGCTCGTTCGGACTCGAGGACCGCCGTTACAAAGAGGCCGGCACGGCCGACGCGGAGAACATCGCGTGGACGGCGCGCGCCGTGCCGCTCCGGCTGCCGTCGAATTCCCTTTTCGCCGGCTTCTCGCAGCTCCACATCGATCTCGATCAGAAGAACGGGCTCGGGCAGTGGACCGTGCTCGACAAGCGCATGCCCCACCTCGGCTACCGGCACGCGATCACGCCCTCGCTCAAGGGCGAGATCACGGGCGGCGTGGCCAACGTCTACTTCGGCGATGGCACGAGCCAAGAGCGCCCGGCGTTCGGCGCCCTGCTCGAGCGCCGCTCGGACGCCCCGATCTCTTTCCGCTTCGAGGTCGGCTTCGAAGGCGACTCGCTGAGCCTGGCGCGCGGCGCCATGGAGCGCGCGCTCGGCAACGGCGCCGTCTGGGTGAGCGGCGAGTCCTTCGCCGAGGCCGAAGGCGGATTCGCGAGCTATCCCGCGCTCACGCAGCGCTACGCGGCCGGTGTGCGCGACACGCTCGGGCGCGCCAACGTCCTTTACTTCGAGACCAGCTACGAGCACGCGCGCCCCATCCATTTCGCGGGGCAGCGCACCGAGGCTTATCGCGCCGGCGGGTGGCTCCAGCGGCGCATGCAGCCGTGGCTCGACCTGAAGGTCGGCGCCTCGTTCCTGAGGCAGCCGGTCCACCAACAGCCTGGCGAACCTTTGTATCGGCGGATCCGAATGGACGCCGAGCTGACCGCGATGCTGCCGTGAGCCGCGTCGCGTATCGGCGGGAGCGCCTGGCCGCGAGCGCACCCGCCTCGAGAAAGGGAGAACAAGAGATGTCCGCAGAGAGAAACGCAGGTCGGCGCCGGCCGCTTCGATTCCTCGCTTGGGCCTTGGCCTTGGGCACGATGCTCGCCGCCACGTTTGCCACGGCGGGACCGGAGGACTCGCGCCTCGTCAGTCCGGGAGACGTGCTCGAGATCACCGTCTACGCGGGGGGAGAGAAGCAGCAGGAGTTCACCACTGCGATCTCCGCGGACGGCAGCATCTCCGCTCCTCTCATCGGCGTGGTCCGCCTCGGACCCACGGTGCTGAGTGAGGTCGGACCCAAGCTGCAGCTGAAATATGCCCGCGGCTATTACGTGAATCCGCAGGTGATCGTGAACGTGAAGGATTTTGGCGGCAGGGTGTTCGCCGCCGGAGAGGTAAGGAAGCCCGGCATGTATTCGCTCGGACGAGGCCTCACGGCGCTCAGCCTGTGCGATGTCGCCGGCGGCTTCTCCGACTACGCATCGCCAGGCAAGGCACGCCTCTCCCGCATTTGGAACGGCAGGACGCAGGTGATCAAGCTCGATTTGAATCAGATTCGCAAAGGCAAGGCGCGCGACGTGACCTTGCAGGACGGTGACCGTCTGGAAGTGCCAAGGCGCTTTTTCTGACGGACCACGAGAGGAGGAAACCCATGAGCGGCCAAAGGAAGCACGAAACATTGGACGTGCCCGGCGTCCGCAAAGCGCTATGGCGAAGGAGACGGTTCATTGCGACATCGGTCGCCGTCTTCGGCGCGTTCGGTCTGTTGCTCAACGTTCTCACGCCGCCGGTGTATCGGGCGACGGCGAGGCTGGAAGTGCGCAAGCCTGCGGATCACTCGGCGTGGACCGGGCAGTCCTTGGGAAGCACGAACTTCCAGTCCGAGAACGTGCAGCTCTATACCAACGTCGAATTGATGACCAACCGCCAGCTGATGACCAAGCTGGCTGACGATCTGTATGCGCCTGGTGCCGTGCTCGCCGACCGAGAGCCGGCCTCGTGGCTGCCCAAGTGGCTGCGGGTGCCGGTGGCGCGGGCTTCGGGCGCGCCCCGCGGCGTGTCGGCATCGAACGCCGCCTTCGGGCCTCCGGATCCGCTGCGCACCGAGCGCCAGATCGAATGGCTGAGCCGCGCGGTGCGCGTGTCGCCGGTGAAGGACACGCGTTTGGTCGACCTGGTGGTGGAGGACTCGGATCCGCACGTTGCCAAGACGATCGCCGATCGCCTCGCCCAGCTGAACGTGGCCTACCAAGGCCAGCGCGCGGTGCAGGAAGACACGACGGGCTACGCCTTCCTCGAGCACCAGATCGCCGAAGTCAAGGCACGCCTCGACGCCAACACCAAAGCGCTGAATGCGCTGGGTGGCGGCCTGATGGCGCAGGACGCGCGCGCCGAGCAGATGCGCTCGACGGTCGCCGGACTGAGCCAGGCCTACGTGCAGGCGGAGGCCGAGCGCGTGGCTGCGAGCTCGCGCTTGAACCGCATCAAGTCGTACGGCACCGACGACGGCAACCACGACAACGGCGTGCCGGTGAACAACGAGAACATCAACACGCTGCGCAAGAACCTGATGGACACGCAGACGCAGATCGCCACCGCCAAGGGCGTGTACGGAGAGATGAATCCCAAGCTGATCGCGCTCAAGGAGCAGGCGAAGCAGCTCCAGGCGCAGATCGATCAAGAGGTCCATCGCTCGGTCGCCGGGCTCCGGGGAGAGAACTCGGTGCTGGCGTCTCGCTCGGGTGCTTTGCGCTCGGCCATGTCTCGCGCCGAAGGCGCGCTCGTCTCGACGCAGCTGACCGCGCAGCGCAACGCCATGCTCGAGAACGAGGTCAAGGTCGACATGGACCTCTACGGCAAGCTCCTTTCGCGGGCGCGCGAAGCGGGCTTCGAGCAGGAGCTCTCGGCGCCGCAGCTCGATCTCGTGAGCCCGGCGTCGGTGGAGATGGAGCCGGTACGTCCGCGTCCATTGATCAACCTGCTGGTGTGCCTGGCGGCCGGACTGCTCGTGGGGACCGGCTTCACGCTGGCCCGCGAGGCGGGACGCCGCACGGTGCGTGACCCCGAGGATGTCGAGCGGCAGCTGGATCTGCCGGTGCTCGCCGTTCTCCCAAAGACCGCCTGATGGCCGGGTGGCCGCCGGCGAAGGGAGTCGCCGGCGGTCTCCTCTGCCAAGCACATTCCCGTTGTCATTGAAGGAAGAGAAGGGAAAGGCGAAACATGCGAAACGATCGATCGGCGAGCGCGGGCTTGGCTCCGCTCGTCCTGGATCTCGCGAACAAAGGCTATCGCAAGCTCCTGATCACGAGCACCGCCCGCGGTGAAGGAAAGTCGTGGGTGACGAGCGAGGCCGGCAAGGCGCTCGCGCGCGCCGAGCAGGAGAGCGTTCTCCTGATCGACGCCGACCAGTTCAAGCCGGGCCTGCACCGCGAGCTCAACTTGCCGCTCGATCGCGGCCTGTGCGAGGCGCTCGAGGAGGCCTACCTGTTCGACATCACCCAGGAAGACCCGATGCAATTCGGCATCGGCGACTGGCTCGAGATCCTGCGCGCCCAGCGGCGCACCGGCGATCTCACGATCACCGAGAGCCACAAGAGCTATGTCGTGCACCTGGTGAAAGGGGCGGTGACCCAGGTGTCGTCCCAGGGCGACCACGAGCACCGCCTCGGCGAACTGCTCACGGCACACGGATCGCTCACGCCGGACCAGCGTGACACCGCGCTGGGAGTGCACACGGAGAGCGGAAGGCCGATGGGCGAGATCGTGACCGGTCTCGGATTCTCGACTCCCGATGACGTGCACGAAGCGCTGCGCTCGCAGGTGGGCGAGCGCATGGTGAGCCTGCTCGCCTTGCGCATGCCGGAGTGCCGCTTCGTCGAGACGGCCGAAGCCTTCCTGCCGGCGTCCGGCGGACGGGCGCTCGAGAAGCGCGAAACGGGCGGCTTCGATGCAGCCACCCATGAGCGCCTCCAGGCCTACTGGAAAGGGCCGTTCCTCGGCAGTCAGCTGCCGAGCTTCTTCACCGACACGCCCTTTCGCCATCTCAAGGTGCTGACCGCGGGGCGCAAGGCGTGCGACCTCCTGTCGCCGAGCTATCTGAGCGCCTTCGGGCTCTTGCTCGAGCGCGTGAGCCGCATGTTCGACGTCGTCCTGGTGGACGGTCCGCCGATCTCGCGCCTGGGGCCGGCGTCGATGCTCTCGACGCTCGTCGATGGCGTGTTGCTGGTGGTGCGCGCCGACGCCGCCGAGGTGCCGGAGATCCGCCGCGCCGCCGACGACCTGCTGCGCGCCGGCGCCAACGTGCTCGGCGTGGTCCTGAATGGGGCCGACCCGGTGCTCGCCATGGAAGACTCCGGACACGGGACCCATCATGGCTTCTAGTAGGATGGTGGGCGCCAGTCCGACGGCGGAGGCGGCGACCGAGCCGCGCTACCTGCCGTTCTCCGAGCCGTGGATCGGCGAGGAGGAAATCCAGGCCGCCGTCGAGTGCCTGCGCTCGGGCTGGCTCACCAGCGGCCCCAAGGTGGCCGAGTTCGAGAGCGCGTTCGCGCACTACGTCGGCGCGCCGCACGCGCTGGCGGTGAACTCGTGCACCTCGGCGCTGCACCTGGCGCTCGAGGCCGTGGGGGTGAAGCCAGGCGACGAGGTGATCACGAGCCCGATCACGTTCGCGGCCACGGCGGCGGTGATCGAGCACTTGGGCGCCAAGCCGGTGCTCGTGGACGTCGAGCCCGACACGCTGAATCTGGACGCGTCTTTGCTCCCGGCGGCGATCACCTCGCGCACCCGGGCCCTGCTGCCGGTCCACTTCGCGGGCCAGCCTTGCGACATGGGGCCCGTGCTGGAGACGGCGCACGACCACGGCCTGGCCGTGGTGGAGGATGCGGCGCACGCGCTGCCCGCCACCTACGAGGGCCGGCGCGTGGGCACGATCGGCGACATCACTTGCTTCAGCTTCTACGTGACCAAGACCATCACCACCGGCGAAGGCGGCATGGCCACGACCGCCAATCCCGATCTCGCCGAGCGCATGCGCGTCATGCGCCTCCACGGCATGAGCAAGGACGCGTGGAAGCGCTACTCGCGCGACGGCTCATGGTTCTACGAGATCACCGCGCCGGGATTCAAATACAACCTGCCCGATCTCCTGGCCGCCATCGGCTTGCCGCAGCTCGAGCGCTCGGACGCTTTCCTCGCCCGTCGCGAGGCCATCGCCCGCGCCTACGACGACGCGCTCGCCGGACTTCCGGGCGTGCAGACGCCGACGGTCAGGCCCGGGCGCGAGCACGCCTGGCACCTGTACGTGATCCAGATCGATCCGGAGACCGCGGGCGCGGACCGCGACACGGTGATCCGCGAGCTGACCGCGCGCGGTATCGGCACCTCGGTGCATTTCATTCCGCTGCATCTGCACCCGTATTACCGCGACAAGTACGATTACCGCCCCGACGACTTCCCGCGCGCGCATGCCGCCTTCCGCCGCCTCGTCTCGCTTCCGCTCTTTCCCAAGATGACGGATGGCGACGTGGCGCGCGTGAGCGAGGCCGTGCGTGACATTGTGGAGGCATCGAGGCCATGAAGCGCTTATTCGACATCGTGATGTCCGGAGCCGGGCTCATCGTGCTCGCTCCCATTCTCCTCATCGTGGCCGCGGCGGTGAAGCTGAGCGACGGGGGAGCCGTGCTCTTCAAGCAGGAGCGGGCCGGACGCAGCATGAAGCCGTTCCGCATCTTCAAGTTCCGCACCATGGTGGAGGACGCGGATCGCGTGGGACCGGCGATCACCTCCGCCCACGACGACCGCATCACGCCCCTGGGCGCATTCCTGCGCAGGAGCAAGCTCGATGAGCTGCCGCAGCTCTTCAACGTGCTGCGCGGCGAGATGAGCCTGGTCGGGCCCCGGCCCGAGCTCCTTCCCTTCGTGCGTCTTTACGAGAACGACTTCAAAGACGTGCTGCGCGTGCGGCCCGGGATCACCGACGTGGCTTCGATCACGTACCGCAACGAATCGGATCTCCTGGGCGAGAGCGGCGCGGCGGAAGACCATTACGTGAAGCGCGTTCTCCCCGACAAGCTCCGGCTGTCCAAGAACTACGTGGAGCGCGCCTCGTTCCTCTACGACATCAAGCTGCTGTGCCAGACGGTGCTGATTCTCCTGTGGCCGTCCAAGCCCATGGAGCGTCTGTTCGCGCGCCTGGGACGCTTTCACGGTGCTCTCACCATGGCGGTGCAGGGTCTGATCGCCATCGTGGCCAACGTGGCGGCGTTCTGGCTGCGCTTCGAAGGGCCGCCGCCGGCCGACGTGCGCGAGGTGGCCGCGCGTGCGCTGCCCATGCTGGTGCTCGTCCGCAGTATCTGGTTCCTGGTCTTCCGTCTCGACCGTGACCTCTGGCAGTACGTGGGGGTGCGCGAGCTGGCCCGCATCGGGGCCGCGGTGCTCCTCGGCTCCGCGTCGCTCGCGCTCCTGGCTTCGACGCAAGGACTCCTGCCCGGATATCCACGCTCGGTCGTGCTCCTGGATGCGCTCGTCTGCATGACGGGTCTGATCGGCGTGCGCGTGCTGCGCCGCCTGCACCGAGAGATCCGAAACGGCGTCGTGGCCACGCGGCGCGTGCTCCTGGTGGGCACGGGCGACCACACCGAGCGCGTGTTGCGTGAGCTGCTCGGTCCGTCGCGGACCGACGTGCGGGTCGTCGGCTTGGTGGCTCAGGATCTTTCGAGCGTGGGCCTCAGCATGCACTGCGTGCCCATCCTGGGCTCGGCCGAGCAGCTCGAGGACATCGTGCGCGAGCAATCTCCCGACGAAGTGGTGGTCGTGGCCAGCGACATCTCGGCGCAAACGCTCGAAGACACGATCCGGCGCTGCCGCGGCGCGCGGGGGCCGGTGCGCGTCATCCCCGGGCACGATGGCATCCAGTGCAAGCCGGAGCATTTCTCCCACGTCGAGGATCCGGAAGCCGAAGAGCTCTTGTTCCGTGACCCAGTGCACGTGGACTGGGATCACGCGCACGAGAGTTATCGCGGCCGCCGCCTCCTGGTGACCGGCGCGGGCGGATCGATCGGCTCGGAGATCGCGCGCCAGCTGGCGGCCTGCGAGCCGGCGCGCCTGGTGCTCTTCGAGAAGCACGAGGAAAGCCTCTACCACATCGATCGTGAGCTTAGGGCTCGCTACCCCAATCTCGCGCTCGAGCCGGTGCTGGGCGACATCCGCGACGTCGAGCGCGTCGAGATGACGTTCGCCGACACCAAGCCCGAGATCATCTTCCACACCGCCGCCTACAAGCACGTGCCCATGCTCGAGCGCAATCCCATCGAAGCGCTCAAGACCAACGCGCTGGGCACGCGCATCCTCGCCGAGGCCGCGGGTCACGCGGGCGTCGAGCGTTTCGTCAATATCTCCACCGACAAAGCCGTCGAGCCGGTGAGCGCGCTGGGAGTTTCCAAGCGCATGGCGGAGCTGATGCTCGCGGGCTTGGCCGGCAAGAACGACACGCGCTACATGACCGTGCGCTTCGGCAACGTGCTGGAGTCGAGCGGCAGCGTGGTGCCGCTGTTCCGCGAGCAGATCCAGCGCGGCGGTCCGGTCACGGTCACGCACTCCGAGGCCACGCGCTGGTTCATGACCGTGCCTGAGGCGGTGCAGCTCATTCTCGAGGCGGCGACGCTGGGACGCGGCGGCGAGGTCTTCGTGCTCGACATGGGCAAGCCGGTGCGCATCGTCGATCTCGCGCACGCCCTCATCCGCCGCTACGGCTTCCGCCCGGACCGCGAGATCCCGGTCGTGTTCACCGGACTGCGCCCCGGCGAGCGGCTGTTCGAGAAGCTCTTCCACGACCACGAGACCATCTGGAAGACGTCGCATCCGCGCATCCTGATGGCCGCCGACAAGAACGGCGACGTGGTGCCGCGCCGTCAGGAGGAGTTCAACCGTCTCATGCGCTTCTTCTTGGAGGAGCGCGATCTCGCCACGACGCCCGACGCGGTGCGCCTGGCGCACGACCTCGAACAGGCCTGTGCCTGAGCGGGAGGGGACGGCCTTGTCTTCGATGACCCTGGCTCGCCCGCGCTGGAGCGCACGGTCCGTGGCGCGGAGCGAGCCGTTGACCGGCCGCGGCTGGGGGCTCTACGCGCTGATGGCGCTCGCGCTCTCGCCCGTGGTGCGGCCCATCGGGCCGGGCCAGACGGCGATCGTGGATTTCCTCAACGCCGGCGCGATCGTCTGCTTCGCTGCCATCGTTCTGGTCCACCGCGTGCCCATCCGCTTCCCGTTCTTCATGCCCATCCTCTTCATCTCCGTGGGCTCGCTCATCGCCATGACGAACGCGGTGTCGATTGGCAATGCCGTGCTCGCGATCTTTCAAGACGCCTATCTCTATCTGTGGTTCGTCATGATGGTCGAGATCCTGCGGCGGCGGCCGGGAGACCAGCGCGACCTGCGCATGGCCTGGATTGGCGTCGCCGACGTCATCGCCGTGGTCTGCATCTTTCAGGCGATCGGATTCCACCAGGGCTTTCCGCGCACCCTGCTGTCGCCGCAGGGCAGCCGCACGTTCGGGCTTCTCTACAACCCGAACATGTGCGCCGACTTCCTGGCGCTGAGCGCCTTCGAGCTGCTCGGACTGCGCCGCCAGGCGCCGCGCTGGTTTCTGTGGCCCTCGGCGCTCCTGTGGACGGTGGCCTTCCTCTCGACCAAGTCGAACGGCGGCTTGGTGGCGCTGGCGACCGGGCTCGTGGTGTGGGGTCTGGTGCGCGCCCGCTACGCCGGGGCCCAGGCGGTCTACCGCCTGGCGGGCGCTGCGGCCATCGGGGCCGCCGTCGTGCTCGCTCTCTGGTGGTCGAGCGCCGGCTTCGGCGTGGGCGGCAAGCTTTTCGAAGGCTTGAGCCATCAAAGTTACTTGGCGCGCATGTCGCACAGCGGTGAAGAGCGCGGCGCCATCTGGCAGCGCCTGGAGGAGAGCTTCAAGAAGACTCCGCTCGGCATCGGACCGGCCAACAGCACCATGCAGCCTCTGGATGTGAGTCAGCAGGAGCGCGCCGGCGTCTTCATGTCCAAGGAGTCGCACAGTGACTATTTGGGCTACGCCATCGAGCGTGGCCCGATCGCCTTTCTCGGTCTCCTGGCCTTCACGTGGATGGCCATCGCCCACGTGCTGCGCGGCCGGCGGGCGCTCGAGCAGCGCACGGGAAGCGTCGTGGTGGCCGGGATCATGCTCGCCGCTCTCACCGGCGGACTCGTCGGCTCCAGCGTCCACTCGCTGGTCATCGAGAAGCTGCACTTCCGCCATTTCTGGGCCTACCTGGCGGTGATCGTCGCGCTGACGACACCGACCGACTCCGAGAGCCAGGAAGCCGAGCCGAAGGTGGAAGAAGAGGAGCCGGCATGCGCGTCGTCGACATCGTCAATCTGAGCTCCTCGGCTCACTCGCTCCTCAAGGAGCGCGTGCTGGCCCTGCGCGCGAGCGGCGTCGACAACCGCATCCTGTGCATGGACGGACCCTACGTCGCGGCGCTGCGCGAGGCCGGAATCCCGGTGCACACGGTGCCGCTGCCACGCGGTCTCCATCCCTGGCGTCTGGCGCGTGCTACGGCTGAGATCGCGCGCTATCTGCGGCGCGAGCGCATCGACGTCGTGCACACGCATTGCTCGGTTCCCGGCGCGGTCGGGCGGGTGGCGGCGTGGCTCGCCCACGTGCCCGTGATCGTGCACACGGTGCACGGCTTCCATTTCCACGAAGGCACGCACTGGACCAAGCGGCTTCCCTTCCTCACCGCCGAGCGGCTGTGCGGCCGCATCACCGACACCCTGCTGACGCAGAACCAGAGCGACCTCGATCTCGCCGAGCGCTTCGGTATCGGACCCGAGGAGCGGCGGCGCCGCATCGGGAACGGCATCGACCTGTCGCGCTTCAGCCCGCGGCCAGGCGCCTCGCGCGCTCCCGGCGAACCGTTCGTGGTCACCTGCGTGGCGCGCTTCGAGCCGGTCAAGAACCACAACATGCTGTTCGAGGCGGTGCGCTTGCTGCATGCCGAGGGCATCCCATTGCGTCTGCAACTGGTGGGGGAGGGAGCCGGGCTCTCCCGGGCGCGTCGTCGCGTGGTCGATCTGGGCCTCGAGGGCGCGGTCGACTTCTTGGGTTATCGCGATGACATTCCGCGCCTTCTCGCCGGCACCGACGTCGCCGTGCTCACCTCGCGCAAGGAGGGCATCCCGCGCGCCGTGCTCGAGGCCATGGCCATGGCGGTGCCGGTGGTGGCCACGTGGGTGCCGGGCACGCGCGAGGCGCTCCGGCCGGGAGAGACCGGTCTGGCGGTCGAGCTGGACGACGTCCAGGGACTCGCCGACGCGCTGCGCACCTTGTTCGCCGATCCCGAGCTGCGTCGCCGCCTCGGTGAAGCCGGGCGCCGCGTGGCGCTCGAAGAGTTCGATGAGCGCCCCATCGCCGAGGCGCTGCAGAAAATCTATGGCGCACGTCTGGCGAGCCGGGAAGCAAAGCGCGCGGCCTGGGTGCCGCGAAGGTCCGAACATGGTCTCCGAGCCGATTCCCGCCCCGGCCGCTGACGGGCCCGCGCCCATGTCGGGCGCGCTGCGCGTGGGACGGAACTTCGTCTACCGCATCGCCTCTCAGGTGGCGAGCGCGCTCATCAACGTGGGCGCCATGGTCATGCTCGGCCGCGCTCTCACCGCCGATGGCTACGGGCGCTACGCGTTTTACTACGCGCTCGTGCCGCTGATCGCCGCGCTGAGCGACTCCGGCGTGGGCATCATCATGACGCGCGAGGTGGCGCGCCATCCCGAGCACACGCGGCGCTGGATCGGCGACGCCATCCTGGTCAAGGCGGCGATCGGCGGTTTCATGCTGGCCGCGGTGCTGTTGCTGGCGCCCCGCGTGCTCGATCCGGAGCATTCGTTCCTGCTCGTCCTGGTGACGGTCGCCGGCATCCTCGACTTTGGCCAGGATGTGTCGATCTGGACCTTGCGCGCCATGGAGCGGCTCGACTTCGAAGCCTGCCTCCTGCTGGTGAGCCAGGGCGTGTGGGTGGCGGTGATCGGATGGGCGCTCTTCGAGCACAAGGACGTGACGGCCTTGATCGGTGCCGCGGTCCTGGCCTTCAGCGTGCGCTGCGCGGTCGCCGCCTGGATCGTCATGGGGCACTTCTACCGGCCGCAGTTCCAGCTCGATGTCCGGCGCCTGTGGCGGCTGGCGCTCGAGGGATTGCCGTTCGGCCTCGCCGTCTTCGGCGTGGTTCTCTACGGACGCGTGGGACTCTTGCTTCTGCGCTGGCTGTCGACGCCTTCCGACGTATCCTTGTTCCAGGTTGGATTCAATCTCTCGCAGCCTTTCGATTTCATTGCCACCGCGCTGTGCATCGCCGTGTTCCCGTCCTTGGCTCGCTACGCCGGCGCCCGCCATCCCGCGCTCGAGAAGAGCCTGCACCGCCTGGTGAAGCTGCAGTTCGTCATGGCGCTGCCGGTGACCGTGGCGCTGTGCGTCAGCGCCGATCTTCTGATTCGCCTCTTCTTTCACGGGCACGGCTTCGAGAAAGCGGCCGTGGCTCTGCGCGTTCTGAGCCTCGGGCTGCCGGTGATCTTTCTCCACCACGTGTCGCGTTACGTGCTGGCGGCGCTCGGCCGTCAGAGGCTCTATCTGCGCGGCGTGGTGGCCGGACTCGTGGTGAACGCCGGCCTGTGCGCGTGGTGGATCCCGCACTACGGCTTCCTCGGCGCGTGCTTCGCCTTCCTGGTGGCCGAGGTGACCATCTGGGGCCTGTGCCAGTGGGCGCTGCGCAGTTACGTGAGCTTCACCGACGTCGCCGCCGAAGCCTGGCGGCCCATCGCCGCCGCGGCGGTGACGGTGGCTTTCCTCGCCGCCACGACGGCAGCACCCCTCGCCGCGCGGGGGCTGGGAGCGGCCGCCATCTACGTCGTCTTCCTGCGCGTCTTCCGCGCCTTGCGTCCCGAGGAATTCCGTCTCTTCCGGAGCATCGTGCATTCGTTCATGGGGCCGATGACGCCGCGCGTGCCGGCGATGGCCATGGCTCATGCCGGCGCAGCCGACGTCCTGGCTCCTTCGTGGAGCGGGGCTGGCGGAACGCGGGCGATCGCGCTCGCGCCTTCGACCAAGATCACGGTGCACACCACCGGCCGGCCGTCGCCCGATCCGCGCCTCGTCTCCAAGCTCGACGAGATCGCGCAGCTCCCGTGCGTGCGCTCCGTCGTGGCGCTGCCGGATCTCCATCAGAAGGCCAACGCCGAAGCGCCTTCGAGCATCGCCATCGAGACCGAGAACGTCATCGTCCCCTCGTTCACCTCGATCTCGGTGAACGACGGCATGGGCGTGCTGCTCACCGATCTCGACGCCGAGGAGTGGGACGGAGATCGCGTGGTCGATTTCTTCGCGCGGGTGAACCGCCACGCGGCCGCGCACCCGCTCGATCGCAATCGCTACAGCTTGAGCGGCGCCGATCTGCAGAAGGCGGCTCTCGAGGGCGCCCCTGGCCTGGCCCAGCGCTACGGTCTGGACGCGGCGGTCGGGCGCGCCATGGAGCGCGGCGGGAGGGTGGACGTGCCGAACGGGAACGGGCGCGGTCCGTGGAGCGGGCACGTTCCGGCGCTCCTTCGCGCCACGGCTGCCGGACGCTGTGAGATGGGGCTCAATTTCGGCGGCAATCACTTCCTCGAGCTGCAGAAGGTCGAAGACGTGCTCGACCGCGAGCGCGCGGCCCAGTGGGGGCTCGAGCCGGGGCGGCTCGTGGTCATGTATCACCTGGGGCCGGGGCCCTTCGCCAGCGCTCTCCTGCACCATTTCGAGCAACGCTTGTGCGTGGGAACGGCGCGAGCTCCCTTCTACTTCGCGTCCAAGCTTTGGCACCACTACGGGCCGGGAGCCGCGCCCGGAAGTCCGTCGCGCAAGTGGCAGAGCTACTTCCGCGGCGGGCACTGGACGGGGATTCCGGCGGATTCGGACGAGGGCGGCGCCTTTCAGGCCGCGCTCGCCATGGCGACCAACTTCGGCTTCGCCTATCGCATGGCGACGATTGCCGCCGTGCGCGACGCGCTGACCGAGACCATGGGCGCGCCGACCGACGTGCGTCTCCTCTGCGACGTGGCTCACAACAGCCTGGGCGAGGAGACCTGGAACGGAGACACGGCCTGGGTAAGCCGCCACAACGCTTGCCGCGTGTGGCCCGGCGCTCCGACCATCGTCTCCGGCTCCTGGGACGTTCCTTCTTATCTGGCGTGCGGCGCGTCCGACCCCCCCGAGGGCGCCCGCTCCCACGACCACGGCGCGGGCAAGGTGATCGACGCCCAGCGCCGCGGTCACTCACTGCCGGTCGCCCGCGGCCTCACGCATCGCGTGGACATGCGTCGCGGACGGCGCGGCCGGCTTCTTTCCCACGAGACGATTCCGGTGCGGAGCGCGGAACCCATCGATCGCCTCATCCAGTGTCTCGAGCGCGCCGGGGCGTTGTGCGGCGTGGCCCGCCTGCGTCCCGTGGGGACGCTCAAGAATTGAGGTCGAACATGGATTTCGCGACCTTCCAGTCCGTAGCGCACGCCGGCAAGGACACCGATCCGGGCTGGTACCGCATGCATCGCCGGCTGTCCATCCACGTGACGCGGGCCGCCGTGCGCACCGGAGCCACGGCCGACGACGCTTCCTACGCCATGATCGCGGCCGGGCTCGCCGGCTCGTTCCTCATCGCCTTCACGTCGCCGGTCTTGAACGTGCTCGGCTTCGCGCTCTTGTACGCCGGATTCCTGCTCGACAAGGTGGACGGCGAGCTGGCGCGCGTGCTGCACGTGGAGAGCGCGCGCGGCGTGTTCCTCGACCGGCTGTATCACCGTCTGGTCGAGCCCTTGGTGTTCGTCGCGGTGGCGGTGCACGAATTCCAGCTCACCGGCGTGCCCGGGGCGCTCATCGCGGGCTTCGTGACCGCGCTCGCCGCCAACGCCATCGAGGAGAACCAGCAGCTCGCGCCCTTCATCCTGTGGAAGCGGCTGCGCGAGGGCGGCCGCATGCCGCAGGGGGCGCGCGCGCCCTCGCGCTCGCGCACGCTGGCGCGGCTGTGCGCCACGCTGCGCCCGCTCAAGGGCTTTCGCATGCTGATCGTCGTCCTGCCCCTGTTCGCCGTTGCCTATGTGGCCGAGAGGCTGTGGGGCGGGGCCTTTCCGGCCATCGTCCTCTATCTCGCGGCGCTCTCGCTCGTCGTCTATCTGGTCGTGCAAAGCCTGAATTACCTCGGCGGCCAGATGGACGGCGAAATCTTCGCCATCGCGCAGGTGCTGCGCGGACTGGACCTCGGCCGGCCGCAACCCTCGGAGACGCGCCTCGACCTGCGTGAGGTGCCATCTCTCGCGCGTCCCCATCGGCTTGAGCCGCCGGCGGCCGCACGCGCCGTGCGCCCGGAGTCGACCGCGCCACGGCCCGCGCCACGGTCCGCGTTGCGCGAGGCGCCGGCGCCCCGTCCCTTGGTGAAGCCCGCCGCCGAACCTCGTCGGAGGAAACGCCGTCACCGCAAGCCCCGTCAGGCCCGTATGGTCATTGCGCCGCAAGGAGAGATTGCATGCGCACCGCTACCCAGCGGACCGAATCGTTGATCCACCGCGCGGGCCGGTTCGCGGCCCTGGCGCTTCTCGTGCTCGCCGCCCCGGCGTTCGCCGGCGAGGTGTACGTGAGCGCGAGCGCCGGAGACGACGCGAACCCCGGGACCGCCGAGGCGCCGTTCAAGACCATCTCCGCTGCGCTGGCGAAGTGGCACGCGCCGGGCACGACGATTCGCGTCCAGCCCGGGGTCTACCCCGAGCAGGTCACCGTCAACTTCTCCGGGACGGCAGGGAACTTTCTCTATCTCCTGGCCGATGCCGCGCCCGGACAGCCGGTGGTGCTCGAAGGGGCGGACGACTACTCGGATACGGTCCAATGGGTCGCGGATGTGGGAAGCGTCTGGCGCGCTTCCGGCGTCAACGTGAAGCCCGGGCAGGTGCTCGTCGACGGCACGCGTCTCGAGCCCGACTCCTTGCCGCCGGCCACGTTGCCGAGCGGACACTGGTCGTACGTTTCCGGCACCGGCCTGTACGTGAATCTGGGCGGCGATTCTCCAGGCACGCACCAGACTTGGGTCTCGGTGCGCCCGTTCGGCTTCAGCGCGACAGGCCGGTCGTGGCTCTCGATCGTGGGCTTCACGATCCGCCGCTCGGCCTCACGCGGCATCAATCTCACCGCCGGGACGAGCGACGCCGAAGTGCTGCAGAACGAGGTCACGGACGCGAGCGGGTACGGCATTCTGGCGAGCCAGGGAGCGCGCGTCCACCTGGCCTTCAACAAGGTGTCGGGGTGCGGCGATCACGGGATCGTCCTCGCCCACGGCGAGAACGCGTGCACGCTCGAGCACAACGAATCGTTCTCCAACGCGCGGCCGGCCCAACGGGCGGCCAACGGGATCTATCTCGAGGAGGCGACCGCCAACCTCGTGCGCTGGAACCTGCTGCACGACAACCAGGACTCGGGACTGCAGATGGATCCCGGAGCGTCCAACAACCAGTCGATCCAGAATTGCTCGTGGCACAACGGCGACCACGGCTTCGACCATCTCGGGGCCACGAGCAACATCCACGTCGGCGACATTGCCTTCGCCAATTTCAAGGACGGCTTCTCGTTCGAGGGCAGCGCCAGCGGCAACTCGATGGAGAACTGCATCGCCAGCGAGAACGGCCTGACCAGCAACGAGTTCGATCTGTGGGTCGATTCGTCCTCGGCCCCCGGCTTCCAGTCGAACGACAATATCCTTTGGAACTCCACCGCCCAGCCGCCGGTGAAATACATGGCGACGCTGTACTCCAGCGTCTCGACCTATGCCAGCGCGACCGGTCAAGATGGCCGCACGCTGCAGGCGAATCCCGGATTCGTGGATGGGCCCGCGGGTGACTTCCACCTGCTGGCCGGATCGCCGGCGATCGACAGCGGCAACAGTGGCGTGACCGGCTGGTCGAATGTCGACGACGATGGTCTGCCGCCGATAGACGATCCCTCGACGGCCAACGTCGGGCTCGGGCCCGTGGCGTTCGCGGATCGCGGCGCGCTCGAGTTCCAGGTGGCGACGACAGGCATTCCCATGCCCGACGCGCCGTCGAACACGTTCATGACGGCGAGCGTGTCGCCCAATCCCATACGCGCCACGGGTGCTCTGACCTTCAGCTTGCCCAGATCGGGCCGCGTGCAGGCGGTGGTGGTCGACGCGAGCGGGCGCGTGGTGCGCCGGCTCATCGATCACGATCAGGCCACGGCCGGGTTCCACAGCGTCCCCTTGAACACCGGCGGCAGGGATCCACTGGTGGCCGGCGTCTATTTCTACCGGGTCGAGAGCGCGGACGGAACGCGCAGCGGCCGTTTCGTGGTGACGAGGTAAGCTGCCGTGTGCGGCATCGCCGGCGAGCTGCACTTCGACGCTTCGCGTCCCGTGAGCCCGGAGGCGGTGCTGCGCATGACGCGGGCGCTGGCGCACCGCGGGCCCGACGACGAGGGGCTCTTCGTACGCGGCCCGGTAGGGCTCGGCCACCGGCGGCTCAGCATCCTCGATCTCTCGTCGGCCGGCCACCAGCCAATGTCCAACGAGGACGGCTCGATTTGGCTCGTGTTCAACGGGGAGATCTACAACTTCCTCGAGCTGCGCGACGAGCTGGAGAGAGACGGGGTGACATTCCGCTCACGCACCGACACCGAGGTGCTCCTGCGCCTCTACGAGCAGCGGGGCACGTCGTGCCTGCACGCGCTGCGCGGCATGTTCGCCTTCGCGATCTGGGATGCGCGGCGCCAGGCATTGTTCCTGGCGCGCGATCGTCTGGGCGTGAAGCCGCTCTTCTACCACATCGGGAACCGCGCCCTCACCTTCGCCTCCGAGCTCAAGGCGCTGACCCAGAATCCCGAAGTGCGCCGCGAGGTCGATCCGGCCGCGATCCACCACTATCTGACGTACCAGTACGTGCCGTCGCCCCTGTGCGTGTATCGCGGCGTGCGCAAGCTGCCGCCCGCGCATTACCTCGTGTGGCGCGACGGCCGCAAGGAGATTCATCGCTACTGGAAGCTGCGCTACCTGCCCAAGTTCCCGGTGAAGGGGGCACGTTCCGAGCGCGAGCTGGAAGCCGAGCTGCGCGAGAAGGTCGAGGAAGCGACCCGGCTCCGCCTCATCGCCGACGTTCCGGTGGGCGCGTTCTTGAGCGGCGGCATCGATTCGAGCGTGATCGTGGCCACCATGGCGCGGCTCTCGGACGAGCCAGTCCACACCTTCTCGATCGGGTTCCAGGAGAAGTCGTACGACGAGCTCCCCTCGGCGCGCATCCTCTCCAAGCTCTACGGCACGCGCCACACCGAATACTGCGTGCGGCCGGATGTGCGCGATCTCCTGCCCGCGCTGGTGAAGAGCTACGACGAGCCGTACGCCGATGCTTCGGCGATTCCCACGTTCGTCCTGTCGAAGCTGGCGCGCCGCGAGGTGAAGGTGGTGCTCACCGGCGATGCCGGCGACGAGAACTTCGCCGGCTACGACCGCTACCTGGCCAACGAGTTCGCGCGCCGGCTCGGGCGCATGGCGGCGGTCCTCGGCAGCCGCGTGATGAAGCTCCTGGTGCAGAACGTGCCGCACGGCGCCGGCCAGCGCGATTTCCGCTGGCGCCTCAAGCGCTTCGTCGACCAGGTCGCCAAGTCTCCGCGGGCGCGCAACGCGGGATGGATCTTCCAGTTCGATCGCGCCGCCAAGGCCGAGCTCTACACGCCCGAGTTCGCCGAGCAGGTGCTGTCGCTCGACTCCGAGCAGTTCGTGTTCGACCGTTATCGCGAGTCGGAGGCCGAGGACTTCCTGGACGAGGCGCTGTACGCCGATGTCACGACCTATCTGCCGGACTGCCTGCTGGTGAAGGCGGACATCGCTACCATGGCGCACGGCCTCGAAGCGCGCTCGCCTTTCCTCGACCATCCGCTGATGGAGTTCGCGGCCCGGCTGCCGGCCGATCTCAAGATCCGCGGGCGCGAGCCCAAGTGGATCCTGAAGCGCGCCTTCCGCGATCGCTTGCCGGCGTCCATTCTCGAGCGGCCCAAGATGGGCTTCAATCTGCCGCTCGATTCGTGGCTCAAAAACGAGCTGGCCGACATGAGCTGGGATCTGCTGCTCGGGGAGCGCGGGCGCTCGCGCGGCTACTTCCGCCCCGAGTCGGTGAAGCGATTGCTCACCGAGCACCGGCTCGGACGCTGGAACTGGCACGACGAGATCTGGACGCTGCTCCTGCTCGAGATGTGGCATCGCGAGTTCGTCGACCCACCCGTGGCCATGGCCGAGGAAGCTTCAGAGATCGATTGCGGCGCTGCCGGAGCCTGAG
>DASYSL010000002.1:0-1933 GCA_036003365.1 Candidatus Eiseniibacteriota bacterium
TGGTCGGCGTCGGTCTGCCACTGATAGCCCCAGAGCAGATGGGCGCGCACGCCGTCCCGCGGCGTCCACTCGGCGCCACCCTCGACGAAGCGCGTCTTCTCGACCACGCCGGACAACACGCTGCCTTCCTGAGGCGGGCCATTGGGGTCGAAGTACTCGCCCAAGAACCCTTCGCCATGGTCGGCGCGCCCGCCGGCGGCGGTGAGCCGCCAGTCGGCGCTCCAGTCGAGCGCGCCGCGCGCGACGAGCCCGCGCGAATCGGGGCCTTGCGGGAAGCCGATTGCCTCATCCTGATGGATGAAGTTCTCGCCGTAGTACACGGCGTACACGTAGCGGTACACGCGTGAATACTCGGCCCGCCACGACACGCGCCGCCCGCCCACCGTCCCGGCGCCCAGCCAGCCGGCTTGGTACGCCATGCGCACCGGCGTCCCGCTGGTCTTGAACGTGAGATCGTCGAACAGCACCTCGCCGTAAAGCGTGGTGCCGCGCGCGACCTGCCAGCGCGCGTCGCCGCCCACCATCACGTTGTTCCGCAACACCGAATCGGGGCCGCTCGTGTCCTGTGCCAGCATGCGCTGCACGAGCGTGAACGGAATCACCGAAACCACGTACAGAGGCTCCCACGAGCTCGCGTGGTAGCGCGCCGCCTCCGAGAGGCCGAGGTGCAGTTTCGGCTGGATCTCGAAATCGAGCCGATGCGCCGCGATGCGCTCGCCCGCCGCGGCATCGATGTCGCCGTGGCTCGCCGTTCCGCGCACGTGCCCGCCGAAGAGGCCCGCCTCCCAGATCAAGTTCGTCAGCGTGGGCGCCGTCGGCGACCACAGCAGTGTCCCCTCGTGCCCCGGCCCCCAGCCGTTGCGCGTTCGGCCCAGAGAAAAATCGATCCACGGCGTGTGCGCCGAGACATACGTGTCCTCGGTGTACAGGATGAAGTCCGTGTGCTGCACGATCGGATCGGCGAACTCGCGTCCGCCGTCCACGCGCCCCGCGAACAGATCCTGATAGAGGAGCACGTCGCCCAGCTCCACGCCGAAGCGTCCGCCCACGCGTGAGTGATCCGCAAGCCGGCTCTGGCCGTTGGTGCGGTGCTCGAACGCGGCGTCGAGATAGGGGATGGCCCGGAACGCCTCGCGACGCTGGCCTGCTTCGTTCGGCTTGCCGCGAACCTCGATCAAAGGGGGCGTGTAACGCGGGTCGGGCTCGAATCCGAGCTGCACCAGCTCGCGCGAGAACTCCCGCCTGAGCCGCACGAGCCCAGGGTTATCCGCGCGGTCGGGGTGGTGCGTCAACGCGAACGCCACCAGCCTCGCGACATCCACGCGGCTCATGGGCCGCGTCTCGAGCGTCGCGGTGGTGTCGAGCAGCCCCTCGGTGCGGACGATCTGAAGCTCGTCGTAGAACCGGCTCTGGGCGGGCAGCCACTCGACGGGGGCAGCGGAGGCGGGCGCCGACGAGCAAAGCAGGCAAAGCACCGCCATAGCCCCCAGGAGACCGCGGCGAAGCCATCGCGCGAGCGACATGAGCCGCAATCTAGGGACGCGCTCAGCAAACGTCAATTGTCGTGCTTGAGGTTGTGCCTATCCGGATCGCACTCCTTTCCGGGGACCAGGGCTCGTTTCGAGCGTGGTTTGCTGAAGCGCGCCGGAGCGCTGTGCGACCTGTTGGGCTTCTCCGGGTGAAGGCGCGTCTGCCACAGCAGTCGTCGGTGGTTTCTCGCGGGCTTTCTTTTCAGTTCGGGCGATCGCTCGCGCTTGGCGCGCCTCCTCGCGCTTGCTCTCCATGAATTCCCCGCCGAACGCCTGTTCGGCCTCGTACTGATTGTGGTCGTGGCATAGAAGCCTGAGGCCCTCGACCGTGGCCTTGCCGCCGCGGGCGACCGGCACGATGTGGTCGAATTCGATCCGGCGTTTGGAGTCGCAGCGGCGCCCCG
>DASYSL010000003.1:0-8335 GCA_036003365.1 Candidatus Eiseniibacteriota bacterium
GCCGGGCTCGTGCTCCTCTTTCCCGACCGTTTGCACTATGTCGGCGACTCGCTGATCCGCGCCGATGCGGTGAGTGAGGGTTTGCCGGCGCGCGCGCTCACGCCGCAGGCGCTGCCGCTCGACGTCTGGTTCCACTCGACCTTGCCCGCGGCGCTGGCGCACGCGGGCATCGATCCCACGCTCGCCACACGGCTCCTTGGCGCGGTGGAAGCGGGCGCGCTCGCGGCTTTGGCCATCGCCTTTGCGCGCACGCTCGGGCTTTCCGGCGGTGCGCTGGTTGGCAGCGCCGCGGTCGTCTTTTGGGGCGGATGGCTCGCGCTCGACACCGGATTCGGGAAGGCGTTCGCCGAGCTCGTGCTGGCGGCACTCGCGCTCGCGAGCCTCGGCATCTCGGTGGTGCGCGGACGGCGCCACCTTGGGTTTGGCGCGGTGCTCGCGCTCACCTTCCTCTTGCACCGCTCGGCGCTCGGGTTTATTCCGGCCGCGATCGGCGTGTGGCTCGCCGGGCGCGTGGCGTCGGGGCGCGGCTGGCGCGTCTGGGTCGGGATGGCGCTCCCGATGATCGCCTTTGTGGCCATCGCGCCCAAGCTCTGGCAATCGCTGCACAGCTTCGACACCACGCACTTCGCCGCACCCGGTGAGGGAGCCGGTGGCGCGGTGGCGCGCGTGCTCGCGCCGCTGCGTTTGCTCGACCTCGCCAATCTCGCGCTCTTCTTGATTCCGCTCCTACCGCTTCTGTTCGTGTTGTCGGGACGGCGCGAGAAGCCGGGCCCGCTGCTCGAGCCCGACGCCAGGCGCTTTCTCGTGCTGCTCACGCTGCCGTTTCTGGTGGCGCTCTTCTTCCTGCGTCCGGCGCAAGGCATCGCGCGTGACTTCGACGATTACTCGACCGGCGCCATGACGGTCGCGGTGCTGGTCGCCGCGCGCGTCGGCAGCCGGCTGCGTGACGTGCGCCGCGCCGGATGGATGGCGGGGGCCATCGCGCTCGGCTGCGCGGCGCCGATCGTGGCCTGGCTCGCGCTCGAGAGCGATGTGACGCTCGGGCTCGCGCGCGTCGAGGCATGGATCGCCGGCCCACCTTTGCGCACCGAGGCGGAGCGTGCCACGACCTACGATTTTCTGGGCGGGCGCTGGTTCCGCGCCGGGCGCTACGATCTCGCTGAGTCGGAGCTCGAGCATGCGGCACAGCTCACGCCGAGCCCGCGCCTCGTTCTCGGTTGGGCGTCGGCGGCCGAGCGCGCGCATGACTTCGCCACCGCCGAGCGCGCATATCGTCTGCTGCTCGAGCGCGCCGACCTCATGGATTCGACCGGCGTGCGCGTCCGCGCCATCGCCATGGGCGGCATCGCCGTTTCGGCCGCGCGCCGCGGCGACCTGGCCGAAGCCCGCCGCTGGGCCGAGCAGGCGGTGCAGGAATCGCCCGGCGACCCAGGTCCGGAAGCATTGCTCCAGCGCATTCTCGCTGCCCAAGCGGACACGACTGGAAATCCCGGACCGCCATCGAATCCGAAGTGACTTAGTAGGCGCACCCGTTTCAAGACGGATAGACCCCTGTTTCAGGGGCTCAACGGGGTCACGCGGCCAAGTGGGCCATCGTGGACTGTGGTCCAGCTACATGCTCCGGAGCATGTGAGCCGACCTGACTCATTGCCGATCGTTTCACTTCGTAAACAGGCCGCGCGGCCTGTTGAGGGTCGATAAGGGACGCGCCGCGCTGATGCTGCACACTTGTGCAGCGACTCGAAAAGCGCGATCATCGAGGCATGAAAGCCGAGTATCGCGAGGAGCCGTGCCGCTCGGCGCTCAACCGCGTGAAGGGGATGGGGTTCAGCTGGTCGCTCAACCCGTACATGGGGTGCGCGCATCGTTGCACGTTCTGCTACGTGCGCGCCTTCGAGCGCCGCGCCGACCGCCCGTCCGACGATCGCTACGGCACGTCGCTGCGCGTGAAGACGAACATCGCCGACGTGTTGCGAGCCGAGCTGGCGCGGCCGTCGTGGAAACGGGAGCTGGTGGCCATCGGGGCCGCGACCGATCCCTATCAGCCGGCCGAGGCCACGTACCGGCTCACGCGCGCCTGCCTGGCCGCGCTCGCCCGGGCGCGCAATCCTCTCGGCATCGTGACGCGGGCGCCGCTCGTGGCGCGCGATCTCGATCTCTTGCAGGAAGCCGCATGTCGCGCCGAGGTGTCGGTGAGCTTTTCGATTCCCACGCTCGATGAAACCATTTGGCGTGCCACCGAGCCGGGCACGCCGCATCCGCGCCAGCGCCTGAAGGCGCTCGCCAGCCTGGTCGAGGGCGGGATCCACGCCGGTGTGGGCATGGCGCCGCTTCTGCCTGGACTTTCGACCGATCCGGCCAAGGTCCGTGACGTGGTGCGCGCGGCGCGCGACGCGGGTGCCACCTTCTTATGGGCGAACACGCTCTACTTGAGGCCGGGGACGCGCGAGCACTTTCTCGAGCATCTGGCGCGCGACTGGCCCGAGCAGCTGCCATTCTACGAGCAGCTCTACTACGGGCGCGCGTACCTGCCGCGTGAAAAGACGCAGGCGGTCAAGGACGTCGTGGCGCGGTTCCGCAAGCGCTACGACATCGCCGACCGCCGGCCTCACGCCATCCGCCCCGAGCCCGTGGCCGAGCCCGAGCAGACGAGTCTTGGAATCTAGTTCGCGCGCCTAGTGCGCCGGAACTGGGGATGGCATCGACGTGGCCGGGATGCGGTCCCCGCGATGGCACGTCGTGCAATTGACGACTTTGTTGTCCTCGTCGAGATCGGGAATCTTGGCCAGGAGATCGTTGTTGATCGTGCCCGTCATCTTCCACATCTCGCGCGCGATCTTCTTCTCCTTCTTGTCGTCCGAGTCCCACTTGCCGCCCATGACATGGCAGAAGCCGCAGCCCACGCCCAGGCTCTGGCCGAAGCCCATGTTCATGATGCGCAGGAAGCGCCCGGCGGGGATGCCCTTCATCACCTGCACGTTCTTGAACACGCTCTCGGCCGGCGCGTTCTCTCTGCCCGCGATGCGCGATAGCATCATGTTGGTGACCGTGTCGCGCATGGCCGCCATCTGCGCCGGAGTGCGCGGCGGCATGTTGCCGGGAGGCGGACCGCCTGGAGCGCCAGGAGGCGGAGCACCAGGAGGCGGCTGATTCTGCGGCTGCGACGTGGGTGGTGGCGGTGCTCCGGCGCCGTCGGCGGCGTGGAGAGCCGTAGCGATGGGAAGCGCAATCAAGAGCGCGGCAGCGAAAGCGAGGCCCAGGATCGTCGGGCGCATGAATCCCTCCCGGAATCAGAAGCGAAGTGGGTCGACCGCGAGGCGGCGCACGATTGGTAGCACACGCCGCCTCGCCGCGCGACCTCGCTTCGCTAGCGCGGCCCGAATCCGATCCATGCCACGAGTGCGAGAAGCCACACGATCCCGAGCACGACGAGCCAGAACCCGATGTGCTGCTCGGCGCCTTCCGAGACGGCGAAGCGTCGCAGCTCGGGGGCGAACGGCGGATGCTTCCTGGCCGACGGTGGTCGCGAGGCGGTCGCCGGTGGTCGTGAGACGGCCGGCGGATCGATCTTGCGGCCCGCCAGCATCGGATCCTCGAGGACGAAGTACATGGTCAGCGCAGCCTCACGAAGCGGGACACCGTGCGCTGGCCGCTTCGAGTCTCCAGCGCCGCGAAGTAGACGCCTTCAGGAGTCTCGCGCCCGCCCGCGCGTCCATCCCAACGGAATTCGCTCGAGCCGGCAGGGAAGACGCCCGAGCGCAGGACGCTCACCAACCGTCCGCGCACGTCGTACAAGGCGATGCGCGCGGGCTCGGTGACCGGCATCGAGTAGAAGAGCGTCGTCGCCGCACGCGAGGGATTGGGCGAAGCGGCGAGTGAGAGAACCGACGGCGGCCCTCCGGGTCCGACCGCCGTCGGTCCGTTGAAATTGACGAGGAAGTTGAAGCGGCCGCCGCGCGTATTGTCGCGCGGCCCGTTGCCCACCGCCCCCGCGCTGCCGCGCAATCCGCTCAGCCACGAGCCCTGCACGATCGGCAAGTACGAAGGCGGGATCAGCGCGTTGATCTTCGACAGCGCGACCTTGACCGTGATCGTGGCGTTGGCCGTGTCGATCGACCCCGAGTCGGCCACGCCCACGTAGTTGTAGGCCATGGCGTAGGCGGTCATGGCCGGCGTGAGCGGCATCGAGTCGCGGTACGCCGTGCCGTACGAGAAGGTCGGCACCGCTCCCGTGTCCGCGGCCATGATGTAGAACATGTTGCCGTGATCCGACACGCCGTACGGCAGCTGGTCGTCGGCCCACGGCGCGTTGGCGGTGAACGCCATGCGCCAGACGCCGTTCGGCGGGGACGCCGTCAAGCTCGACACCTTCATGCGCGCGCCGACGTAAGGCGCGTTGGGTCCGTTCTCGTCGGCGAAGTACTGGATCGACACGATGTCGAACGGGTTGTCGGTCGGGATTGGCTGCGTCTGCAGCACAGCGTCGTGCACCGGGTCCGTGACCTCGGGCTCCGACCAGCTGTACATGGGCAACGCGGTCGGCGTCACCGCGGCGACCGCGCCCGTGCCGCCGTTGGCGGCCGCGAGCAGGCTCGGCCCGTCGAGCTGGCGCACCACGAACGTGTTGCCGTCGAAATCGTTGTGATCGTCGGCGAACGAGATCACGGCCGCGCCCTGCGGGTCGTAGGCGATCTGGAAGTAGTCGCCCAAGTTGCGGTTGGCCGAGCCGGTGAGCCCGCCCTCGCTGATGTTGGAGCCGTGGACGCGGTGATCGCTGATGCGCTGCTGGCGGAACACCGGGCTTCCCGTGTTGGCGTTCAAGCTCTGCGAGAAGTAGACGTCCCACTCGGCCGCGGTCGTGTTGGCGCTCGGCGTGCCGAACCACACCACGTCGACGCGCCCGGCGCTGCCGGCCTCGAGCCACGGGAACACGTTGGTGAACGAGGAATCGGGATCATCGACGGCCGCGGGCACGGTCCAGGTGTCGCCGTGATCGAGTGAGAACGAGTAGTAGATGTGGCGGTCATTCGACCAGCAGGTGTAGACGGTGCCGTCGTCGCCCACCTTCACCGGGTCGAACAGGTGTCCGTGCGCCGTGAGCCCGTCGACCAGGCGCGTGGTCCACGTGCTGCCGCCGTCCGTCGAGCGGCTCACGTAGAGTGCGTTGTCGTTTTGGTGCGAGACGTAGACGTAGCCGTTCGTGTGATCGACGTCGATGTACCCGGGCGAGGTGGTGATGGGATTGCTCGCGTCGAGCACCACGGAGGGCGTTCCGTACGTGAGGCCGTGGTCGGTGGACTTCTGGACGAAGAGCGCGTTCGAGGGCACGACGCCGCGGTACACCATGTACACGTTGTTGGGGCCGTCGGCTTCGATCCACTGGCGATCGTCCGAGGGAATCGCGGCCGCCGCCAGATCGTGCTGGAAGCTCTGACCGCGGTCGGTCGATAGGTTGGACGAGATGTCGGCCACCGCCAGGCTCACCATGGTGAGGACGGGCGTGGAATCGGGGCTCGTGGGAAAGCTGGTGGCGATGTCGATGTCGCCGCCGCCGTCGGCCCCGCCCGCGGTCGAATCCTCGGCGCCCATTTGCTGGAAGGCGTCCGGCTGGCCGAGGTAGACGCCGTTACGCATCTCGGGATCGAAGGTGGGGCTCGCCGGATTCAGGTCGAAGCGCCACAGGTCGACGCCCGCGGGCACGCCGCGGATGCCGCTCACGTAGCAGTTGCCGCGCACGTCCACGCGCACGCTCGGCTCCTCGGTGCGCACGGTGCCGCGCGCGTAGAGCGGAACCGTGTGGCTGAAGGTCACGTGGCCCGGCAGGTGCGTGATGACGGGAGAAGGCGGCGTGGGTCCGATCGCGGCTTGTCCTTGATACACCTGAGCCGGCGGCACGGTGGCGGCCTGGATGTGAGCCCACCACACGCGCGGCGAGGTCACCACGGGAGGATCGATGCCGATGTGCACGGTCTCCGAGGTCGCGGGCGGCGGGCCGGCCGACGCCGGCAGGAGCGGCCCGCGCAACGTTCCCTCGTGCACGTAGAGATCGTAGTCGTATGCGGGAATCGTCCACGAGATCACGACATTGAGCTGCTTGCCCGTGTAATCGCCGGGCGCGAGCGTGACCTGGAAGCTGTCGCAGCTCACGCCGTCGACGCACGTGTTCTCGCCGCTTCCCGCGCCGGAGATGCTTCCCGACCAGGTGACGGAAGGGTTGCCCAGGCTCACCGTGCCCGAGCCGGGCGTGGCCGCGTGCGCGGGACGGAAGAGCGTCGTAAGCAGCAGGAGCGGTGCTACGCGCAGGATGGGGGTTGCGGGACGGCGAGCGCGTCGTGACTGCATGGGGTCCTCCTCGATGCGGGCGAACTTGCCCGCGGACTCGAGAAGGCTAGGGACGCGCCCTTGACTGGCGCTTGACTGGCAGCCGGATTTCCGAGCTAGATGCTTGAAGCAGCGGAATTTAGGCGAGATTCTTCCGGACCGGATGGACGCGCTTTCGTGACCCGGGCGCGCTCGAACGAGCCGGCGTGGAACGTCCCTTCCATGCGCCGCGAGAACATCATGAAGGGAATCCAGATGGCGATGGGCACGAGGAGCAGGGCGAAGCTGTGCGCGGTGGGCCCGATGAGGGCGGCGATCCTGCGCAGGCCGGCGAGCGCTTGTTGGACTTCGGCCGGGATGTCGCTCGCGCGCGCGGTTGCGGCCAGCAGCGCCTGGGCCATGGGCAGAAACGCGTTCATCGCCAGAAAGGAGCCGGCAACGAGCGCGCCCTGCACGAAACCTGTGAGCACGAGCGACTTGGGGAAGGCGCGGCTTCGCGTCACGAGCAAGACGAGCAACAAGAGAGGAGGGCCGATCAGGCTCGCGGCCGTAGCCGTCTCGAGGAAGGGAACGAAGAGCACGGCCAGCACCGGCGCGAGGATCACTCCGCCCTGGGCGCCCGAGCGCGCCTCACGGAACACCCCGGCCCGATCGAGTGCGGGGATCGCGTCCTGCCACAGCGATTGGATGCCCGAGGAGGCGAAGATCGCCACCGCCGCCTGAGCCGCCAGACAAAGGGCCACGAGCGCGAGCCAGAGGGGCGCTTTGGCTTCGGGCGCACCGGTCCGCGGGATCTGGATCCAATTGCGCACCACGAACAGAAGAACGGCCGCGGCCACGAAGAGCCCACCCGTGGCCCGGATCCAACCCCAGGCCGCCAGAATGGCGGAAGAGGCGTTCTCAGCTTTCAGGAATCCGCCGAAGGCGAAGGTTGCCCCCAGAACCGCGAGTCCAAAGGCAAGAAAAACGACGCGGCTCAGGAGAAGCACGAGGAGGAGAAGGCGCTCCGAGATCACACGCAAAGCGGTCATGGGTTCCTTCCGGGGTGGTCTCATCATGGCACGAATGAGGCGCAGTGGGCGCGGCCGGGCCAGACTTGATGAGAGGGGCGGGGTGAGCCCATACTGGCTCTTGTAGTCTCCTTGCCGCGATGACGAGCCCCTCGCCTCGCGACTGAAAACCATGATTTCCCAGCCCCGAGCCTGTGCTCATCGGATGACCGGCATGGTCCAGGAGAACGCGGCATCGCCTTATGAACTCGAAGAGACCGAAAGCGGCGGCGAGCGGCCGGGCTACAGCCCGTTCCCGATCGTCGGGGTGGGCGCGTCCGCCGGCGGACTCGAGGCGTTTCGCTCCTTCCTGGCCGAGTTACCCGAAAAGCCGGGCATGGCATTCGTGCTCATCCAGCACCTTGATCCCAAGCACGAAAGCCGGCTGACCGAAGTCCTCGAGAAGGCGTCGCCGCTGCCCATCCGCGAGGCCACGCACGGCACGACGGTCGAGCCCGATCACGTCTACGTGATCCCGCCCGGCTCGACGATGACGATCGAGAAGGGGACGCTGCTCATCGTCCCGCGCGGCCAGGCGCGCGCGCCGCATCTCACCATCGACGCTTTCTTCCGCTCCCTGGCTCGCGACTCGCGGTCGCGCGCCATCGCCGTCGTCCTCTCCGGCAGCGGCTCCGACGGCACGCTCGGCATCGTCGAGGTCAAAGCTGTCGGTGGCATCACCTACGCACAGGATGAGCGGACGGCAACGCACAACGCCATGCCGCGCAGCGCCGTCGATTCCGGATCCGTCGACTTCGTGCTGCCGCCGGCGGAGATTGCGCATTCGATCGCGCGCATCAAGAGCCATCCCTATCTGGCCGCCAGCGAGCCCGAGCAGGCGCCGCTGCGCGCGCCAAACGACGACTACCAGCGCGTGCTCGCGCTCGTGCGCCGATCGACGGGTGTCGACTTCGCCAACTACCGTGATACGACGATCCGGCGTCGCATTCACCGGCGCATGATGC
>DASYSL010000004.1:0-60695 GCA_036003365.1 Candidatus Eiseniibacteriota bacterium
GGTGAAGTTTCCCGGCGTCGAGAGCGTGACCGGATCGGCGCGCGTGGCCGAGGCAGTCGAGGCGGCGGGCGGAGCCACCTCCGGCGGATCGCTCCGCAATCTGCACGTGCTGCACGCCGACGGCCGCGAGACGGTCGCGGACCTTGGGCGCTTCGGCGCGCTCGGGGATCTCGACGGCAATCCTTACCTCGAGGATGGCGACCGCATCGTCGTGCCGGCCATCGTCGCGCGCGTCTCCGTGTTCGGCTCGGTGGCCCGTCCGAACCTGTTCGAGTACCGGAGCGGGGACAGCCTGAGCACGCTCCTGCGCCTCGCCGGCGGGGCCCTGCCGGAAGCCCGGCTGGACTCGGCCGTGGTCATCCGCTTCCTCGGGGCGAATCAGCTCGACACCCTGGCCGTCGATCTCAGGCCCGGCGGACCCGATCTCGGGCGCCTCGCTCAGCCGGACGACCGCTTGTTCGTGCGCGGCGAGCCGCAATGGCGACCGGCGCGCGAGGTCACGATCAGCGGCGAGATCAAATACCCGGGCACCTATGCGATCATCGAGGGGCGGGATCGGGTGAGCGATCTCCTGGGCTGGGCGGGTGGCTTCACGCCCTTGGCGGCGCGCCGCAACGTGCGCATCGAGCGGCGGCCCGAGGACGCCAAGGACGATCCTGAGTTCGACCATCTGAGCCGGTTGAACCGCAGCGAGATGACCAACAGCGAGTACCAGGGTTTCAAGAGCAAGCTCGCCCTGCGGCAGTCTTCCTACCTGATAGACTTCTCCCACGGCACCTCGCCGCACCCGGATCAGGATGTCTTGCTGCGCGACGGCGATCACGTCGCGGTCGAGCGCCTGCAGCAATCGGTGCGCGTGGATGGATCCGTGAAGGAGCCGGGCCTCTTCCAGTACGCGACCGGTCGTAGCGTCGAGGACTACATCCGTCTCGCGGGAGGGACGACGACGCACGCGAACAGCTCGGACGCGCGCCTCACGCGCGCCGGCAGCAGCAGTACCTTGCAGGCCCACGACGTGCGCGTGGTCGAGCCGGGTGACTTCATCTGGGTGCCGGAAAAAAAGGAAGTGTCGACGTGGTCGGTGTTCAAGGACATCATGATCGTGGCGGGGCAGGCGGCGGCCGTCATCCTTCTGGTCGACAACCTGAGCCACCACAATAATTGAGCGCGGGAAAGAGCCGATGACGATGCGAAGCGCGCCGATGCAACCCGTGAGCACCCACAAGGAGCCCGGGCTCCCCGACTTCTGGGCGAGCGCCAGGCCCTATCGCCGACGCATCGCCCTCGTCGTTCTCATCGGCACCGTGCTCGGCGCCGTGGTCGCGTTCGCCTGGCCACCGAGCTACAAGGCAACCGTGACCATCCTGCCGCCTTCCGAAGAAGAGACCGGGTTCAGCGTGACTTCGGTCCTGTCGCGCATCTCCGTGCCGGGTGTCCACATCCCTTCGCGTAGCGGCCCGATCGACATCACCCTCAGCGTGCTGAACAGCCGGCGTCTGGCATCCGCCCTCGTGGATCGCTTCGGCTTGATCCGCGTCTACCACTGCAAGACGCAGGAAGAAGCCATCCGCAAGCTCAAGAAGCGAATCGACTCGGGCGCCGATCCGAGCGGCACCGTGGTCGCCTCGGTTCGCGATCGCGATCCCGAGCGGGCAGCCCAGATGGCCAATGCGCTCATCGAGGAGCTCGATCGCTTCAACCGCGACGTGCGCATGACCAAGGGCCGGCGAGCGCGCTTGTTCGTCGAGGGACGCATCCAGCAGACGCGCAAGGATCTCGCCGCGGCCGAGCAGGACTTGAAGGACTACCAGAGGCAGAACAAGACGCTGGCGCTCGATCCCGATCAAGCCTCGACGGTCGAGAGCGGAGCCAAGCTGTTCGCCACGCAAGCCGCCCTCCAGGTGCAGGTCGGCCTGGCACAGGAATACGCGACCGCGCGCAGCGAGGAAGTGCAGCGGTTGCAGCAGCAGCTCGATCAGGTGAACCGCGAAATCTCTTCCTTGCCGAACCTGGGCATGGAGCTGGCGCGGCGCATGCGCGAGGTGAAGATCCAGGAGCAGGTTTTCGCTCTTCTCTCCGCGCAATACGAGGAGGCGCGCATCGACGAGGCTCGCGACGTCCCGACCGTCGAAATCCTCGATCCCGCCGTGCCGCCGGATCGTCCGGTGTGGCCGCGCAAGGGGCGCCTCATCGCCATCGCTTTCGGCATCTCCCTCTTGGGCGCTCTCGGGTGGACGGCTTGGAGCGTGCGCCAGTCCTCTTTCCTCACCTAGAGTCGTGATCGGACGTTTGCTTCCGCGCCGCCTCGCGCGGAACGCCGGGTTCATCCTGTTCGGCCGTCTCTGGTTCATCCTCATCTGGTTCGTCGTCACCCCCCGCATCCTCCACACCCTCGGGCCCGAGCGCTTCGGTGTCTGGGGCCTTCTGTTCCTCCTCTCGGGCTATCTGGCGACCTTCGATCTCGGTCTGGGCACCACCGTCGTCAAATTCACCGCCGAGCACGCCGCGGGCGCGGATTGGGACCGGCTGCACTCGACCCTGGGCGAGATCACGCGCGTCTATTTGATCCTGGGCGTGGTTTGGGTCGCAGCCCTCGTCGCCCTTCATCCTCTCCTGATGCGAGGCCTGCACATCACACCAGAGTACTGGGCGGAGGTGCGCTTCGCGCTCTTGGCCAGCTCGGCGGTATTCGCCTTCGCCAATCTCGTGGGCGTGGGCACCGGGATTCTGAACGGCCTGCAGCGCATGGATCTCGCCAACGGCATTCTCGTTCTCTCGTCGATGCCGCAAGTCGGGCTCTTGCTGTGGGGGCTCGCCCGGGGCATGGGTCTCTACGCGGTCGTGATCAGCACCGCCGCCGGCTGGCTGGTCACCGCGGTGGCCACGTGGGTCGCGCTGCGCGGCGTCGCGCCGCAGCTTCGCTGGCCCTCGGTCGCGAGCCGTGGCGAAGGCGCGCCGTGGTTTCGATTCAGCACCCTCATGCAGCTCAACAACGTCCTGCAGCTCAGCCAGCACCAGATCGACAAGCTGGTGCTCGGTTTCCTGCTCGGCGTGTCCTCGGTGGGCGATTTCGAGCTCGGGTTCCGCGTCGCCAATGCCGTGCAGTCGTTGCCGGTGCTGGCGCTGAGCCCGCTCCTGCCTGCGTTCACCGAGATGGGCGCGGCGTCGCACTCGCAGCCCTTCCGCGATCTCTGCCTCCGGGGGACGCGGAGTCTCGCGATGTTTTCGCTCCTCCTGGCGGCCTGCTCGATTCCGGCCGCGCCCCTCGTGATCCGCGCCTGGGTCGGCCCCGATCACCGCGTGGCCGAAGGGTTGGCGCAGTGGATGCTCGGCGCGTTCGCTCTCAACCTGTGCACCAACGTAGCCTCGACCGCGGTGCGGGCCGCCGGGCAGCCCGAGCGTGAGGTGGCGCCGGCCGTGTCGGCGCTCGTCCTGCACGTGGCGGTGAGCGTCGTCTTCATCCGCCTGTGGGGTGCGCCGGGCGTGGGACCGGCCATGCTCCTCGCCATGATCGTGTGGTGGGTGTTCTTCCTGGCGCGGTTCGCGCGCTGGATCGATCGGCCGGTTTCCGCGATCCTGGTCGATCCGTTCCAGCGGCCGATCATCTGTTTCTTGCCGGCGCTCGGCGTCGGTCTCGCGGCGGTGGCCGCGGTCGAATCCCGCTTTACCCTGGGACGCTGGCCCGCCCTCCTGCTGGCCGCCGGTGCCGGCGCGGCCGCGGCCGCGACTTTCGCGCTCGCCTGGCGTCTTCTTTCCGGGCCTCGTGGCGCCGTCCAGGTCCCTGGCCGCAATGCCGCGTAGCCCGCGCCCCATTCTCCAGGCTTCGATCGTCGCCTCGTTCTTCCTGGCGTTCTACCTGGCGACCCTCTCGCGCAATCTCGCCTTGGCGCACGACAGCGTTTACTACCTACATGCGATCGAGACCGGGATCGATCTCTTCCACCCGCACCATCTCTTTTACGCGCCTCTGGCGCGCGCATGGCTCCTCGGGCTGCGTCTCTTCGCGCCGCAGGTGAACCCGACTCTGGCCGTCGATGCCTTGAATTCCGTGGCCGGAGCCCTCGGCGCGGCCGTTTCTTTTCTCCTGCTGCGGCGCCGGTTCGGGTTGTCCGTGGCGGCCGCGTTCGTGGGCACCGCCCTGGCCGGGCTCTCCTTCGGCTACTGGTTCTACAGTGTGTGCATCGAGGTCTATCTCATTCCTTTGTCCTTTCTCCTGCTCACGCTCCACGTGCTGAGCGGGGGGCCCTTCACGGGCCGCCGCGCCGCGGCCGTGGCCTGCCTCCACGCGCTCGCCGTCGTGTTCCACCAGGTGCACGTGTTGTTCGGGTCCGTGGTGGTCGCGGCCTGGGCGTGGACCGCGAGGCGCGATTTCTCGGGCGCGCTTCGCGGCGCGGCGGCCTATCTCGCGCTCGTGATCCCGCTGGTGGTGATTCCCTACGTGCTCGTGATGGCGGTCCCGCTGAGGCTGCACTCCGCGGGCGAGGGGTGGCTCTGGCTCACGACGTATGCGAGGCAGAGCGAATTCTGGAGCCCGCTCGCGCTGTCGACGGCGGTCAAAGCCGGGGTGGGGGCCTTGCGTGCCGTGTTCGGCATGCACTTCGCGTTCGCGGTTCCCGCGGTGCGCCAAGTCATCGGGCGGGTCTTCCCTGGGCAGCTCTCGGTGGACGAGATGTACCTCGTCCGACCCATGGCGCCGGCAACCGGGGTCGTGCTGCTCTGCTTGGCGGTTTCGGTCCTCGCGGGGACGGCGCTGGGATGGCTCGGCGGCTGGCGGAGGAAGGAGCCGCTCGACGAGACGGCGGCACGCACGCTGCTCCTCCTGGGCGTGTGGATCGCAACCTACGCCGTGTTCTTCTTCTTCTGGGTGCCGTTCAATCCCGAATTCTGGATTCCGCAAGTGACGGCTGGATGGCTCGCCTTCGCGGGCGTGCTCCTCGCTCCGCGCGCGGGGGCGACGAGCCGGTCCACCTGGCTCTGGCTCGCCTCGTATTTGGCCCTCGGGCTTCTCGTGGTCAACGGCCTGGGCACGATTCGATGGACAGCTGCCGCCGACCGCGATTACTACTCGGTGCAAACCGCGCCTCTGTCCCATCTCTCCCGCGAGGGCGATCTCGTGGTCTTCGGCCGGAAGTGGATTCTCGAGGGTTACCTGCGGCGACTCAGCCCGGCCGAAGGCATCGGGATCCTCGAATCCCGCAAGACGAGCGGCGGGGGAGAGGCGTTTGAGGACTCGCTCGAGATGAGAGTCCATGGCGCGCTTGCGCGGGGTGGCCGGGTGTGGGTGTCGCGCGAGGCGGTCGAGCTCGAGCCTCCCGTGACGGCGTCCCTGGGACGAGACACGGTGCGCGTCCGACGGCTGTGGGCGCCGTACGCGGGGGCGTGGCGCGCCGTGCACGAGGGGCCGAGCTTGTTCTACGAGATCGTTTCGGCCGACACGGCGCAGGCTCGATGAGCCAGAGCCCCTCGATTGCGGCGGTCCTCATCGTGCAGGACGAAGCGCATCAGCTGCGTGACTGCCTCGCCACCCTGGCCTGGGCCGACGAGATCGTGGTCGTCGATGGCGGCAGCCGCGATGGCACCGCCGATCTCGCTCGCGCGTTGGGCGGGCGCGTGGTCGAGCGCACGTTCACCGACTTCGCCGACCAGCGGAATTTTGCTCTCGCGCAAGCCACCGCCGAATGGGTCCTCATGATCGACGCCGACGAGCGCGTCACCGAGAACCTGCGCGACGAGATCCGCGAAGCGGTCCGCCGCCCCGGCTGTGACGCCTACCGGGTGCCGCACCTCGACTACATGTTCGGCCGCTGGATCCGCCACGGGGGATGGTTTCCGCAATATCACCTGCGGCTCGCCCGCCGCTCGGGCGCGCGCTGGGACCGGCCCGTGCACGAAGTGCTGACAGTCGACGGCAAAGTGGGCACGTTGCGCGAGCCGCTCTTGCACTTCGCGCACGCCGATGTGCGCGATTTCATCCGCAAGCTGAATCGCTACACCGATGACGAAGTCGAGCGTCAGTGGGCCGGCCGCCGGCCGCCTTGGTGGCGCGTGCTGTGCGAGCCACCGCTCTACTTCGCGTACAAGTACTTCGTCCAGAGCGGCTGGCGCGACGGCGGCCACGGGTTCATCCTCGCCCAGCTCATGGCTTTCTATCGCTTCAGCCGACTGGCGAAAGCATGGACGCGGAGCCGTCCCGCGGAGGACCGCTCCGCGCCCCCGCGCATGAGGGCCGGGTGAACGAGGCCCTGGCGCCGGACGTCTCGGTTCTCGTGGTGAGCTACAACCACGTGGAGTGGCTCCGGCGCTGCCTCCAGGCGGTGCCCCACGCCTGCGCCCCGCGCACCTTCGAGATCCTCGTGGTCGACAACGCGTCGCGCGACGGCTCGCGCGAATGGCTCGCCGCGCAGCCGGGCCTGGGCAGGTTCCTGAACCAGGAGAACGCGGGCTTCACCCGCGCCATGAACCAGGCACTCGGGGCGGCGCGCGGCCGTTTCGTCCTCTGGCTGAACAGCGACTGCGAAGCCGGCGCTGGCTCGATCGCAGGCGGCATCGACTATCTCACGCAGCACCCGGAGGTCTGGATCGTGGGCGGAGCGCTGGTCGACGACCATGGGAAACGGCAGCCCTCGGCGCTCGCCTTTCCCGGCGTGGTCGCCGTGCTCACTCATTGCCTGGGACTCAAGCGCTGGCTTCGCTGGAAGTGGCTGCGGGGGCTGGCCGGCGCGGGCGCGCGGCTCACGGGCTCGCGCTACGCCGCGAGCTATCTGGAGCACGGAGCGGCGAGCGAATCGCCGCGCGAGACCGACTGGGTGACGGGTGCGTTCCTGCTCGCCAGGCGCGAAGCGGTCGAGCGTGTCGGCGGGCTCGACGAGCGTTTCTGGATGTATTCCGAAGACACCGACTGGTGCCGCCGGGTGAAGCTCGCGGGCGGCCGCGTCGTGTTCCTGCCCTCGATGCGTGCCGTGCATGCCGTGGGCGCGAGCGCGGGCACAAGCGACGTCGCGCGGTGCCATTACTATCGGAGCATGTGGCTCTATCATGCCAAGCATGATCCACAGGCGTCGCTTGCCCACGCCATCCTGACGCTCTACTTCCGGATGCGCGCTCTCGGTCCCGACCCCGACCTTTGGCGGAGACTCGCCCGCTGGGCAGGGGGAAGGGGCCCGGAGCCTTGCGCCGTCCCGGCTCCTGAACGGAACATGGCGCCATGAGCACGTTCGAGCCACGGGCGCTGCCGCAGGCCACCCTGGACGGGGGAGGAGGGCGACGCGCCAGGGGACGCGCCTCGGCGCTCCTTCTGTGGTGCATTCCGCTTCTGGCGGGGCTCGCGGCCTGGCTGATCGCCGCCGATGCGATCGCGATTCCGGCCGCGGCCGTCGCCATCGTGCTGCTGGTCTATTTCTCCCTCCGGGACGTGCGCTTCGCCTACATGGCGCTGGTGGGCCTGGCCGCCTTCGTCGATTACGGCGGCGGCTTCCTCACACGCTGGCTCTCGATCGTCTGCGCTTGGGCCGTGCTTCTCGGCATCCTCATGCTGTGGCGAAGCTCCTGGAAGACCGTCGTCTTTCCGCGCGCGAGCGTCGGCGTTCCGGTCGCCATCTGGATCGCATGGGCCTGCTTCGGCGCTCTCAACGGCTGGCTCAAGAGCAACAACGAGCAGCACCTCGGTCTCGAGTTCCTCGGAGCTCTCTGGCCGCTGATCGGCCTCGTCGCCATGCAGCTCTTCGGCCGCGAGAATCTCGGCTACGTCCTCGTGGGGCTCGTCGTCGTCACCCTTCCCCAAGTTCCGTACGGACTCATCGAGATGAAGAAGGAAGGGATTCGCATCGGCGGCGTCTATTTCATCTGTCTCACCGGTCTCGCGGCCATGGGGCTGTGGGTATGCGCCCTGCTCACGCCGTCACGCCGCGTTCGCTTCGTTGCGCTCCTGGCCTCGATGCCGCTCCTGCTGCACGTCCTCTTGTCGTTCACCCGCAGCTTCTGGCTGGGCTTCCTGGTCGCGCTCGGCGCCGCCGCCGTTCTCGTGTGGTGGAACCTGGGATGGCACGAGCCCGAGGTGCGCTGGCGCCGCATGTTGCACATCCCGGTGTTCGCCGGCTTGCTCGGTCTCACCGCGCTCGTGGGAATTGCCGTCTCGGGAGAGAAGGATCTTCTGGGGGGCATCGGAAGGCGGTTCGGGACTTCCTTCAGCACCGAGGCCAACTGGGAGACGGCCTCGAACTTCTTCCGTCTGGTCGAGTACGACGAGGCGATCTCGTGGGCGAAGCAGTCGCCGATCGTGGGCCAGGGCTTCGGGCACATGCACGTGCTGCGCGATCCCTTCTTCGGCACGCGATTTCTCGAAGGCACGGTGCACGACTACTACCTCTTCCTATGGCTCAAGCTGGGCGCCGTCGGTCTCGCGGCTTTTGCGTTGCTCATCGGGTCGACGCTGTGGGCGGCCTTCGGCGTCGCCCGCCGCGCGTCCGACTGGAAGGTCCGCGCCTGGGCGATCGGCACGATCGCGATCACGGTGCAGGTGCTCACCATCTCGGTGGCCAACTATCCTCTCGGGGACGTGAACGCCGGCTTCTACCTGGGGACGATCTGGGGCGTCCTCTGGTCCCTCGATCGCCAGGTCCCTCCCTTCCAGCGGCCTTCCTGGTAACGAGTGCGCCCGCGGGTTCTCTTCCTCACGACTCGGTTTCCCTTCCCTCCCGACCGCGGCGACCGCCTGCACGCGTTTCACTTGCTTCGCGTGCTCGCCGAGCGCTTCGACGTGACCCTGGCGGCCTTCGATGAGGGAGAGAGCGGGTCCGCGGGGGCGAGCGTGTTCGAGGGCTTGGGCGTGCGCGTGCGCACGGTTCCCCTGTCGCGCTTCGCTCGTCTGGCCCGTCTGGGTGGCGCCCTGGTCACCGGCGAGCCTTTGCAGATCGCGTATTACCGAGATGAAGCCATGCGCCGGCTGGTCACGTCATCCTTGCCGGCCGGGCAGTCGTACGACGCCGTGGTCTGCCATCTCGTGCGCACGGCTCCCTATGCGGCCGCGGCTCCCACGCGTGTCCGCCTCTTGTCGCTCTGCGATTCCATGGCTCTGGGTCTCGAACGCCGCATGCGCCACGCGCCCTGGCTCGAGCGGCCCTCGATCGGGCTCGAGCACGCACGGATGCGGCGCTTCGAGAGCTCGGTGCTCGACGACTTCGACGAAGGCTGGCTGGTCTCGGGAGTCGACCTCGCGGAATTCCCCGGCGACACGCGCAAGATCCGCGTGATTCCCAACGGCGTCGACGCGCGCCTGCTCGAAGGCGACATCCCGGAAGATCCGCCGTCCGTGATCGGGTTCCACGGTCACTTCCGCGTGCCGCACAACGTCGATGCGGCCGGATTCCTGGTGCGAGAGGTCCTGCCGCGGCTGCGGGCGCGGGGCATCGAGACAAAGGTGCGCTTCATCGGCGCCGATCCGGCTCCGGCGGTGCGCGCCCTGGCGTCGGTGCCGGGAGTCGAGGTGCGCGGCTACGTCGAGGATCTGCGCAGCGTCCTGCAGGAGTACCGCGTGCTCTGCGCGCCGCTGCGATTCTCGGCGGGGATCCAGAACAAGCTGATCGAGGCCCTCGCGGCAGGGGTCCCGGTCGTCTCGGCGACGAGCGCGATCGAAGCTCTCGGGGGCGCGCCCTCGAGCATCGCCCAAGGCGCGGACGACCCCGAAGCATACGCCGCGGCCATCGCGCAGCAGTGGGCACGCGGCGAGGAACGCATGCACGCGCTCGTCGCCGCGCGAGAGTGGGTGCGCTTGCAATTCCGCTGGGAGAACTTCGCCGACCGGGTCTCGGCGTGGATCGCCGGCACCGGGGGAGCGACCGGCCCTGTAAGGCAATCCTGAACACGAATGCCTCGCGGATCCGGCACGAAGACCACGAGAACTGGCTTTTCAGCATGGTATTTGCGTGGTATTCTCTTAGCCAGTGATCGGGGTCAAGGACGAGTCCGAAAAAGCCCTGAAAACCCCGCCGAGCCCGTTCGGCACCGAGGAGAAAACATCCTTCCAAGGCTACCCACTCTTCCCCCTAAAGAAATCACAGCGAAGGCCGATAAGGGTGATGTCAAACGGCCAAAAAGCCTTTGACACCGTCACTTGGCACGCATAACGTGGCAGCCTCAGGTGGGTTGTGCAACCCACTTTCCTGAGCTACCCATCCGTGTCTGGTCCCCTCGCCCCCGCCGCGCGGAAGACTGATGGACGAAGACCGAGGGAGGCTATGAAAGTTCTGGTCACCGGAGGTGCCGGGTTCATCGGCTCGCATCTCGTCGAAGCTCTCGTGAACCGAGGCGACGAAGTGTGGGCGCTCGATGACCTCTCCACGGGTAGCGTCGAGAACCTCGAAAATCTGCAAGACGAGCCGCGTTTCCACTTCGTCGAAGGCTCGGTGATGGACGCCGCACTGGTCCAGAAGCTCTCGGACCGCGTCGATTTCGTCTACCACCTCGCTGCCGCCGTCGGCGTGAAGTTCGTGCTCGAGAATCCGCTCCGCTCGCTCCTGACCAACATCCGAGGCTCCGAGAACGTGCTCGAGTCCGCGCATCGCGCGGGCAACAAGCCGGTCGTTCTCTTCTCCTCCTCCGAGGTCTACGGCAAGGGGACGCAGGTTCCGTTCACCGAGGATCAGGATCGTCTCCTCGGCCCCACGCAGGTGCTGCGCTGGTCGTACGCCACCAGCAAGTCGGTCGACGAGTACCTCGCCATGGGCTACCACCAGGAGCGTCAGCTCCCCGTGGTCGTGGTGCGCTGCTTCAACACCACGGGCCCGCGCCAGAGCGGCTCGTACGGCATGGTCCTGCCGCGCTTCATCCAGCAGGCCATGAGCGGCGAGTCGCTGCTTGTTTATGGCGACGGCTCGCAGACGCGCTGCTTCTCGTACGTCGGCGACGTGGTTCGCGGCACTCTGATGCTGGCCGACGAGCCGCGCGCCTTCGGTGGCGTCTACAACATCGGCACCGAAGAGGAAGTCTCGGTGCTCACGCTCGCCCAGCGGGTGAAGGAAGTCTCGGGCTCCTCGTCGCCCATCGAGTTCGTGCCCTTCGAGAAGATCTACGGCGAGCGCTTCGAGGACATGCAGCGCCGGGTGCCGTCGCTCAAGAAGATCCGAGACCTGGTGGGCTATACGCCCCAGTGCACCTTGGACGAGCTCCTACGCACGACCATCGCCTTCTATCGCGGCAAGGACCGCACGCCGTACCGCGCCACCTCCGCGATCCCGACTCTGGCGGGCGGCGCCTAGCCGCTACCGCTTTTCGACACCTCCCCGGATCGAACCTCGATCCGGGGAGTTTTTTCTGCTACTCCTCGACCGTCATGGTCCTCGCGAGCTTGCCCGAGCCTTCCCTCGCTCCGCCGCGCGCCCTGTGGCTCGCGCTGTCCGCCATCGCGGGCGCAGCCGCGCTCGTCCTCCTGCTCGTGCCGCCGGTGCGGCGCTTCGCCTGGTGGACCGGCTACCTCGATCATCCCGAGGCGCGCAAGCTGCACACGCATGCCACGCCGCTCCTGGGCGGGCTGTGCGTGGCGCTCGGCGCCGGCATCACGACCGTCGTCCTGGTGCGCCTGCTCGCAGTACCGGTGCCGGCGCCCGCGTGGTGGTGGGCGGCGGGTGCTTTGGCCGCGCTCCTCCTGGGCCTCATCGACGACCGCTTCGGCATGCACCCTTTGCCCAAGCTCTTTCTGCAGATCGCGGTGGCCGGAGTCTTCCTGTGCGGCGGCGTCTATCCGAGCGGCGGTCTCGGTCCGTGGGTGGGCATTCCGCTCAGCCTGTTCTGGATCGTGGCCATGATGAACGCCGTCAATTTCCTCGACAACATGGACGGCATCATCGGTGGCATCACGGCCATCCTGGCGATCGGGCTGGGCGTGCTCCACCTGTGGTGGGGGAACGGGCTCGAGGCCATTTTCGCCTTTGCCCTGGCGGGTGCGGCGCTCGGCTTCCTGCGCTTCAACTTCACGCCCGCGAGCGTGTTCCTGGGCGACGCGGGCTCGCTCTTCCTCGGGTATTCGCTGAGCGCGCTGTCGCTCCTCGCCGCACAGGCCGGTCCCGACATCGAAGGCTCCATGGCGGGGCTTCTCATCCTGGGCTATCCGGTGTTCGATCTCTCGTTCGTGGTCGTCATGCGGCTGCGCGAGGGCCGGAAGATCTACCAGGGCGGCAAGGACCATACGACGCATCGCTTGAGCACGCTGATCGGCGGCCCGCGCCGCACCGCACTCGGCGTCTATCTGTGGGCCGCAGCGCTGACCGCGAGCGGGGTCGGCGTGGCGCGCTCGCAGGGCTTCTGGAATACGCTGCCCTGGCTCCTTCTCTGGGCGCTCGCCCTGTGCTGGTTCGGCATCCGCCTGGCCCGCGTGCCGGTGCGCCACAGCGCCCCTCGCGACAAGGCCGCGTGAGCCAAGGAGGCACCATGCATCCCGATCTCTCGCCCCTCATCCTCGACTTGGCGAAGAAGCTCGTCGACGATCCCGACGCCGTGCGCGTCGAAGCTCGCGATGGCGACACCGTGCTCTACGAATTGAGCGTGGCGCCCGAGGACCAGGGGCGCATCATCGGCCGCGAGGGGCGCACCATCCGCTCGCTGCGCGCCGTCGTCCAGACGGCGGCGCGCAAGCACGGCTTTCGCGCCACGCTCGAAGTCCTGGAGTGATGGACGCGCCAGGCCCGGTCCGCCTCGGGCGCGTGATCAAGCCGCACGGCTTGAAGGGCGAAGTGGTGGTGCGCGGCTCGGGGCTCGACGCGGCGGCGGTGGGTAAGCTCGGCATCGTGCGCCTGGTGCGCGAGAACGGCTCCGTGGTCGCCAAGGCCAAGATCGAGAGCGTCCGCGCCTTCCCGCCCGATCTCCTCGTCCGCTTCTCCAACGCGCACCACCCCGAGCAGGCCGGTGAGCTGCGCGGGCTGTGGATCGAAGCCGATCGCGCGTCGGTTCCGGAAGCCGGTCCCGATCAGATCTACTATTACGATCTTCTCGGGCTCGAGGTCGTCGAAGAAGACGGGCGCGTGCTCGGGCGCGTGCGCGAGATCCTGGCCACCGGCGCCAACGAGGTGCTGATCGTCGAGGGGGAGACGGGGGAGATCCTGATCCCGTATCATCCGGGCACCATTCTCGGTTGGGACCCCGCCGCTCGCCAGATCCGTGTGCGGCTTCCCGAGGGGCTCCTCGACATCTATCGCAAGCCGACCGAACCGTAGCCTTCCGGCCACGCCCAACCATGCGCATCGATCTCCTCACCATCTTCCCCGAGTACTTCGCGCCCGCCCTCGATCTGGGCATGATCCGGATCGCGCGCGAGCGCGGCCTGCTCGAGGTGGTGACGACCAATCTGCGCGACCACACCGACGACACCCATCGCACCACGGACGACAAGCCGTTCGGCGGCGGGGCCGGGATGGTCATGCTGGCCGAGCCCATTTTTCGGGCCATGGAGGCGCTGGCGCCGGGCAAGCTGACGGGTCAGGGAGAGGGAGCCGAGGCCCGGGTCATCGTGCTTTCTCCGCAGGGAAAACCCTTCTCCCAGGCCGACGCCCTGCGACTTTCTAAGGAAAGCCGCCTTGTGCTAGTCTGCGGCCGCTACAAAGGGGTGGACGAGAGGGTCAGCCTCCACCTCGCCGACGAAGAGCTCTCGATCGGGGATTTCGTGTTGAGCGGGGGCGAGCCCGCCGCTCTGTGCGTTCTGGACGCCCTCGCCCGGTTGCTTCCGGGTGTCCTGGGCGACTTCGATTCCGCCGAGAGCGATTCCTTCCATTCCGGTCTCCTCGACTGCGCCTACTACACCAGGCCTGCGGATTTCCGAGGACACAGGGTGCCCGACGTGCTGCTTTCCGGAGATCACGGCCGGATCGCGCGCCACCGGCGCGAGGAAGCGTTGCGCCGCACGTTCGAGCGGCGGCCCGACCTCCTGGCTCGGGCGGAACTGACGCGTGAAGACCGCAAGTTGCTCGCTCAATGGGAGCGGGAGCGCGCGGAGAAGAAAGAGGAGTGACGATTCCCATGAAGCTCTTGGAGAAGTTCGACGCCCGGCACGCCCGCCCCGAAGTGCCCGAGTTCCGACCCGGTGACACGGTGCGCGTCCACGTGCGCGTGATCGAGGGAGACAAGGAGAGGGCGCAGGTCTTCCAGGGGATGGTGATCAGCCGCCGCGGCTCGGGGCCGCGGACCACGTTCACGGTCCGCAAGGTCACCGAAGGCATCGGTGTCGAGCGCATCTTCCCGCTCTTCTCGCCCTCGATCGCCAAGATCGAGGTCTCGCGCAAGGGAAAGGTTCGCCGCGCCAAGCTGTTCTACCTGCGCGGCAAGAAGGGCAAGGCCGGTCGAGTGGCCGAGGCCAAGGAGTCGGGCGAGTAATCGTCCTCGAGCAACGGCCTCCGTCCCTCAGTAGTCCTCGTGAACCACGGAACTCAACGTCATGGGTGATTCGAGCCCATTGCCGGCTCAAGGCGCGGCGCCGCCCGGAAGTGAGCGACGTCTACTTCGCCTCTTTGGCCTCGAATTGCTCCAGGGCCGCGGTGGCATCTTCATCTGCCCGGCCAAGCGTGCTCTACCTCAGAGTGCCGCGCGGTCCTTCCCGGTGCCCCTTCGCTTGCACCTTGGCTGCGGCAACAATCGGCTCGAGGGATTCGTGAACGTCGACATCGTGCCGAGTGCGGCGACGGACATCGTGACGAATGTCCGTGAACTGCCCATGCTCGCCGATGGGACGGTAGATGAGATCCGGCTATCAGCGGTGTATGAGCATCTCTATCGTCCGGAGCGCTTGGAGGCGATTCGCGAGTGGCATCGCGTGCTCCGGCCCGGCGGCATGCTCCATATCTCGTACGTTCCGGACTTCGACGTCATCGCGCGCGCCTTCCTCGACCACCGTCCGGGGATCTTGCACGAGACATTCAATTTCGAAGAGGTCTTCCTGTACTCGCACGGAGGCTACCTTCCGCATCACGCTCCCGAGCAGCTGCACAAGGATCTCTTCAACGATCGTTCCCTCCGCAGCGAGCTGGAAGCGGTCGGGTACGAGGTCGCAAGTCTGGAGAACGTGTGCTACCGAGACGAGCCGATACCCCTCAACCTGAATGTCGTGGCGCGAAAGCGCGCATGATGTCCATGTATGGCATTGCGGAGTGTGCGGCCCGATGAGCGGCGCGACCGTGCAATCGAATAGCTCTGTGAAGCGCCTCATTCGCAAGGTCCTGGGATGGGCGGGCCTCGAAATTTACGGGGCCCGGGGCGGTGTGTACGTGTGTCGGGCACCCCGCGCAGGTAGGGCGGGGCGCACCAGGTCCCTCCCGGCTTCCTGCCGTCTGCACCTCCGGCTCAAGGAAGCCGAGCAGGGATTCGTCGAGATCACGGGTGACGGAATGGTCCCGAGCGAGTTCGAGTCCAGTCTGGTCCGATTGCCCTCCATTCCTGATGGCTCGGTGGAGGAAATCCGACTCTCCGGTGTGTACGAGTTCCTATTTCGCCAGGACCGCCGCTCGGTGATTCTCGAGTGGCGCCGCATTCTGGTTCATGGCGGTGCGCTCGTGATCCGCGGCCTTCCCGACTTCGAAGCGATTGCAACGCAGTACGTCCAGGCCGCGGAGGGCGGGGCAGGGGGCGGGTTGGATCTGGAACATGTGCTGAAGTACACGCATGGCGATGTCACGAAGGCGAGTTCTGACCAGCTACGCAAGGACGTCTTCACGGCTGAGTCGGTGACCGCGGAGTTGCGCGGGGCAGGTTACGAGATCGCGAGCATCGAACGCGTCCAGCATGAGCTTGGCGAATCTGCTCCATTGTGGTTGGACGTTCTGGCCCGGAGGCGAGACTAGAAGAACTATCTGACGATGCTGGAATGGGGATCGCCATCCGCCGATGCGGTAGCGCTCCTCCGGTCTCCGGAGTTCCGGGCGCGTTACGAGCAGGCGCAGGTGTTCGATTCCCCGAGGCGCAACCTGGAGTCAACGCCTGCGAACGGCGAGCGCCCGACCGAGGAAGACCCTACTTTCGTTCTGTACCGGCGCAAGCAAAGCCATCCGTGAAGGTTTCGGCCCATCCTTCGGATTGGCGAATTTCAAGAGCTGGCCGGGGCGAAGTGATCCGCCTGCTTCCGATTTTTTTGTTTTCCCTTGCCGGGTGCATGAGCCGGGGCGTACTTCGGAGGCCATGGGCTCTCGGCGATGGATCACTCTCCGGCGTTTCGACGATCGCATGCGCGAGCGCGCCGCGATCGAGACCCTGTGCGGCGCCGACGAAGTCGGGCGGGGACCCCTGGCCGGCCCCCTGGTCGCTGCCGCCGTTTGCCTGCCGCGTGGCGCCAAGCTCTCCGGCCTCGATGATTCCAAAGCCCTGAGCGCGGAAGCCCGCGAGGATCTCGACGGGCGGATTCGCACCACCGCGCTCGCCGTGGGCTGGGCGGTGATCAGCCCGCGCGCCGTCGATCGCCTGAACACGCACCGCGCTTCCCTCACAGCCATGCGTCGCGCCCTGCATCGCTTATCACGCCGCACGGCCGTAGAGCGGGTGCTGGTCGACGGCATCCATCCCCTCATGGATCTGCCATGGCCGCAGGAGACTGTGGTCGATGGCGACGCGCGCAGTCTCGCGATCGCCGCTGCCTCGGTGATTGCCAAGTGTCTGCGCGACCGCTTCATGCGCCGACTCGCGTTGGACTATCCTCTGTACGGCTTCGAGCGCCACAAGGGCTACGGCACGCGCGAGCATCTCGAAGCCTTGATGACCCACGGACCCTGCCCTTGGCACCGCTACTCCTTCGGTCCCGTGATGCAGCCCGATCTGTTTAGCGCCGTCCCCGAGGAAGAGCTCGTCGGAGTCTGATCCGCTCCCGTCCGAGAAGAATATGGATCGTCGTGCTGTCGGCGCCGCCGGCGAGCGCCTGGCGGAGTGGTTCCTCGCGCGCCGCGGCTACCGCACGCTCGAGCGCAACGCGCGTGTAGGAAAATTCGAAGTGGATCTCGTGATGGAGCAAGGGAGTGCGATCATCCTCGTCGAAGTGAAGATGCGCCGGGCTTCATCGTGGGGAGGAGCACGCGGGGCATTGAATCGCGCGCAGCGGCTACGTCTGGCGGCGGCTGCCAGCGCATTCGAGGCACGATGGGCGGGTCGGCGCATCCGTTTCGACGTGATTACCGTCGAGGAAAGTGAAGAGCGACTGGTCGTTGAGCACGTACGGGATGCGTTCGGCAGCGGCGGTGAGCTTCGCTAGGGCAAATGGTCTACCGAAAAGGTGACGAGTCACAGGTTCATGGACCTGTGAGTTGTTCACTCGCCGAAGCAGTGCTTTCTTGAGTCAGATATTGCCGAGACTTCGAGTTGCCTCGGTGAGCGGTAGAGGAGTCAACATGCCGTACGGCATGTCGAGGGATCATAAAGGCCACCTGCTCTTGAGCAGGTGAAGGAAATCGGGCGAAGCAAATCGAGCCGCGGGCGCGGCCCTCCGTTGGTGTCGTGGAGAACCATCCTTGGCAGGCGACCTGAGGGCTCCGGTCGGCGGCACGCCGAGGCTTTGACCAACCCCAGCGAAGCTCCGTCGTCCCAGATGCGCCTCTGTGTACCCGCGCTCAGGTGGCGTCACTCTCTCTCGAGCACCCGAGAGGACCGCGTTCGCGGCTCGCGATGCGGTCTCGATCCGGCCTTCGTCTTCGGGCGGGGCCGCTAGACCCCGCCCTCGCATGAAGGCGCCGAGACCTCCCTGTCCAGGCGACCCCGGCGAGGCGTCTCCCTTGCACGCTCGGTGCCGAAACCGGCGATCTACTGGCATTGCGTGACTTGGCCTCCTTGGCCCCGGCCGGTGGCTTGTGAGCGGGCGGGGCGGCGGCTAGACTCCGGGCGAAGTTCCAGGGGGGTCTGCCCAAGGTCGTGCCGGCCTGCCCACCTGGCCATCTGGCCGGCGTTCCCGGAGGGCCCACGTGGCCGAGCCCGAGCGCATCCTCATCCTTCACGCCAAGGCGGGCGCGGGACACAAGCGAGCGGCGGAGGCGTTGGAGCATGCTTTCCGCTCCATCGGCCCCTCCAATCGCGTGCACGCGCTCGACACGCTGGCCTTCGCCTCGGCCCTCTTCCAGAGAACCTACGCGCAGACGTACGACGCCATGGTGAAACGGGCGCCGCCGCTCTGGCGCTTGCTCTACTGGGGCACCGAGCGCCCGAACGTGCATCGCGGCACGGCGCGCGCCCGCGTCTCGCTCGACCGCCTCAATCTGCGGCGTCTCATCCATGCCATCCGCCGCTTTCGCCCGGCGGCCGTCGTGTGCACGCACTTCCTGCCGCTCGAAGGCTTGTCGCATCTGGCCGCGCGCGACCGGCTCGGCTCGCCTCTCTACTGCGTGATCACCGACTTCGGCGCGCACCCTATCTGGGTGCACGACGGCATCGCGGGCTACTTCGTGGCCGCGGAAACCGTGCGCGAGGAGCTGGTCGAGTGGGGCGTGCCCTGGGAACGCATCCACGTCACCGGCATTCCCATCGATGCCAAGTTCGGCCACAAGCAGCCCAAGGAAGCGGCGCGTACGGCGCTCGGTCTCGATCCCAAGGCTCCCGTGGTGCTGGTCATGGGCGGCGGCAACGGCGTCGGACCTTTGCACGGACTGGCGGCGCGCTTGATCGAGCTGCCGAGCCGGCCGCAGGTGGTGGTGATCGCGGGACGCAACGAAGCGCTGCGCCGCCGGCTGCGTGATCTCGAGCCGCTGGCGCCCGGGCGCGTGAAGGTCCTCGGCTTCACCAACGAAGTCGACCGCTGGCTCGACGCCGCCGACGTGAATGTGACCAAGGCGGGTGGGCTCACTTGCTCCGAGAGCCTCGCCAAGCAGGTGCCGCTGGTCATCTTCCGTCCCACGCCGGGGCAGGAAGAGCGCAACAGCGAGGCGCTCACCACGGCCGGTGCGGCCCTGCGCGCGCGCACCATCGAACAGGTGGCCGAGTCGGTGGAGCGCATCCTCTCGCACCCCTCGCTCGCTCGCTCGATGCGTCGCGCCTGCGAGGAGCTGGGCCGCCCCGAGGCGGCGGCGATGATCGCCCGGGACGTGCTCGAGGAAGTCCACGGCGACGTCCACGACCGGCACTCTCCGCCACTGCAGCGAGCCCGCAACCTCTGATTTCTTTCTACGCTCGACAACTCTTGGCCATCGCCGTCCTGTGGCTCGCCCTTTGGGGATACGGCGCCGCAATGCTGCGTCGGTTTGTCTTGGCGTCGTTTGCCGAGCGGACCGCGCTGCGCTGTGGCGCCGGCGTCGTCATGGTCTCTTCGCTCGTCTTCGTGTTGGGTCTGGGCGGCGGTCTCACGCGGCCGTGGCTCTTTGGCGTCCTCGCGCTGGGCGTGATCCTGGCCGTGGCCCACGCGCCCCGGCGGCTCTCGTTTGGTGGCTCGCCGGTGGCGATCGTCGTGGCCATCCTCGTCGTCGCTCCGATTGTGCTCCAAGTCTTCTATCCACCGGTCGACTGGGACGCGACGAGCTATCACCTGGCGGCCGCGAAGCTCTATCTGGCCTCTCATCACTTGGTGGTCACGCCGTATCTGCGCTATCCGGTGTTCCCGCAATTCCACGAGATGCTGTTCACGCTCGCGCTCGGGACCTTCGGCGACGTGGCGGCGCATGGCATGACGTTCCTCGCCTGGGTCGGAACCGCGCTCGCGTTGTGGGCAGCGGGCACGCGGCTCGGGGTGAGGACGGCGGGCGCGCTGGCGGCGGCGTTGTGGATCGGAAGTCCGACTGCGCTCGTCGTGGGCACGATCGCCTACGTCGACGTGCCGCTTACGTTCCTGGTGACCCTCGCCGGCTTGTGCTGGATCGTCTACAGGCACGAGCCCCGAGGGCGCTGGGCGGCTCTTGCCGGGGCCTTCGCCGGCGCCGCTGCGGCCACGAAGTATTCCGGGCTTTTCTTCGCCGGCGCTTTCGCCTTTGCCTTCTTCTTCACTGCCCCCGCGCAACGGCGCATGCGCCACGTGACTCTCTTCGCCGGACTCGCGGCTCTGATCGGCGTTCCTTGGTACGCGCGCAACGCCCTCCTGTCGGGCGATCCGCTGTTTCCGTTCCTTGCGCACGTCTTCCCGAATCGCTTCTGGAACGCCGCCGATCTCGCCATGCAAGTGAACGAATTGCAGCGCCAGGCAAGCCATTCGTGGTGGGACTTCCTGCTCTTGTGGGGCAGGCTCGCGTTCGATCAGGGTCTGTTCGTCGGTCCGGAGGACATGTTCTCGCCGGCGCTCTGGATTCCCCTTCCGCTTCTCTTGTGGGCGCGGTGGAAGTCGGTTCCCGAGCGCGTCCTCCTTCTGATCGCGCTCGCCTTCGTCGGCGTGTGGTTCCTCGGGTCCCCGAGCGGGCGCTACTTGCTGCCGGTGATCCCTCTGCTGTGTCTCGGGATGGGCGCGACGCTTGCATCCTTCTTCGAGTTGCTGAGAATGCGCTTCCGCGTGGCGCTTCCGGCCATCCTGGTCGCCGTGCTGCTCGCGCTCCCGGGAACGCAGTACGCGTGGGCGCGGACGCGGGCCCGGGGCTTGCCGCCCGTGACCCCGGCCGAGCGCGACGCGTTCATCGCCCGCGCGTATCCGACGTATCCGCTCTATGTCTGGGTGGCCCATCACCTGGACGGTGAGCGCCGTATCTACGGTTGGCGCGACTCGCCGCTGGCCTACTACTCGCCCGGGACCTTCGTGGGAGACTGGTTCGGTCCGGCGCGTTACTCGGCCGTGGAATCCGCACTTCCATACCCGGGCAGGCTTCACGACGTCCTGTGGAATCTCGGGATCGACTACTTCGTGGTGCCGGATGCGAATGGTCCGGTGGATCTCGGTTTCGAAGAAGGCGATCCTTTCGCCGTCCTCGTCCTGGTTCATGCCGGCCCGGGCGGAAGGATCTTTCGCATCGAGGATCGGGCGGCCGTTCCGCCCAAGTCGTGAAAGCCCGCGTTTGGCGCCCGTCCGATTGACTTCACGGCTTGTGACGGCGATAGTATTCCTTGAATTGCAAACGACTTACGCCTACCGCTCGGGCCTGCGACACCCTCGGGAGGAGCCCATCTCCGCATCGAATCCAGTCAGGAGATCAGACGCCGGTCCCGGTCTCGAGGGTCTGGTCGAACGGGCGCTCGACGGCGACCGCACGAGCTTGGCGCGCGCCATCTCCCTGGTCGAGAACGAGACGCCGGAAGCGCGATTCGTCCTGGAGCGCGCCTATCCGTGCACGGGGCAGGGGATCCGCATCGGCATCACGGGGCCACCGGGGGCCGGCAAGTCGACCCTGGTGGCGCGGCTCGCGCGCCGCTATCGCGATCAGGGCGAGCAGGTGGCCATCGTCGCGGTCGATCCCACGAGCCCATTCTCGGGCGGAGCACTGCTCGGTGACCGCGTGCGCATGGTCGAGCTGGCCGGGGATCCCGGGCTCTTCATTCGCTCGATGGCCTCGCGGGGCTCCCTCGGCGGGCTCGCGGTGACCACGAGCGAGGTCTGCGATCTGCTCGAGGCGGCCGGCTTCACCCGCCTCCTCGTCGAGACCGTGGGCGTGGGCCAGTCGGAGCTGGAGGTGGCCGAGGCTGCCGACAGCGTGGTGGTGGTGCTGGTGCCCGAGTCGGGCGATGGCGTGCAGGCGATGAAAGCCGGTCTCATGGAGATCGGCGACGTGTTCGTGTTGAACAAGGCGGACCGTGACGGGGCCGAGCGCGCAGCACAGGAGGTGAGCGCCGTGCTGGCCTTGAAGAAGCCGGCGCCCGGCGCGTGGCGCCCGCCGGTCGTCCTCACGGCGGCCAACCAGGGCAAGGGCGTGGACGACCTGGTCGAGCAGATCGCGCGCCATCTCGCGCATCTGAACGAGCAGGGGCTCCTGCGCGAGCGGCGCCGGCGCCGGCTGCGCGCCCGCGTGATCGATCTGGTTCGTGCGCGCGCCGTCGGCCGTTTGATCGAGCGCGTTCCGGAAGCGCGCTGGAACGAGATCCTGGGAAGTCTCGAAGCGAGACGCCGCACGCCGCATCAGGCGGCGGCTCTGCTGTGGGAAGAAGCGTGGCCCGAAGACGCGAGCCATCCGGCCGCGCAGGGCAAAGGGAGAGCGACATGAAAGAGCCCGCGATCAAGACCAACGGCCAGGACACCAAGGCCAAGGACGCCGACAAGGCTGAGCCGCACGGCGGTCCGCGCTCGGCCGGCCCGACCGAAGTCGAGCGCGCGGCCGCCGAGTGGAAGCACAAGTACGAGGAGACGGCGAAGGAACGCGACGATCTCTTCGAGACCATCTCGGGCAACCACGTCGAGCCGCTCTACACGCCCACCGACGACAAGGACCGCGACTATCTGCGCGACGTCGGCTTCCCCGGCGAGTACCCGTACACGCGCGGCATCCACCAGTCCATGTACCGGGGCCGGCTGTGGACCATGCGGCAGTTCGCGGGCTTCGGCACCGCGGCGCAGACCAACGAGCGCTTCCACTATCTGCTCGAGCACGGACAGATGGGACTCTCGGTGGCCTTCGACGTGCCCACGCTCATGGGCTTCGACTCCGACGATCCCAAGGCGCGCGGCGAAGTCGGCATGTGCGGCGTGGCCATCGACTCGCTCGCCGACATGGAGACCTTGTTCAAGGGCATTCCCCTCGGCGACATCACCACGTCGATGACCATCAACGGTCCGGCGGCCATCATCTGGGCGCTCTTCCTGGCCGCGGCCGAGAAGCAGGGCGTGCCCTTCGAGAAAGTGGGCGGCACGCTCCAGAACGACGCCTTCAAGGAATTCGTGGCCCAGAAGTGCTGGTGCTTCCCGCCACGCCCGGCCGTGCGCCTGGTCGTGAACACCATCCAGTTCGCGTCCGAGCACATGCCCAAGTGGAATTCGGTATCGGTCTCGGGCTATCACATCCGTGAGGCGGGCTCGACGGCGGCGCAGGAGCTGGCGTTCACATTGAAGGACGGATTCACCTACGTCGAAGCCGCCATCAAGGCCGGGCTCGACGTCGACGACTTCGCGCCGCGCCTGTCGTTCTTTTTCAACGCGCACATGGATTTCTTCGAGGAGATCGCCAAGTATCGCGCGGCGCGGCGCATCTGGGCGCGGCACCTGCGCGAGATCTACGGCGCCAAGAACCCGCGCTCGTGGCAGCTCCGCTTCCATACCCAGACCGCCGGTTGCTCGCTGACTGCGCAGCAGCCCGAGAACAACATCGTGCGCACGGCGATCGAGGCCATGGCCGGTGTGCTCGGCGGCACGCAGTCGTTGCACACGAACTCGATGGACGAAACCCTGGCGCTGCCGTCCGACAAGGCAGTGAAGATCGCGCTCCGCACGCAGCAGATCATCGCCCACGAGACCGGTGTCACGAACGTGGCCGATCCGCTGGGCGGCTCGTACTACGTCGAAGCGCTGACCGATCGTCTGGAGCGCGAGGCCGAGGACTATTTCCGCGAGATCGACGCGCGCGGCGGCGTGGTGACCTGCATCGAGCAGGGCTACTTCCAGCGCGAGATCCATCGCGCCAGCTACCGCTACCAGCAGGAGCTGGAGCAGAAGAAGCGCATCATCGTGGGCGTGAACGACTACGTCGAGGCCGACGAGAAGATCGAGATCCCGATCCTCTACATCGATCAGCAGGTCGAGCGCGATCAGGTGGCCTCGCTCCGCAAGGTGCGCGAGACCCGCGACAACGATCTCGTGGCGCGGCGGATGGCGGCGTTGACGGAAGCAGCGCGCGACGAGTCGAAGAACCTGATGCCGTACTTGATCGATTGCGCCCGCGCCTACGGCACCAAGGGCGAGATGCGCAAGGCGATGGCCGTCGTGTTCGGCGAGCACCACGAGGCGCCGGAGTTCTAGGAGGAAAGCGCTTGGACAGGAAGATCCGCGTACTGGTCGCCAAGGCGGGGCTCGACGGACACGACCGTGGCGCCAAGGTGGTCGCGGCGTCGTTTCGCGACGCCGGCTTCGAGGTCATCTACACCGGGCTGCACCAGACGCCCGAGCAGGTGGTGGAAGCGGCCATCCAGGAGGACGTGGACGTCATCGCCGTGAGTCTTCTCTCCGGCGCGCACATGACGATTTTCCCCGAGGTGGTGAAGCTCATGCACGACAAGGGCGCCGACCACGTGCTGGTGACCGGCGGCGGCATCATTCCGCCGCAAGACATGGACACGCTCAGCAAGCAGGGCGTGGGCCGCCTCTTCGGTCCGGGGTCGCCCACCGCGGACGCGGTGGAATACATTCGCGAGTGGTGCGCGGCGCATCCGCGCGCCGTCTGAGCGGAGCCGCCCGCCCGGGCGGGGAGGAATTCCGTTGAACAAGGTGGTGTCGAGCGCCAAGGCGGCCCTCAAGAAGGCCGGCGTCAAGGATGGCTGCACGATCCTGGCCGGCGGTTTCGGGTTGTGCGGCATTCCCGAGAATTTGATCGCTGCACTCGTCGAGCTCGGCGTGAAGGACCTGACCATCGTCTCCAACAACGCGGGCGTGGACGACTTCGGGCTGGGCTTGCTGCTTGCCACGCGCCAGGTGAAGAAGATGATCTCCTCCTACGTGGGGGAGAACGCCACCTTCGAGCGCCAGTTCCTGGACGGCACGCTCCAGGTCGAGCTCGTGCCGCAGGGCACCCTGGCCGAGCGCATCCGCGCCGGCGGCGCGGGCATTCCTGCGTTCTTCACGCCCACGGGCGCCGGCACGCCCATCGCCGAAGGCAAGGAGACGCGCGTCATCGACGGCGTCGAGTGCATCCTGGAGAAGGGCATTCGCGGCGACATTGCCATCGTGCGGGCCTGGAAGGCGGATCATTACGGCAACCTCGTCTACCGCATGAGCGCGCGCAACTTCAATCCGATGATGGCCACGGCGGGTCGCGTGACCATCGCCGAGGTGGAGAAGATCGTGAGCCCCGGCAAGCTCGATCCCGACCACGTGCACACGCCCGGCGTGTACGTGAATCACCTCGTGCGCGCCAAGAACCTCGAGAAGCGGATCGAGCAGCGCACGGTGCGGCCGCGCGAGACCGCGGCCCAGGGAGCGGCATGAGCCTCTCGGTGACCACGCCGATCCGCCCCGCGCGTCTGCGCCCGGGCGCCACGCAGGAGAAGATCGACGCGCGCTCGCGCGACGAGGCGCCCGCGGCCGTGGGCGGTCATCTCGTGCGCGGCAAGGCGCTCGTGTTCTGGGACGAGAAGGTTCCGGGCAAGAAGCGCGACGCCATCGACACCGACCAGATCACGCCCGCGGCCGATTGCGTCTCCGAGTCGCTCGCCACGCTCGATGAGCGCTGGAAGAAGGGCTCGTTCCGTCACCTCATGCCGGATTTCGTGCAGCGCGTGCAGGGCGGAGCCAACTTCCTCGTGGCCGGTGACCGCTTCGCCATCGGCTCGTCGCGCGAGATGTCTCCGGCCGGGCTCAAGGGCGTGGCCGAAGAGGCCGGGCTCGAGATGGTCGTCGTGTGCGCCAACAACATGGGTGACATCTTCCGCCGCAACTCCTTCAACTTGGGCTTGCAGGTCGTGCAGTGCCCTGAGGCGGTGGCCGACGCCCAGGACGGCGACGAGATGACTTTCGACACCGACACGCGCGCGCTCGCCAACCTGACGCGCGGCAAGACCTACGCGCCGGTGCCGCTCTCGCCCAAGGAAGACGAGATCCGGCGGAGCGGGGGCATCTTCGCCGTGGGGCGCCGCGAGTTCGCCGAGTCGGTGCGCAAAGCACCCGCCATCGAGTTCCCAGACGCCGCCACGGCGCGCCGGCTCACCACCACCGAGCAGATCGTGTGGGCGCATCGCGTCGACAAGGACGCGCGCGTGGAGCCGGGGCAGACGCTTCGCGTGTACGCCGACTTGCTGCCCGCCTCGGACGGCACGGCGCCGTTTTCGATCCACACCTTCAATCAGATCACGGGCGGCGACACCATCGAGCCGCGGCAGGCGGCGATCGCCAACGACCACTTTGTCTTCACCGGTAAGGAAGCGGACGACAAGCAGACCTCGATCGGCCGCGAATTCGCGCGGGCCATGGGCATCGAATCGCCGTATTACGCCACGCCCGGCGCCGGCATCTTCCACTTCTATTTTCCCGAGCAGGGGCTGATCGTCCCTGGCGGCTTCTACCCGGGCGCCGACTCGCACAGCCGGGCCTACGGCGCGTACGGTGCGGTGGGCATCGGCGTCGGCTCCACCACGCTCGGCTTCGGATGGTCGACCGGCTACATCTATTTCACGCTCGCCAAGCAGCGCCGCGTGGTGATCCGCGGCCGCCTGCAGCCTTGGGTGACCGGCAAGGACATCGTGCTGGCGCTCCTCAAGCGCTGGGGCGCGAAGCAATCGGAAGGCATGAGCGTGGAGTTCGTCGATCGCGATCTGCAGTTGCCCATGCCGTACCGCAATACGATCGCCAACATGATGGCCGAGGCCGAAGCGCAGAACGGCATCTTCGCGCCCGACGACCTCACCTACGCATGGTTCGAGAAGCGCGGCATCGCCACGCCCTATCCGGCGCTCGCGCCCGGCGCCGACGCGGTGTACGCGGCCGACGAGGAGCTGGCGCTCGATGTCTTGGCACCGATGATCGCGAAGCCGTTCAGCCCCGGGAATGCGTTCGCCGCCGAAGAAGTCGCGCGCGAGCGTCTCACCTTCCACAAAGCGATGATCGGCTCGTGCACCAACGGCGGCTACGACGACCTCCTGCATGCCGCGCTCGTGCTGCGCGCCGCCATCGAGAAGGGCGTGAACAAGGTGGCCAAGGACGTCGAGTTTGTGGTGTTCCCTGGAAGCGGGCGCGTGAAGCGCGACATCGAGCTCGCCGACTCGCGTCTCGGCGGCCGCTCCATCGCCGACGTCTTCCGCTCGGTGGGGGGGAAGATCCGCGAGTCGTGGTGCGGACCGTGCTTCGGGCAAGGGCCGGACGCCCTGGCGCCCGGCGAGCGCGCCATCACGAGCTTCAACCGCAACTGGCAAAACCGCATGGGCGTGGGTGGCGAGGGCTACCTCGCGAGCCCCGCGGTGGTCGCCGCCTCGGCGCTCGCCGGCTACATGGCGCCGCCCTCGGAGCTCGGCATCGCCTGGGACGCCGAGCGCTTCGGGATCTAGGGGTCTCATTGAGCCGCGATCTCATCGTCAAGCGCGCCGCACGCGAGCTGCGTGACGGCTACTACGTGAACCTGGGCATCGGCATGCCGACGCAGGTTGCCAACCACGTGCCCGACGGCATGACGGTCTTCTTCCAGTCGGAGAACGGCATCTTGGGCGTCGGGCCGTTTCCGTACGAAGGCGACGAGGATCCCGATCTCATCAACGCCGGCAAGCAGACGGTGACCGTGCTGCCGGGCGCGAGCTTCTTCTCGAGCGCCGACTCGTTCGCCATGATCCGCGGCGGCCACATCGATCTTTCGATCCTGGGCGCCATGGAAGTGGACCAGCACGGCAACCTCGCCAACTGGATGATCCCCGGCAAGATGGTGAAGGGGATGGGCGGCGCCATGGACCTGGTCGCGGGCGCCCGGCGCGTCGTGGTCACCATGCAGCACGCGGCCAAGGACGGCTCTTCGAAGATCCTCGAGCAGTGCTCGCTGCCGCTCACCGGCAAGGGCGTGGTGGATCTCGTCATTACCGAGCTGGCGGTGATCGAGGTCACTCCCGGCGGGCTCCTCCTGCGCGAAACCGCGCCCGGCGTATCGGTCGAGCAAGTGCGCGCCGCCACCCAGGCGCCGCTCCAGATTCCGGATCACGTGGGGACGATGGAAGAGTAGTTTCGCCAAATCTCACACTGTTCTTCGAGCCCTGGTGGCGGTACCCTCGTTGCCTGCCTCCCAAGCCGACGACTCGGAGACGCCATGAATCGACTTCTCTTCGCCTGCCTGACTTTGTCTCTGCTCACCCTGGCCACTGCCCAAGCCGATTCCCCGCCCATCTACTACGGCCGCTGGGGCGCGACCGGCACTGGCCCCGGTCAGTTCCGGGGTGCGCATGGCGTGGCTGTGGATCCGTGGGGAGATGTGTACGCCCCGGACTACAACAATCATCGCATCCAGAAATTCGATGCGCTCGGCACGTTCATCATGACGTGGGGCTCCGAAGGCACGGATACGAGCCACTTCGAGGGCCCGTGGGCCGTGGCGACGAGCAAGGCGGGAAACATCTATGTCACCGAGCTCATTGGGAATCGGGTCCAGGAGTTCACGCGCAACGGTCTTTACATTCGCAAGTGGGGCAGCCTCGGGACGGGGATCGGGCAGTTCCAAATGCCGAGCGGAATCGCCATCAGCGCCAACGGAGCCGTGTACGTCAGCGAGCGGCAGAACAATCGAATCCAGGAGTTCGATCTCAACGGGAACTTCATCCGCGCGTGGGGCTCGGCGGGCTTCAACGACGGCCAGTTCAACCAGCCACTCGATGTTGCCGTGGGACTCGACGGCAGCGTGTACGTGGCCGATGTGTTCAACACCCGCATCCAGAAGTTCGACAGCACCGGAACCTTCGTCGCCAAGTGGGATTGGTCGGCCATCGGGTATCCGAATGGGATCGCGGTGGACCCGCAAGGAAACCTTCTGGTCACCGACGCGATCAATGCGCGCGTGGTGAAGCTCGATCCGGCCAACGGGAACGTCCTGACGACTTTCGGCTCGTCGGGGAACGCGCCCGGCCAGTTCATGAGCATCGAGAAGGTCGCCGCGTCTCCGAGCGGATTCATCTACGTGAGCGATTCCGAGCTGAACTTCATCTCCCTGTTCGCTCCGGCCGGCGTGAGCGCTCCGCCGAGCGCCGCGAACCCCGGAGGCTTCTTCTTGTTCGGGAGCGTGCCGAATCCGGTTCGCGGCGCAGCGAAGATTCGCTTCGATCTGTCGACGCCGGCGCCGGTCACGGTGGGCATCTACGACATCTCGGGCCGCTTGGTGCGGCTGGTGTGCGAGAACGTCATGGAAACCGCGGGCCCGCACGAGCTTCCCTGGGACGCCCATGGCTTGGCGGCGGGGATCTATCAGGTTCTCGTGCGCAGTGGATCCTTCTCGAGCGCCAAGAAGGTCATCGTCCTCGAGTAGGACGGCCTACGTACCTCTACGGAGTCGACGACCGCGAGTGTGCCGTTGACACCGGCGGTGCGCGTCCTACAGTAGAGGCACCCGAATCCAACGCGTGTTCGGGGGCCGCATTTGCGTTCTCGTCGGCATTCCTGGAGGGGGTACGGCGAGGACTTCGTGGAAGGGGCGACGCGGGCCTCCCGGGACTCGTCAGCCTGGGAGCGGCGAGTCAGGCTCGTGGCCGCCCCGACCACCCGACTGGACCATGCGATTTCTGATTGAGATCGAAAGCGAGCCCGGGGGCAGGGTCCGGGCCATCTGTCGCGAGTTCCCGGGATGTCGCGCCGAAGCGGTCACACGCGACGAAGCCATCGAGAAGATCCGCCGCGCCATCGCCTACTATCGCGAGATGTGTCCTTGTGACGTGACCTCGGATGCGGGCGTCGAGCTGGACATCGTGGATGCGGCGCGTCGTTGACGCTCTGGTTCTCGCTCTCGCGCTCGGCGGCTGCGCGCACTCGCCACACGACGGGCGCGCGTCGATGAAGTATCTGGCGCTCGGCGACTCCTACACCATCGGCGAAGGCGCCTACGCCAACGAGCGCTGGCCCATGCAACTCGCCGTGCTCTTGCGCGAGAGCGGCTTCCCCGTCTCCGATCCCGTGATCGTCGCCAAGACCGGATGGACCACCGACGAGCTGGCCGAGGGCATCGCGACTCGCCTGCACGGCTCAGAGACCTTCGATCTCGTCACGCTCCTCATCGGCGTCAACAATCAATATCGCGGACGCGAGACCGACGAATATCGGCAACAGTTCGCTTCACTGCTCGAGGGGGCCATTCACTTCGCCGGCGGCCGCGCGAGCCGGGTCATCGTCATCTCCATTCCCGATTGGGGCGTGACCCCGTACGCCGAGCATCGCGATCGCGCGCACATCGCGCGCGAGATCGACCGCTTCAACGCCGTCAACCGCGAAGCGGCCGAGCATGCGGGCGTGCACTACGTGGACGTGACAGGAATTTCACGCAACCATGGCGAAGACCCCGCGTATCTCATGGAAGACGGCCTGCATCCAAACGGACGCGCCTACCATGAGTGGGCCCAGGCCGTTCTGCCGGAAGCCGAGGCGGCCCTGCGGGCGAGCCACAAAACGGGAGAGCCATGAGCGACCAGAAGACGAGCGAGAAGGATTGGCGGGAGCGCCTGACGCCCGAGCAATACCAAGTTCTGCGCGAGAAGGGGACGGAGCGCGCATTCACCGGAAAGTATTGGGATCACCACGCCGACGGTACGTATCGTTGCGCGGGCTGCGGCGAAGAGCTGTTCCGCTCCACCGAGAAGTTCGACTCGGGCTGCGGCTGGCCGAGCTTCACCGAGCCGGCGCAGGAGTCGAAGGTCGAAGAGCACGTGGACAAAAGCCACGGCATGGTGCGCAAGGAAGTGACGTGCAAGCGCTGCGGCGGGCATCTGGGGCACGTCTTCGACGACGGTCCGGGGCCCACCGGCCTGCGCTATTGCATCAACTCGGCGTCTTTGGATTTCGAGAAGAAGTGATCAGTTCGTCCCGATACGGTAGTAGGCGGACGACGCGAAGTTGCGCACGCCCGGATCGCGGTCCGTCTTCATGAGGTGATCGAGCGAGGGAAGCGCGGCCTGCGCTTCCTTGCCGATGCCACCCAGAGCCTCCGCCGAAAGTCCGCGCACGTCGATGGAGTCGTCGCTCAGCGCGGCGATCAGCGCCTGCACGGCGGCGTCCGTCACCGGCCTCACCAAGCCCAGGATCACCACCGCGCCCTTCTTCACCAGCAAGTCCGTCGATTTGGACTGCGTGGCGAGCGCGGGCACGCCGCCGTCGAGCGGCAAATGGAAATCCTTGGCGGTGCGTGCCAGCTTGGCGCGCTCGATGCGATCTTCGTGCGTGTTGGTGACGATGGCGAGCACGCCCTTGCGCACCGAAGCCGAGTCGGGCGCGATCTGCGTGGCCGAAGTGGCGGCCGCGAAGCGCACGCCGGCGTCAGGGTCCTTGAACGCGCGCACGAGGAGGGGAATGGCGGGCCGCCCCGCGTTGCCCATCTCGGCGAGCATGGTCGCGGTGGCGAGCCGGGTCGGCGTGTCCTTGGAGCGCAGGCCCGCCGCCACGCGCTGGGCGCGTCCCTGCTCGGGCGCGATTCTGTCGAGCGCTTCCTTGGCGGCCGCGCGCACCTCGGCGACCGAATCGGTGTCGGCGAGCCGCGTCAGGCGCGGCACCGCCACGAGCGACGCCGCGCCGAAGCCGCCCAGCACGCGCGCGCACGCGGCGCGCACCGAACCCTCGTCATCGAGCAGCGCTCGGTTGAGCGGCACCACGCTGGGGCCCGGTGCTCCGATCTTGGCCAGCGCGTCGGCGGCCATGATCTGGGTCTCCATCTCGTCGTAGCCGAGCAGGATGGCCACCGTGCCCGCAGCGTCCGCCGCGCGCGGACCCATGTTGGCGAACGCCTCAAGGACCGCGTGGCGCACGCTGGCGACCGAGTCGATGAGCGCGTCGGAGAGCTGCGGAATGGCGGCCGCCGCCTTGGGGCCCAGCGCCGCGAGCTTGGTCGCGGCGTCGGTGCGCACCGCCGGATCCTGATCCTTGAGGCGCAACGCGAGCGCCGATGCACCCGCCGTGGTCTGGGCGAAGACCATGGCTGGGGAAGCAGCGAGACAGAGAACGAGCAGGACCCAGCGGGCGTGTCGGGGCATCCAAATCCTCGGCGAAGGGCGGTTCGAGGCGGGGCGAGCCGCCCTTGTTCCCCTCTAGGGTACATGGTTAAATGACCGCGGTTCCAGCACCTCGACCTCCCCGCCGGCTGCCCTGAATTCGCGGCTTCCCGCGCCCTGTCGGCCCGGCGATCGGCCCCGCGCCGTATTCGAAAGGTAGGACTTCCTTTTCATGGCCACGCAGATCGCGCCCTCCGACCCGTTGTTGTCGGAAGAGCACTTCCAGGTACGCGAAACCGCGTCCCGATTCGCATCCGAGGTCGTGGCGCCGCGTGCCGCGGCCATCGACCGCTCGGGCGAGTTCCCGCACGACACGTTCAAGCAGATGGCCGAGCTGGGGTTCCTCGGTTTGCCGTTTCCCGAGGAGTACGGAGGCGCCGGGCTCGACACGCGCGCCAACCTGATCGGAGTCGAGGAGATCTCGGCGGCCTGCGCGTCGACCGGCATCTCCCTCGCCGCCCACGTCTCGCTCGGCACGGCACCCATCTACTACGCGGGCACCGAGGAGCAGAAGCGCCGCTTCGTGCCGCGCCTCGCGTCGGGGGAGATCCTGGGAGCTTTCGGGCTCACCGAGCCCAACGCGGGCTCGGACGCCGCCGGCACGCAGACCACCGCCGTGCGCGACAACGGCGGCTGGCGCGTGAACGGCACCAAGATCTACATCACCAACGGCTCGGTCGCCGGCGTGGTCGTGTTCACGGCGCGCACCGACAAGAGCAAGGGCTCGGCCGGCATTTCCGCCTTCGTGGTCGAGAAGGGCACGCCCGGATTCAACGTCGGCAAGCGCGAGGACAAGATGGGCCTGCGCGCCTCCGACACGGTCGAGCTGCACTTCCAGGATTGCTTCATTCCCGAAGAGAACCTTCTGGGCGGCGAGGGCGCGGGCTTCCGCGAGTTCATGCGCACGCTGGACGGCGGGCGCATCGGGATCGGCGCCTTGTCGCTCGGCATCGGGCGCGCCGCCTACGAAGCCGCCGTCGCCTATGCCAAGGAACGCAAGCAGTTCGGCAGACCGATCGGCGAGTTTCAGCTCATCCAGGAGATGCTCGCCGACATGCGCGTGCGCCTGGAGTGCTCGCGTCATCTCGTGTATCACGCGGGATGGCTCAAAGATCACGGGCGGCCGTTCGCCATCGAGGCCTCGATGGCCAAGCTCCACGCCTCCGAGACCGCGACCTTCTGCGCCGACCGCTCCGTGCAGATCCATGGCGGCATGGGCTACATGCGCGAGCTGCCGGTCGAGCGCTACTACCGTGACGCCAAGCTCATGGAGATCGGCGAGGGCACGACTCAGATCCAGAAGATCGTCATCGCTCGCGACTGTTTGAGGCAGGCCGGCTATCAGATGAAGGGATTGCGAAATGAATGACCGTGACGCGGTGATCGTGAGCGGGGCTCGCACCCCGATCGGCAAGTTCTTGGGCTCGCTGTCGTCGTTCAAGGCGCCCGAGCTCGGCGGCTTCGCCATCAAGGCGGCCATGGACCGGGCCGGCGTGAAGGCGGAGGAGCCGGACGAGGTGTTCATGGGCAACGTGGCGCAGGGCGGCGAGGGCCAGGCGCCCGCGCGCCAGGCCATGATCAAGGGCGGGGTCGCGCCCACCGTGCCGGCCACCACCATCAACAAGGTGTGCGGCTCGGGATTGAAGGCGGTCATGCTGGGGGCACAGGCGATCCGCGCTGGCGACGCCGACATCATCGTTTCGGGCGGCATGGAGTCGATGTCGAACGTGCCGCACTACCTGTTCACCGGCCGCACCGGCGTGAAGCTCGGCGATCAGAAGCTCGTCGACGGCGTCGTCTTCGACGGCCTGTGGTGCGCCTTCAACAACGCGCACATGGGGACCCTCGCCGAGTACACGGCGAAGAAGTCGGGCATCTCGCGCCAGATGCAGGACGAGTTCTCGCTCGCCTCGCACCAGAAGGCGGTGGCCGCGGCCCGGGCCGGCAAGTTCAAGAAGGAGATCGTCTGCGTGCACGTGCCGCAGCGCAAAGGCGACCCCATCTGCGTGCAGGAAGACGAGTCGCCGCGCGCCGACACGAGCCTCGAGGCGCTCGGCAAGCTCGCGCCCGCTTTCGAGAAGGAAGGCTCGGTCACCGCCGGCAATGCGCCCGGCTTGAACGACGGCGGGGCGGCGCTCGTGCTCATGAGTGCCGCGGCGGCCAAGAAGCGCGGCGTGAAGCCCTTGGCGCGCATCACCGCGTACGCCAACGGCGCGCTCGAGCCCAAGGATCTGTTCTACGCGCCGGTGGTGGCCGTGGATCGCGTGCTCAAGCAGCTCGGCGCCAAGATCAACGACTTCGACTTGATCGAGGTCAACGAAGCCTTCGCCGCGCAGGCGCTCGCCGACGGCAAGGAGCTGGGCTGGGACTGGAACAAGGTCAACGTGAACGGCGGCGCGGTGGCGCTCGGCCATCCCATCGGCGCGAGCGGGGCGCGCGTGCTCATCACCTTGCTGAACGCGCTCGAAGATCGCGGTGGCAAGACCGGCCTCGCCACTCTGTGTCTGGGGGGCGGCGGTGCCGTGGCCCTGGCTGTCGAGCGCGTGGCGTGAGCCAGGTCGCCGTCGTTGGCGGCGGCACGATGGGCAACGGCATCGCGCAGGTGTTCGCCACGTCGGGGAAGGATGTCGCTCTCGTCGAGGTCTCGCAGGAGAGGCTCGACGTGGCACTCGGCAACATTGCCAAGAGCCTCGACCGTGTGGTCAAGAAGGGTGCTTTGGACGAGGCTGGCAAGCGCGCCACGCTCGGTCGCATCCGCGGCGTGACCGCGGTCCAGGAAATCGGCGAACCCGATCTCGTGGTCGAAGCGGTGATCGAGAGCTTCCCGGCCAAGCGCGACGTCTTCGCCGGACTCGAGGCCGTGTGTCCGCCGCGGACCATCTTCGCCACCAACACGTCGTCCATCTCCATCACCGAGCTGGCCGCGACCACCAAGCGCCCCGAGCGCTTCCTCGGCATGCACTTCATGAATCCCGTGCCGGTCATGCCGCTGGTCGAGATCATTCGCGGCCTGGCCACGAGCGACGCCACCTATGCCGCCGTGGCCGAGACCGCACAAGGGCTCGGCAAGACGCCGGTCGAGGTCCAGGATTATCCCGGCTTCGTCTCCAACCGCGTGCTCATGCCCATGATCAACGAGGCGGTCTATTGCCTCATGGAGGGCGTGGCCACGCGTGAGGCGATCGACTCTGTGATGAAGCTCGGCATGAACCATCCGCTGGGCCCGCTGGCGCTCGCCGATCTGATCGGCCTCGACGTGTGCCTCGCCATTATGAACGTCCTGCACGAAGGCTACGCCGACTCCAAGTACCGCCCCTGCCCGCTGCTCAAGAAGATGGTGGCGGCGGGCCGCCTCGGCCGTAAATCCGGCCGCGGCTTCTACGAGTACGATTGAAGCTCCTCGCCCTGGTCGACGTCCGCCCCGGATGAACTTCGATCCCACCCCGGAGCAACAAGCGTTTCTCGAAAGTGTGCGCGCCCTCGTGCGCGAGCGCATCGCGCCGCACGCATTGCGCTGGGACGAGGAAGGGAAATGGCCGGCCGAGGTGCTGCCCGATCTGGCGCGCGCCGGTCTCTTCGGCATCTATGCGCCACGCGAGCACGGCGGCCGCGGCCTCGACACGGTGAGCTACGCGCTCGCCATCGAGGAGCTATCGAGCGAGCTGCCGGCGCTCGCCATCGCGCTCTCGGTGAACAATTCGCTCGTCGCCAATCCCATCGCGCGCTTCGGAACCGTGGAGCAGAAGCAGCGTTTCTTGACGCCGGTCGCTTCCGGCAAGCTGCTCGGCGCCTTCGCGCTGACCGAGGCCGAGGCCGGCAGCGACGCCACGCGCCTCAGCGGCCGTGCGCGCCTTGAAGACTCGGGCTACGTCTTGAACGCCGAGAAGGTGATGGTGACGAACGGCGGACCGGCGGGATTGTTCCTGGTCGTGGTCGCCACCGAGCCCGAGAAGCTCGGGCGCGGGCTCACCGCTTTCCTGGTGCCGGCCGACGCGCCCGGCGTGACTCGCGGCGCGCGTGACCAGCTCATGGGCCTGCGCTCGTCCGACGTGCGCACGGTAACGTTCGACAACGTCCGGCTCGGCCCAGAGCATCGGCTCGGCGAGGAAGGGCGCGGGCTTTCGGTGACCATCGAAGCACTCAACGCCGGACGCGTCGGCGTGGGCGCGCAGGCCGTGGGCATCGGGCGCGGCGCTCTCGACCGCGCGGTGCGTCACGCCGGGCGCCGCCGCCAGTTCGGCCAGACGCTCGGGCAGATCGGCCCGGTGCAGCAGATGCTCGCCGCGGCGCACACGGAGATCGAAGCCGCGCGCATGGCCGTGCTTCACGCGGCGCAGTGCCGCGACCGCGGCGAGTCGTTCTCGGCCGACGCGTCGCGCGCCAAGCTTTCGGCCTCGCAGGCCGCCGTTCTCGCCGCCTCCACCGCCGTGCAGGTGTTCGGCGGCTGGGGCTATCTCACCGCCACCGGCGTCGAGCGCTTCCATCGCGACGCCAAGGTGACCGAGCTGTACGAGGGCACGTCCGAGATGCAGCGCATCGTGCTCGCCGGCTCGCTCACGCGCGGATAGCCGATGGACTTCCGGCTCACCGACGACCAGCGCGAGGTGCAGGACGTGACGCGCCGCTTGGCGCGCACCGAGTTCCTGCCGCAAGCGCCGCGCTGGGACCAGGAGCAGGACGCGTACCCGGCAGAGGCGGTGGCCAAGCTCGCCGAGCTGGGCTATCTCGGCATGAGCGTGCCGGAGGAATACGGCGGCCTCGGCTACGATGCGGTGTCGTACGTCGTGGTCATCGAGGAGCTGGCGTACGCTTCGGCCGCGCTCGCCATTCTGGTCGCCGTGCACAACACGGTCGGCGCGTGGCCCATCGTGCGCTTCGGCAGCGAGGCGCAGAAGAAAGCGCTCCTGCCGCGCCTCGCGGCGGGGGAGGTCGGCTGCTTCTCGTTGTCCGAGCCGGACGCGGGATCCGATGTCGCGAGCCTCACGGCCACCGCGCGCCGCGAGGGTGACCACTACGTGCTCAACGGCTCCAAGAACTGGGTGACCAACGGCGCGCACGCGTCGATCTTCAACGTGTTCGCCAAGACGGATTCCGCCGCCGGCGGGCACGGCATCACCGGCTTCGTGGTCGAGGCCGGCACCAGCGGTCTCGATCTCGGAAAGCACGAAGACAAGATGGGACTCCGGTCCTCGGACACGGTGTCGCTCTCGTTGAGCGATCTGCGCGTGCCCGCTTCGGCCCGCCTGGGCGAAGAAGGCATGGGCATGAAGATCGCTTTGGCCGCGCTGGACGCGGGCCGCATCGGCGTCGCCGCGCAGGCCGTGGGTGTGGCGCAGGCAGCCCTCGACCAGGCCGTGGCCTACGCGCGCGTGCGCCGCGCATTTGGTAAACTGCTCTCGGATCACGGGCCGGTCCAGACCATGCTCGCCGAGATGGAGCGGCGCATCGTCGGGGCTCGGCTCCTCATGTACCGGGCCGCCTGGCTGCGCGATCAGGGCCGCCCGTTCACCGAGGCGGCGGCACTCGCCAAGCTCTACGCCACCGAGTCCGCGACGTACGTGACCCACCGCGCCATCCAGGTCCACGGCGGCTACGGATACGTGAAGGAGTATCCGGTGGAGCGCTTGTACCGCGACGCGCGCGTGTTTGAAATCTACGAAGGCACGAGCGAGATCCAGCGCCTGGTCATCGCGCGCGAGATGTTGAAGCGCGCGGAGACCATCGAGGCGCCGGCTCGCGAGGCGGTCGCTTCCGCCGATAACGTGGGGAAGCGGCTGGTCTGACCCGGCGGATCCCATCCAGGAGGAAGCAGTGGCTGCACGCTCGAAAGTCGCCGTTCTCTACACCTCGCCCCGCACCGTCGTCGACGACTACCAGAGGCTCTTCGAGCTCGCCGGGATGAAGCAGGCGCTGCCCGTGGGGCCGCGCACCTCGCTGCGCATCAACATCTCCTGGCACGTGTACATGCCGGCGTGCTCGACCACGCCGTGGCAGCTCGAGGCCGTGATCCGCGGCCTCATCGACGCCGGCCACCCGCCGCAAGCGCTGTTCGCCGCGCAGAACCGCACGGTGGTCGTCGACTGCCGCGTGGGCGCCGTGAACAACCACTTGCAGCCGGTGCTCGACCGCTACGGCGTCGAGATCCAGTACCTGAACGAGAAGCCCACCGAGTGGGTGGTGTACAACCCGAAGCAGCCGATGCTCGTGCTGCACGACGTGTTCAAGAAGGGCATCCTGGTGCCGAAGTGCCTGATCGGCTCCAACGTCATCCACATGCCCACCTTGAAGACGCACGTGTTCACCACCATGACCGGCGCCATGAAGAACGCGTTCGGCGGCCTCCTGCAGGAGAACCGTCACTGGACGCACTCGGTCATCCACGAGACACTGGTCGACCTCTTGCAGATCCAGAAGGAGATCCACCCCGGCTTGTTCGCCGTGACCGACGGCACCATCGCCGGCGACGGCCCCGGCCCGCGCGCCATGCGCCCGCACGTCACCAATCTGATCTTGGCTTCGGACGACATGGTGTCCATCGATGCCATCGCGGCCAAGCTCATGGGCTTGGATCCCATGTCGATCAAGTTCATCCGCTTGGCGCACGAGAAGGGCCTGGGCGTCGGCGATCCGAAGGAGATCGAGCTGGTCGGCGACGACGTGTCGAAGGTGAATCTCAAGTTCTCGCCCTACGAAGACACGCTCGCGAGCCGCGGCCAGAAACTCATCTATTGGGGGCCGCTCAAGCCTCTGGAGAACATGCTCCTCAGGAGCCCGATCGTGCCCTGGTCGTACGCCGCCTCGCGCCTCTATCACGACGGCTACTGGTATCCCACCAAGGGCATGCCGCGCGTGAAGAAGATCCTCGCCACCGAGTGGGGCAAGCTCTTCGAGCAGTACGGTCGCACCGGCACCATCGAGACATCCGAGCCGGCGGAGAGCAAGGTCAGCTAGGTCCTAGCAGCTCAGACTTTTCGCGGGTGGCCCTTATGATCCCTCTACGCACGTTGCCGTGCGTGATGGGTTGATAAGGGCCACTTTGTTTTTGGGGAGATCCTGACCCGACTTCCTCCGAGGAGGTCACTCGGCACCAGGCCGCGCGGCCTGTTGAGGGACGATAAGGGCCACTCGCTCAGAAGATCAGCGCAGGACTTGAACCGTGGTGGTCTTGGCCTCGCCCTCCAGCTGTAAGCGCGCGTAGTAAACGCCGGAGCCCACCGCCCGTCCACCGTCGTTCGCCAGATTCCAGGTCAGCTCGTGCATGCCGGCGGGCTGCCATTCGTGCGCCAGGTCGCGCACCAGGCGGCCGCTGGCGTCGATCAGCCGCAAGGACACGCGGCCGTCGCGCGGCAAGCCGTACGAGAAGCGCACCGACGAGCTCGCCGGATTGGGGAGGGGGCTGGCCAGCGCCAGCACCGTCGGCAAGGCGGAAGCCGCGGCCGTCGCGCTCGCGCCCGGCTCGAGCAAGTAGGCCCGACGCTGGCCTTGATAGGTTCCCGAGCCCACGATCTGGCCCGCGTCGTTCACGCCAGTCGCTTCCTCGAGCACCCAGCCCGAAGCCGCGGGAACGAGATCGTTCAGATCACGCATCGTGCCTTTGCTCCACACGAACGCGTGATAGGAAAGAGCGCCGGTCTTGGACGGCACCTGCGCGCGCCCGACCACCGTCGACGCATCGCCGTTCAGCGCGACCGCTTCGCTGGCGTTCCCGGTCAAAGCGCCGAGGTCGCGCGGCTTGCCGCCGATCCACAGACACGCGTGCAGCCTCTGATTACCCTCGAGGTACGCGTAGCCACAGACGGCGCCCGCGTCGTTCACCGCGTTGGCCGCGCTGCACGATCCGCCGAGCGTTCCCAAATCGACGAGGCCGGATGGCCCGCCCGCGTACGCGTGGAAAATCCCGCTCGGCAAGTAGGCGTATCCGACCACCATGTCGTTCGCGTTCACGCCGCGAGCGGCGCTGAACAAGCCTCCCAAAGTCCCCAGATCATGCATCGCTTGCCCGTCCCACAAGAACGCGTGATGGCGTAGATCCTTGGTATACGAGTCGCCGACGACGTGGCCGCGAGAGTTGATCGCAAAGCTCGCGCTGTGCGCGGCGCCGAGAGTGCCGATCGCACTGACCTTGTCGGAAGCGAAGAAGGCCTGGAAGTGATCCCTGAAGAACGATCCGCCGGTTTGGCCCGCGTCGTTCACGGCGTAGCCGATGCTCATGCCGCCGCTCACGCCAATGTCGAACATCTGACCGTCGTGATAGACGAACGCGTGATCCTGCGATTCCTTGGTCAGCGATTCGCCGACGATCCAGCCCTTGGCGTTGATGCCATGCGCCTGGCTCGTGGGTCCACCCAGCGTGCCGAGATCGACGATGGTGTAGTTCTGCGCGGCGGCCGGCGCGGCGAGAAACGCCAGGCAGAGGAGAGGAAGAGCAAGACGCGGCATGGGCGACCTCCTCGTTTTTCGCGGCTGAGAGAGCCGTACCCGGGGCGGGCGGCCCATTCAGTCTAGCAGGGGATGGCGGCGGCTCCGCTAGGGGTCCGAGATCACTTGCAGGCGAACCGGTGTGACGCCAGCGCTCACGAATCCGAGAAGGTCCGCGGCGTGGCGCGACACATCGATCACCCGATGGCGGTTGTGGGGGCCGCGGTCGGTGACGGTGACGACGACGCTGCGATCGTTCCTCACGTTCGTCACCCGCACGCGCGTTCCGAAAGGCAGGGTACGGTGTGCCGCCGTCAGCTCGTTCTCGTCGTAGATCTGGCCGCTCGCGGTTTTCCTACCGTGAAACTCGTGGGCGTAAAAGGAAGCCTTCCCCGTGACCTGGGCGGGCTCCGTGCTGGGCTTGGGTGCGTGAACCGTGGCGCATCCGGCGGAGAGAAGGAGAGCGATTGGCAGAATCCAGCGGATGGGTCGCATGCGAACACCTCGACCCTGGCATCGGCTGATTCACGGAATTCTCAAGCAAAGTCTGCTGTCCCCTGGCCCGAGCTCAGGTCCCGGGAGATCATGTTCGTCGATGCGACGTGCCAGTCGCCTGCGCCAGGGGTCAATCGCCATGCCAAGGTCCAAGACCAAGATCATCGTTTTCATGGTCATGCTCGCGGTGCTCTTGAGCCTCGGGTTCGGCGTCTACAGCAATCTCAAGGGGATGGGGCGAGCGGGGTACTGGGAGTCGGAGATCCGAAGATACGAGGAGTCCGACCGCGCGGCCCCACCCGAGCCGGGGGTCATCGTCTTCACCGGCAGCTCGAGCATCCGGCTCTGGCGAACCCTCGCACAGGACATGGCCCCCTTGACGGTGGTCAATCGAGGCTTCGGAGGAGCCCAGATCGATCAAGTGAGCCATTTTGCGTCCAGGATCATTCTTCCGTATCGTCCGCGCGCCGTGGTCCTCTACGCGGGAATCGACGACTTGCTCTTCGGCAGGTCTCCGGAGGAAGTGCTCCATGAGTTCCAGGACTTCGTGGCTCTGATCCATGCCGCGCTTCCGGAGACGCAGATCTACTTCGTCTCCATCAAGCCGACACGGCTCTTCGCGAGCCGCTGGACCGAGATGAAACGCGCGAACGGGCTGATCGAGGAGTTCGTGCGCACTCAAGCTCGAGTGCAGTACATCGACGTGAGCGCCGCCTTGCTCGATGCCAAGGGGAACGCTCGCCCGGAGTTCTTGAGATGGGATGGATTACACCCGAGTCGTAAGGGCTACGAAGTCATGACTTCGATCATCAAGCCGGTGCTCATGAGGTTCCTGAACAACGACTGACTGGGCGCCCTAACCGGCCTTGGAAACCGCCTCGCGCAGACTCTTGCCCATTTCCTCGTAGCCGATGATGCCTTCTTCCAGCCACTCGTACTTGCCGTCGAGGACCTGGCGTGCCGTCTTGTAGGCGAGCACGTCGTCGTTCGACCACACGGCCTTGAACAAATGGGTGATGCGGCGACGGCCGCCGCGGCAGTACAGATCGGCGAGCTGAAGGACCGCCTTCGCCTCGGCCGGATTCTTCTTGGCGAGCCACTGCGCGCGCACGCAGGTGGCCGACATGGCATAGAGCTCGACGCCCACGTCGACGAGCCGGAAGAGCACCGACTGCCGGCGCTCGAGGCCGGCCTGGTAGCGCGCCATGCAGTGGAACTGCTCGCGCGCCAGTTTGCGTGCCGCGCGATCGATGAAGCGCATGTGCGTGGCCAGGCGGCCGAACTCGCCGTACTGCGGCCAGCGTCCCCAGCCGATCCAGCGCGCCGGATACCAGCCGGCGTAGAACACGCCGGCCTTCATCATGGCGGCGGCTTTCTTGTTGCCCGGAGCCTTGGGATCGATCAAGTCGCCCGCCACCTTCAAGTGCACGTCGACGGCCTCGCGCGCGATGAACAGGCGCAAGATCTCGTTGGAGCCTTCGAAGATGCGGTTGATGCGCAGGTCGCGCAGCAAGCGCTCGAGAGGGATCGCCGGCTCGCCGCGTGAAGCCAGCGAGCGTGCCGTTTCGTAGCCGCGTCCACCGCGGATCTGCATGGCGACGTCGGTCATGTTCCAGGCGGCGTCCGAGTTGTAGAGCTTGGCCACCGCGGCTTCGAGGCGGATGTCGGAGCGGCCGCGGTCCGAGAGCAAGGCGCTCAGATCCGCCACCGCCTCCATGGCGAAGGTGCGCGCGGCCAGCTCGGCGATCATCTGCGCCACGGCGTCGTGATGGCCGACGGGCCGGCCCCACTGCACGCGCTCGTTGGCCCACTTGCGCACCACTTCCAGGCACCACTTGCCGCTGGCCGCGCACACGGCCGGCAACGACAGCCGCCCCGTGTTCAAGGTGATGAGCGCGAGCTTGAGACCCATGCCCTCGCCCCAGAGAAGGTTCTCGCGCGGCACACGCACGTTCTCGAAGCGCAGCACGGCGTTCTCGATGCCGCGCAGGCCCATGAACTCCAGCCGATGCGTCACCTTCACGCCGGGCGAGTTGGCTTCGACCAGGAAGGCGCTGATGCGTCCCGCCTTGCCGTCCTTGCCTGGGGTGCGCGCCATGACCACGAGCAGCTCGGCCACCGAGCCGTTCGTGCACCAGAGCTTCTCGCCGTTCACGATGTACGCGGTGCCGTCTTCGCTTGGCACCGCGGTCGTCGACATGCGCGCGGGATCGGAGCCGACGTCGGGCTCGGTCAACGCGAAGGCCGACACCGCACCTTTGGCGCAGCGCGGCAGGTACTTCTTCTTCTGTTCCTCGGTGCCGAACATCTTGACCGGCTGCGGCACGCCGATCGACTGGTGCGCGGACAGCCAGGTCACGAGAGCCGACGAAGCCGTGCCGGCGATCGCCATCGCCTTGCCGTACGAATATTGGGACAAGCCGAGCCCGCCGTACTCCGCCGGAATCTTGATGCCGAACGCGCCCAGCCGCTTGAGCCCTTCGATCACCGACTCCGGAACTCGGCCGCTCTCCTCGATCTCTTCCGCGTCGACCTCTTCGCGCAGGAAACGCTCGAGCGCGTCGAGGAACGGGCGCGCGCGCTTCTCGTCTTCGGGATCGGGCTCGGGATGCGGATAGATGAGATCGAGATCGAGCCGCCCCAGGAACAGCTCGCGCACGAACGACGGCTGGGCCCACTCCGTCTCGCGCGCGGCTTCCGCGGTGGCCCGAGCTTCGCGCTCGTCGGGACCCTTGGGGGTGGGGTGGTTGGGGGCGCTCATGGGTGAAGTTCTCCTTTAGAGGAGTATCGGCCCGGAGGCCTCTCGGGACCACCCTGGCCGACGCAGCGTGGGAACTGCCTTGCACTTGGCGGGCTCACCTTAGCAGGTCTTGGGCTCCGCCGCCGGTTCGGGGCTAGAATGGTGGGGACGGCCCTGGTGTCCATTTTGCCGTACCGCATGGAGGCCCCCGCGATGCTCACGACCCACGCCACCACCATTGGCGGACTCGACCGCGCCGCCGTCCTCGACTGGTATCGCCTCAACCGAATGCGATCGCGGATGCTGTTCGATTTGGTGAGCGACGACGCCTACAAGACCAATCCCATTGCCCTGCGCCACGTGATCGCGTTCTACGAGGGGCACCTTCCGGTATTCAGCTTCAACACGCTGATCAAGAAGGCGCTCGGTCAGCCGGGAATCGACGAGCACTACGAGAAACTGTTCGCGCGCGGCATCGATCCCGAGGACGAGGAAGCGGCATTGGCGTCGGGCCGCGACTCGTGGCCGGAGCGCCACGAGATCCTCGCCTATGGCGAAGAAGCCGACCGCCGCATTCTCGATGTGCTCGAGAACGAGGACCTGACGCGCGCCGGCCATCCGCTCCTCGACCGCGCCGAGGCCGTGTTCACGATCCTCGAGCACGAAGCCATGCATCACGAGACCCTGCTCTACATCCTGCACCGGCTGCCGTACTCGATGAAGCGCAAGCCGGCGAACGCCGATCCCGTGCTCGCGGGCGACGTGCCGGCGCAGCGCTCGATCGCCATTCCGGCGGGCCGCGCCACGCTGGGCGCCGAGCGCGATCAGGTGACCTTTGGCTGGGACAACGAGTTTCCGCGGCAGGTGGTGGAGGTGCCGGCATTCGAGATCGACGCTTATCCGGTCACCAATCGCGACTGGCTCGATTTCATGAACGCGGGCGGCTACGAGAAGCCCGAGTGGTGGACCCAGAAGGGTTGGGAGTGGCGCGTGGAGAGCGCGCTTCGCCAGCCCCTCTTCTGGGAGCCGCGCCGTCACGGCTTCGTGTGGCGCGGGATGTTCGACGAGGTGCCCTTGCCTCCCGCCTGGCCGGTCTACGTGAGCTGGGAGGAAGCGGCGGCATACGCGCGCTGGAAGGGGGGACGCCTGCCGAGCGAAGCCGAGTTCCATCGCGCCGCCTATGGCACGCGCGAAGGCGTCGAGCGGCCCTACCCGTGGGGCGCCGACGCGCCCGATCCGCGCCGCGGCAACTTCGATTTCGCGCACTGGGATCCGACGCCGGTGGGCGCGCACCCGGCCGGCGCAAGTGCTTGGGGCGTGGACGATCTCCTGGGCAACGGGTGGGAGTGGACGAGCACGGCCTTCACCGGCTTCCCGGGATTCCGGCCCATGAACTCGTATCCGGAGTACTCGGCCGACTTCTTCGACCACGAGCACTACGTGATGAAGGGCGGATCGTCGGTCACCGCGCGCGAGCTCCTGCGCGCCAGCTTCCGCAACTGGTTCCGGGCCAACTATCCGTATCCGTACGTCACCTTCCGGGTGGCGAGGTAGCGCATGGCCTCTTCCGCGCCGGCACTCGTCACCGATCCCCGCTCGATCTTCGCCGAGGAGGTGCGGCGCGATCTGGCGCTGTCTCCGCGGCAGATCCAATCCAAGTACCTGTACGACGCGTTGGGCTCGTCACTCTTCGAGACCATCTGCCGGTTGCCCTGGTACAAGATCACGCGCGCCGAGCGCGAGCTGCTCGAGCGGCGGGCGCGCGAGATCGTGGCGGCGCTGCCCGGTCGCATCGCGTTCGTCGAGCTGGGCGGCGGCAACGGCGAGAAATTGGGCATCCTGCTCGAGGAATTCGTGCGCCGCGGCCGGCGCGCGCGGCGTGCCAACGTTCACCTGATCGACATCAGCGAGGCGGCGCTCGAGCAATCCGAGCAGCGGCTCTCGCGCTGGGAGCACGTTTCGGTCGTCGGACATCGCGCCACGTATGAAGAAGGTCTGCGCGAGGCGGCCAGGCGGCGCCCCGAGGGCGAGCGCTGGCTCGTGCTCTTCCTCGGATCCAACATCGGGAATTTCGATCCACCCGCGGCGCAAGACTTCCTGCGCCAGATTCGCGCCGCGCTCCAGCCCGGTGACTTCCTGCTCCTGGGCGCCGATCTCGTGAAGCCTGCCGAGGAGCTGGCCCTGGCCTACGACGATCCGCTGGGGGTGACGGCGGCGTTCAATCTCAACTTGCTGGTGCGCATGAACGCCGAGCTGGGGGCTGATTTCGACCTCGAGGGCTGGGAGCATCGTGCGATCTGGAACGCCGAGGCGTCGCGCGTCGAGATGCGCCTGGTGAGCCGCCGTCCCCAAACCGTGCGCATCCCGGGAGCCGACATCGAGGTGCGCTTCCGCACCGGCGAGTGGATCTGGACCGAGAGCTCCTACAAGTTCGAGGCTCTCGGCGCCTGCCGGATGGGGGAGGCATCGGGTTTTCGGACGCTGACCCAATGGATCGAGCCCGAAGCGCGTTTCGCCCTCACATTGTTCGAGGTCACTGAACCGGAGCGCTGAGAAACTGCCGTTTTCACTTGAATTTTCGCGGCTCCGGTGTAATCGTTTTCAGGTCGGGCAGTCAGGGTCTCTACCGATTCGACTCTGCTGCGCGACTCCCGAAATCCCGATGAAGCACGCGCGCCGCCGCGTGGATCGCACTCGCGCGATCGACGAGTGACGCACCACGGAGAAACTGCCAAGCACGGCGGTCGGCGCGTCCTTCCCAAGCAACACAAAGTATCGAGCAACAGCTCACGTGCGGTCCGCGCGGATCATCACGTGCTCAACAACACCCGGAAAGGGGAAGCGAAACATGAAGCGGATTCGCTACAACAGTCTGGCGCTCGCCGTCATCGCGATCTGTAGCGTGATCGCGGTCGGCGCCGGTGTCGCGCATGCGACGCCTGTGATCAACGGCGCCATCATGTACCCACGTGTCTTCAACGACTGTCCGGTCAGCACCTTGAATCCCGGACCAGTCGCTTACCCGGCTTTGATCCATATCGACGAGCACGATCTCATCTGCGCGGGCGGAGCCAACCTGCACGTGTGGGATCTCTCGAGCGACGGCGGCGCCTCGTCGGCGATCTTCAACAACAAGGACGCCTTCACGATCTCCGCCACCGTGACGCTGCACCGGGCGCCAAGCACCGTGGCTGAAGAGGTAGGCCTGCGCGTGTGCCCGTGGTGGGATCACAATGCCAACGGCTTCTTCAACATGCGGCTTCCGGACGGCGAGATCGCCTGCTTCGGCGGCGTGCTACCGTTCTTCTCCTTTACGGGCACCTTCGGCGTCCTTGCGCAGTCCGACGTGCCGGCCCGTCAGACGATCATCTACAACCCTCACTGCAACACGAAGGATGATCCGGCCACCATCGAGTACATCCTGGATCTCCCTCAGGGTCACTTCGACAGCGGTCCTCTGCCCTTCACCAATTGCACGGCGGGCGAGGAGGCCCATGGCTGCTACGGCATCATGGACGACGCGCGCGTCGGCGGCCGGTTGCAGAACGACATGTTCCCGCCGTTCGCGGGCGACCCCGCGGCCAATAACGGCGTGGATTACAACGACATCGTCTACACGATCAACCAGCCTTCGGATTGCCCGGTGCCGACGAACAACTCGACCTGGGGCAACATCAAGGCTCAGTACCGGTAGGCTTTCGGGCGGGAGACGCGGAAGCGTTCGGTCTCACGCCTTCGGTTATCCGCCGCCCCACGGAGCTCGCTCCGTGGGGCGTGCGGTTCCTGATCCGGCTTCACCCGAGGGCCTAGTTCAGCGGTCCTAGACTTGACAGGGTGTCGTGCCGCGCGTAATCGTTTACATCGCGAGCCGGGACCGGCCACGAGGTTCGCCCTTCCTCGGTCCTTCCCTCACCCGGCGGTCAGCGACACTCAGAGGAAAGAAGCGTTCATGGCGACCATCAAGGACGTGGCTCGCGATGCGGGCGTCTCGGTGGCGACGGTGTCGCGTGTCTTCAACGACAGCGGCCTGGTCAGCGAGGACACGCGTCGCACGGTGCTCGATGTGGCGGCCAAGCTCAACTACTGGCCGAACGGCGTCGCCCGCAGCCTGATCACGAGCCGCACCCACGCGCTCGGCGTCCTCTTGCCCGATCTCGCGGGCGAGTTCTTTTCTGAGGTCATTCGCGGCATCGACCTGGCGGCACGCGCCCGCGGCCTGCACCTGCTCGTTTCGAGCTCGCACGCCGACACGCGCGAGCTGGTGAGCGCGTTGCGCTCGCTGCGCGGGCGCATCGACGGGCTCATCGTCATGGCGCCCGACGTCGACGCGCCCTCGGCCATCCGCGCGAGCGCCGGCGACTTTCCCATCGTGCTCGTCGATCCCGGCTACGGGGTCGAGGAGTTCGACACGGTCTCCATTGCCAACCATGAAGGCGCGCAGGCCGTGGTGCGCCATCTGCTGTCGCTCGGGCATCGCCGCGTCGCCACCGTGACGGGTCCGCTCAGCAACATCGACGCCGAGCAGCGGCTGGCGGGCTATCACGCCGCCATGCGCGCGGCCGGCGGCGAGATCGCGTCCGATCTCGTGATCCACGGCGATTTCTCGGAGGCTTCGGGACGCGCGGCGGGCGCGGCCATCGCCGCCATGCAGCCGCGTCCGACCGCGGTCTTCGCCGCCAACGACTACATGGCCGCCGGCGTCATGGCGGCACTCGGCGAAGCCGGCGTGCGCGTGCCCCAGGACGTCGCGGTCGCCGGTTTCGACGACATTCCCATCGCCCGTTACCTGACACCGCCTTTGACCACAGTCCACGTGGGGCTCCTGGAGCTCGGCGAGCGAGCAGTGAGCCGCCTCGTCGAGATCCAGAGCGGCCGCGATTCCGCGGTGCCCCAGCACGATGTTCTGTCCACCACCCTGGTGGTACGCCGCTCTTGCGGCGCGCCCTCGGGCGAGCCCCTGATGGGGAAGGCCCGATCGTGAGGAGGATTCACATGAGAGCAGTGCGAATCGCCGCCCTCGTGCTGTGCGCGGGGCTCCTCGGAGCTTCGCTGGCGCATGCGCAAGGAGCGCTCAAGAACTCGATCTGGGCGCGCTCGCTGAACGGTGCGTCGATCACGCTCGACGGCGTGCTGGACGAGCCACAGTGGGCGCAGGCCGAGTCAGTCTTGATTCGTTATGGAGTCGACAACGGCGTTCCGGGAAGCGGCTGGAAGCCCGAGGGCGGCCTGCCGCTACACGACTCGACGTACTGTTGGGTCAAGTTCCTGGTCGACACCGCCAACAACCAGCTCTATCTCGGCTTCACCGTGCGGGACAGCTCGGTCGGCGGCTCGATCAACTTCAACGAGATGGACGGCTTCCTGATGAATCTCAAGGATCACTCGAACGCGGCGCGACCCGCGCCCTCGGGCGAGTACCAGTATTCGTGGTGGGATCCGGGCGACACCTGCTGTGCCATGAATGCCGGGAAGCTGCCTCACGTCGTTTCCGGGCGCTGGGGTAATGCGGACCCCTCCAACACCCCGCGCACGCCGGAGCAGATCGCCGCTTTCGACGGCCGTACCCGGGTGCGTGGCATCTCCAACAGCGACGCCGTGCCCGACACGGGATACACGACCGAGCTGCGCATCGATCTGACCTCCGTCGGTGTGAACGCCGCCAATCCCAACGGCGACATCGTGGAGTGGAACTGCTCGGTCTACGATGCCGACTGGGAGTGGCTGAGCCCGCCCAATCCGTTCCGCGCCGGATACAACCGCGGATGGCTGGAAGACCCGTGGGGCAATGTCGCGTGGTACGACGAGGTGCGCATTCACGTGAAGCCGAGCGTGACGGTGAGCTCGGGTCCCGTGCCGGCGCTCGACCCGGAGATCCGCGTGCCCAACGGGCAGAACTTCGCGACGCCGGTGATCGATGGCCATCTCACCGACGCGATATGGGCGGCCGCGCCGTTCTTCGATATCCAATATGGCAACGATGCCTTGCGCGCCAGCTATCCGGGCGCCGGGCCCTGGCGCTCGGGTCAGTTCCAGCCCACGGTGAATGGCGGCCAGCAGTTCGTGGCCGACCCCGGGAGCGCGCGCTTCTACTACTTCTTCAAGGCCGACTCGCTCTTCCTGGGCTTCGACGTGAACGACGCGTACGTCGGCAATCATCCGGTGGAAGACCGGATGGACGGCTTCATCGTGAGCTTGAACGACTACACGGCGCGCAATCCGGATCACAATCTCGCGCCGCGGCGTCTCGAGTTCAGGGTGGGGACGGGCGGAGCCACGGTGAAGCAAGGCTATCTGCCTCTCTTGACCGACACGCTGCTCACCTCGGCCTGCGTCCTTGCGCTCAAGCCGGGGACGACCGTCGACACCACCGGCTTCGACACCGACCAGGGCTACACGGCGGAGATGAAGATCGACCTGACCAAGATCGGCTACCCGCATGGTCTGGCCGACGGGACGCTGTGGCTCGGAGTCGACTATTACGACGGCGACACCTTCACCGACGCGACGCAGAGCTACGCCACGCGCACCTGGTTCTTCCGCGAGAGCGACGCCTGGTGCTGCCCGGTGTGGGCCTACATGGACCCGGGCAACCTCGTGGTCGCGGTAGGAGACCAGGTGCCGAAGTACGGACAGTTCGCGCTCTTGGGCAGCTATCCGAACCCGGCCGTGTCGCAGGCCACGATCCGCTATTCGCTGCCAGAGGCGAGCGACGTGATGCTGGAGGTTTATGATGTGAAAGGCAGGCTCGTCGATCGCCGGGATCTGGGCCGTATGCAGGCCGGAGTGCAGCAGACCCCGTTGCGCTACGAAGGTCTCTCCGGCATCCACTTCTACCGGTTGAGCTTCATCAATCCCGTGACGGGCCACCAAACCGCGACTTTGGCCGGCAAGGTGATGCTCATTCAGTGATCGTTTCGATCTTCAAGACCCTCGCAGGGGGCGGGCCGCGGCCCGCCCCTTGTCAGGTCTCCCGCATGGATCGATCGCTGCGCTCGGGCGCGATCTTCCTTCTCGCCGGAATCATCCTTTTGCTGCTCGGCTCTCCGGCCATCGCCGGCACCACGGGCAAGCTCTCCGGGCGTGTCACCGACGCCAAGAAAGCCCCGCTCCCCGGCGTCACGATCTTGCTCGTCGGGCAAAGGCTCGGCGCCTTCACCGACACCGACGGCCGCTATTCGATTCTCAACATTCCGGCCGGCACCTACGACGTGAAGTTCCAGATCCTGGGTTACCGGCCGGTGACGATCACCGGCGTGCAGGTGAACGCCGACAACACCACCTCGGCCAATCTCTCGATGGAAGAAGCGCCCGTCGAGATGAAGGAGATCGTGGTCAGCGGCAAGAGCCCGGTGGTGGACGTGCATCAGACGAGCACCATTGCCACCGTGAACAAGGAGCAGATTGCCACGCTCCCGGTGCAGGAGCTGAGCGAGATCGTGAACCTGCAGGCGGGTGTGGTCGACGGCCACTTCCGCGGCGGCCGCCTCGGTGAGGTGCAGTACCAGGTCGACGGCATCTCGATGAACAACGCCTACGACAACACGGCGAGCCTCAAGCTCGACCGCTCGCTGCTCGAGGAAGTGCAGGTCATCAGCGGCACCTTCGACGCCGAGTACGGGCAGGCGATGAGCGGGGTGGTGAACGCGGTGCTCAAGCGGGGAAGCAAGAACCTGCACTGGGACGGCGAGGCGTTCTCGGGCGGGTTCGTCTATCCCGGGCACGCCGAGGAGCGCAATCTCGAGTACGCTTTCCGGCCCACGGGCGTGCGCAACTTCCAGCTCAGCTTGACCGGTCCCACACCACAGAAGCAGACGCTCTTCCTGGCCAACTTGCAGCGCTACTACTTCGACGACTTCGTCTACGGCAACCGCGTCTTCAATCCCGACGGCACCTTCGGCGACAATCACGAAGTGCCGCTTGGCCAGACGCGGCAGTGGTCGGGCGTAGCGAAGATCTCGAACTCATCGATCCACAACGTCGAGGCCAGCTACCAGGCGATCTTCAACACCATCGACGGCCAGCGCACCGATTACTTGTTCCGCTATGACCCCGACGGGCTCTCCAAGCAGCACACGTACTCGATCGTGCACGGCCTCGATTGGACGCACACGCTGAGCAAGAAGTCGTTCTACAGCGTCGGCCTGCGCCAGAACTACTTCAACTACGACGATCACGTGTACGAGGACCTCTACGATACCCTCTACGACCGCGCGGGTCCGCCGCACGGAAATCCCGCGCTCGGGACCGACAATCCCTACGACGCCGGCGTGTCGCTCGCCCGCTTCCACCAGAACACCAACGCTCTGATCTTCAAGGGTTCGTTCGTGACCCAGATCACCAACGATCACCAGGTGAAGGCGGGGGGCGAATTCCAGCTTCCGAGGCTCGAGTTCGGCAACCTGGGCTACCTGATTCCCACCACGATCGCGGGCCGCGAAACGCTGCAACGGGTCGAGAGTGATCCCGCGAAGCAGCTGCCCGGGCTGGCCGTCTACCATCCGATTCAAGGCGCCGCCTATGCGCAGGAGCAGACGGAGTGGAACGATCTGAACCTGCGCGTCGGTCTGCGCCTCGACTACTTCGACGCGCGCAGCAGCGTCCCGAGCAATCTCTCGAATCCGGGCAACACCATCGAGGGCGCGCCGCCGTCACATGCGGTGGCGACGACCAAAAAGGTGACGCTCTCGCCGCGCATCGGCGTGTCCTATCCGGTGAATACGCGCGCCTCACTCTACTTCGCGTACGGGCATTTCTATCAATTACCGCCCTTGGGCACGATCTTCACCAACGCCGACTACTCGGTGCTCGCCAACATCTCGGCCGGAGAGGACCTGGCCACGAGCAAGATTGGCACCATCGGCAATCCCGACATCAAGCCCGAGCGCACGGTTCAGTACCAGGCGGGTTACAAGCAGGCGATCAACGAGAATCTGGGGGCCGATGTCACCGTGTTCTACAAGGACATCCGTGATCTTCTCGGCACCGAGATCCTCTCGACATACAACGACGCCGAGTATCCGCGTCTCGCCAACGTCGACTTCGGCAACGTGCTTGGCGTCACGGTCGCCTTCGATCTACGGCCCAAGGGCTTGCTGGGAGGCAGCGTCGATTACACGTTCCAGCTCGCGGAAGGAAATACCAGCGATCCGCACGAGACCGCGACCCGCGCCGAAGCCGGGCTCGACGCCAACCCGCGCCTCATTCCTTTCAACTGGGATCAGCGGCACACGCTCAATCTCACGGGCACGCTCGCCAAGCCGGCGAACTGGAGCGCGAGCGCGATCTTCCGCTTCGGGAGCGGCCAGCCGTACACGCCGGCCGGCGAGTTCAGCGGCGGCACGAGCGAGAACTCGGGACGCAAGCCGAACGCCTATCTGCTGGACCTGCGCGGGGAGAAATCGCTGCGGGCGACGGGTTTCCAGATGGGCCTGTTCGCGCGTATCTTCAACGTATTCGACACCCGCTACTTCAACGGCACGGTTTACGACGACACCGGCAGTCCCTACTACACACTCAACCCCAACGCTCCGCCCGATCCGACCCGCTATTACACGCCGCGTCGCATCGAGGTCGGGCTGCGCGCCGCAGCACTCAAATAGGAGGTAGGTTGTTCCGTTCGCCCCGTGCCCGCTTGCTCGCCTTCACCTTCTCGGTCTTGGCGGCGCCTGCGTTGATGGTGCTGTCGGCGCGGGCGCAGTCGCCGCCGCCCGACAAACGGGGGCGCATCGACGCCGAGCGTGTCGGGCAGCACGACGCGAACCGCATCCGCACCCTGTTCTGGAACTTCGGCATGGTGGGCGATTACCCGTCCGATCCCGGAAACGTGGATCTGACCACGTTCCACTCCGTCGAGGTGCCCAAGGGCTCGGGCATGAACTACTCCGACGGCATCACGCCCTTCGTGCTGGCCAAGATCAACCAGACCGACGGCTCCGAGGCCTACATCATGGAGACGGGCTACCGCGAGCGGCAGATCGCGAGCCCGATCACCAACCAGATCATGCGCTTCGAGCCGCGCCCCGGGTTCTTCCAGCCCGATCCCAACGTCAATCGCGGGCGCTCGCCGGCCATCAGCAGCGATCCGCGGACGTGGCCGGACGCCTGGCCGGACAAGGCGAACGATCCCGACGATCCGGGCTGGCATGACAGCTGGGACGGCTACTTCGGCAAACGCGCCTCGGCCGATCAGGAAAGCTTCACGGTCATGGACGACAACTTCTACGACGCGTGGCTCTACAACCCCGACAGCACCGACCACACGCGGCGCGGTCTCGGGCTGCGCGTCGAGGTGCGCGGGTTCCAGTGGGCGAACCCGCAGGCCGGGAACGTCATCTTCTGGCATTACGACATCACGAACGAAGGCACGACCGACTACAACGACAACATCCTCTTCGGCCTTTACATGGACTCGGGCGTGGGCGGCTCGCAGATCGGCTGCGATCCGGGCCCCTACGAGTCCGACGACGACAACGCCTTCTTCGACCGCTCGAGCGGGCTCAATCTCGTGTACACGTGGGACAACTACGGACACGGGGTCGATCTCATCAGCAAGTGCGACAAGACCGGCTATCTCGGCTACGCGTATCTCGAGACGCCCGGAAATGCATTCGACCACGTCGATGACGATGGCGACGGCATCACCGACGAGGCGCGTGACAGCGGCCCGGGGGAAGTCATCACCGGCCAGGAGAACATCCGAGCCTACGTCAGCACGCATTACGATCTGACCAAGTTCGAGGCGTTCTACGGCCCCCTGGAGCAGCGCCCGGCCTACAAGAATGGCCGCTGGTGGACGGGCGACGAGGACATGGACTGGAACCAACCCCTGGACGACGTGGGCGCCGACGGCGTGGCGGGCACGCACGACACGGGCGAGGGCGACGGCATGCCCACGGCGGGCGAGCCCAACTTCGATCAGACCGATCTCAACGAGTCGGACCAGATCGGCCTCACCGGCTTCAAGATGAACCGCATTCGCTCCGCCGTGCCGGGCGGGCCGACGGACAACATCCTGTTCTACACCGAGAGCCAGGACTGGCCCGCCAAGCTCTATGCCCAGTTCACCGATCCCATCACCAGCAACCGTTTCGATCCACCGCTCGCCCAGAACTACAACATCGGATTCCTCTTCGCCTCGGGACCGTTCTCGCTCAAGGCGGGCAAGCACGAGCGCTTCAGCCTGGCCCTCGCCTTCGGCGGCGACCTGGACGAGCTGCGCGAGAACGTGAAGACCGTGCAGCAGATCTACAACGCGAACTATCAGTTCGCGGTGCCGCCCAAGGCGCCCACCGTGACGGCGGAGCCGGGCGACGGCCGTGTGACGCTGTCGTGGACCGACGACTCGGAGCGCAGCGTCGACCCGGTGAGCAGCATCTTCGATTTCGAGGGTTACCGGATCTATCGCTCCACCGACCCGGAGTTCACCGATCCGCAGGTGATCTCAAACGGTCAGGGAACCGGGCCGCAGCCCGGCAATGGCAAGCCCTTGGCGCAGTTCGATCTCGTGGACGGCAAGAAGGGCTTCTCGAAGCGCACGATCAACGGCGTCGCCTACTGGCTGGGCTCGGACACCGGCATCACCCACACGTTCACCGACACGACAGCCGTGAACGGGCAGCAGTACTACTACGCGGTGACCGCCTACGACTTCGGCTATGAGCCGGGAGGCGAGTCGCTCGGCTTCTATCCTTCGGAGAACGCGATCTCCGTCCAGCGCACCACGCGCGGGGGGCTCATCCTACCCAAGAACGTGGTCGCCGCGCGGGCCAATCCACGGGTGCCGGGTTTCGTGCCGGCCCACGCCGACAGCGCCGTGCACGTGGCCGGGAACGGCACCGGACACGTCGACGTTCAGGTCGTCAATTCCGACCTCGTGCCGGATGGTCACCTGTTCACCATGCGCTTCTCCACGCCGTCTCCGGACAGCGTGCGCGCCTCGACGTACAGCTTGAAGGACAGCACGACCGGCGAGGTGCTGTTCACCAAGGGCTCCGACATCTCCGCACAAGGGATTGGCCCCGTGGGCTCGGGCCTCTTGCCCATCGTGAGCGAGCCGCTGGCTCCCTATCCCGACACGCTGCGCAGCGGATGGGACGCCGGAAGCGCGACCGACGCCAAGGTCAATGTCTCGTACCTGCAGATCCTCGATCCCAACTACAAGCGCCCCGGCTACCCCGACGATATGACGGTCACCTTCGCGGACGCCGTGGTCGACACCGGCGTGCAGATCAACCCGATCCCGGCGACACCGGCCAAGTTCTTCGTGGTCGCGCACACCGATTCGGGCGACCTGCGCTTGAAGTTCAAATTCAAGGACACCGACCACGACGGTACCCTCAGCAGCCCGAACGACCAGATCGACATTCTCTGCCCGGCTCCGGTGAGTGTCGACTCGCAAGTTACGTGGCGGCTGCAGCTGGCGTCGACGCCGACCAAGAAGCCGCACGCCGGGGATGTGTATCAGCTCCGCCTGATCCGGCCGCTCAATGACACCGACGTGTTCACCTTCAAGACGGGTGCGGCGCGCGTCGATGCCGCACTGGCGGCGCAGCAATACCAGGCCGATCCGTACGTCGTGCCCAATCCCTACGTGGGTGCTGCCAGCTTCGAGCCGGCGCGCTTCGCCATCTCGGGCCGCGGCGAGCGGCGCGTGGAATTCCGGAACGTGCCGCTGAACGCGACGGTCCGGGTGTACACGGTGCGCGGCGAGCTGGTGCAGACCCTGCACCAGGATGGCGGCACGGACGGCTTCGTGGCCTGGAATCTGCGCACCAAGGACAACCTCGACCTGGCCGCGGGCTTGTACATCTATCAGGTGGAAGCGCCGGGACAGCGCACGTTCACCGGAAAGATGGCGGTGATCAAATGAGATCCGCGCGCGCGCTGCTTCTGGGATTCGTCCTCACGGCCACTGCCTCCGCGGCCCACGCGCAATCCAAGACCGGCACGGCCTTCGGCGACTTCCTGCTCATCGAGCCGAGCGCGCGCGCCACCGGCATGGGCAACGCCGGCGTGACGCTGCTCGACGACCAGCAGGGGGTGTACTACAACCCGGCGGCGATCGCGGAGATCGAGCAGTACGGCGTGGCGTTTTCGCACAGCGCCTGGCTCGCCGACATCAACTACAACTACGCCGGCGTGGGCGTACCGATGGGCAAGATCGGCAACGCCTACTTCAGCTTGACGGCCCTGTCGTCGGGCGACATCGAGGTGCGCACGGTCGCCCAGCCGCTGGGAACGGGCGAGTTCTTCCACGTCACCGACGTCGCGGCCGGCCTGGGCTACGGGCTGCGCGTGACCGACCGCTTCTCGGCCGGCCTCGAGGCCAGCTTCGTGCAAGAGACGATTTGGCACACGTCGGCGAGTGCCGTGGTCTTCAACATGGGCACGGTCTATCGCCTCTCGGAAGAAGGCCTGCACCTGGGCGCCAGCATTTCCAACTTCGGCACCGATGCCAGCTTCAGCGGCCGCGATCTCGGCGTCACTTTCGATCAGGACCCGAACGTCAACGGCGACAACGGCACGTTGCCGGCTTCCCAGCTCACGGACGCGTTCCCCTTGCCGGTGCTGTTTCGCGTGGGCCTGAGCTTGCCGCGCAAGATCGGCCCCAATGGTCAGCTCCTCATGGCCGTGGACGCGTTTCACCCCGCGGACAACACGGAGAGCGTGAGCCTGGGCACGGAGTACGCGTACCGCAACGCGTTTGCGGTGCGCGCCGGCTACCAGAACCTGTTCCAGAAGGACTCGGAGGTCGGCCTCACGCTGGGCGCCGGCCTCAAGGGCAAGCTCGGCGGCCACGGCAACGGCTACGCGATCGATTACGCGTGGGCCGACCAGGGTCGATTGAACGACACGCATCGCATCACGGTGGCGTTACACTTCTAGAAGAGACACCCGCGGCCTCGGGGCCGGGACGGAAAGGCATCCATGCGAACGATTCGATCGAAGACTCTCTGGGTCTTGCTGGCGACGGTCTGTCTGGCCGCGCCGGCGCGCGCCCAGCTCTCCGACGGCGAGATCTTGGACAACATCCAGCACGCCGCCTTCAATTACTTCTGGAACGAGGCGAACCCGACCTTGGGCATGATCAAGGACCGCAGCACCATGGGCTCGCCGTGCAGCATCGCCGCCGTCGGCTTCGGGCTTTCCTCCATCTGCGTGGGCGTGGACCACGGCTGGGTGACGCGTGACGACGCGCGACAGCGCGTGTACAACACGCTGCACACCTTCTACACCTGGCCGCAGGGCACGGCCACCTCGAACACCATTGGCTATCGCGGCTTCTTCTATCACTTCCTCGACATGAACTCGGGCTTCCGCATGCCGGGCTGGGATCCGGAGCTCTCCACCATCGACACTGCTCTGCTCATGGCCGGCGTGCTCGACGCGGGCGCCTATTTCAACGATCCCGACGACACGACGGAAGTGGCCATCGCCACCATGGCCGACTCTCTCTACGACCGAATGGACTGGACGTTCTTCCGGAATGGAACCCAGCGTCTCTACATGGGCTGGAAGCCGGGCGGCGGGGGCTTCAGCGGCTTCGGGCAGTGGCAGGGCTACAACGAGGCCATGATCCTGGAGATCGAGGCGCTCGGATCGACCACGTTCAAGGTGGACACGACGTTGTGGAATCCGGGCTGGACCTCGACGTACAGCTTCGGCAACCAGTACGGCTACAACTACATCATCTTCCCGCCGCTCTTCGGCCATCAGTACTCGCACTGCTGGATCGACTTCCGCAACATCCAGGATGCCTACATGCGCAATCCGACGCATGGCATCACCTACGCCGAGAACTCGCGGCGGGCCACCTTGGCGCAGCACGCCTACTGCATCGCTGATCCGGGGCACTGGGTGGGGTACAGCGATTCGCTCTGGGGGATCACGGCGGGTGACGATCCCAACGTGGGCTACACGGCGCGTGGCGCGCCGCCGCCGCAGACCGACAACGGCACCTTGTCGCCCACGGCGGTCGCGGGCTCTTTGCCGTTCGCGCCCGAGGTCTGCATGCCGACGCTCCGCAACATGTACAACAACTACCCGCTGCTCTGGGGCACGTACGGGTTCAAGGACGCGTTCAATCTGAGCAAGGTGCCGGCCTGGTACGACACCGACTTCCTCGGCATCGACCAGGGCCCGATCGTGATGATGATCGAGAATTACACCGGCGAGGGCATCTGGAAACGCTTCATGCAGATCCCCGCGATCCAAAACGGCCTCACGCGCGCCGGTTTCCTGCCGGCGAGCAATACCACCGCCGTGGGCTCGCCGCCGGCGCTCACGAGCGCGGTCGCGCTCGCGGCCAGTGAGCCGAGTCCGATCACGGGCCGCGGCATTCTGCGCTTTCGTCTCGCGCAGGCGGGACGCGTGCGGCTCGTGCTCTACGACGCGCGCGGGCGGCAGGAGCGCGTGCTGATCGACGACGAGCGGCCGGCAGGCGAGGGCTCGGTGGCTCTCGATGCCGCGGGCCTGCGCCAGGGCGTGTATCTCGCGCGCATCGAGACGGCGGCCGGCTCGGCAGCGCGCAAAATCGTGGTGCTGGATCGCTGAGCGTGTGATGGGCTCCGCCTCCGTCACTCAGGCCGCGCATCGCACGCGCAAACGACTCGCGATCTTTCCGGCGGGCGTGCTTTCGAACGGCGATTACGTCTCCGTCGTCACCGCGGCGGGCACCGGTGGATCGTACTGGCGCGGTGACGCGCTCACGCGCTGGCGGCCCGATCGCACGGCCGACACGGACGGCGTTCTCTTCTGGCTGCGCGAGCGCGACCGCGGCGTCATGCGGACCTTGACGCGCTTCCCGTTCGGGGGCGAGGCCGAGCGCGAGCAGGTGTCGTGGCGCCCCGGCGGGTTCACGTTCGAGCGCGTCGTCGACGACCTCGAGACGCAAATCGAGATCGCTGTCGCGCCCGACCATCCCCTCGAGCTGCGCCGCGTGCGCTTGAAGAACCTGCTCGAGAAGCCGCGCGCGCTCGAGCTCGCGGCCACCATGGACATCGTGCTGCAGCGCGCCGAGGCCGACGCCTCGCATCCCGCCTTCTCCAAGCTCTTCGTCGAGACCGCCTGGGACGCCGGTCGTGGCGCGCTCGTGGCGGGCCGGCGGCCGCGCGATCGCGATCAGCGCCATCCCTGTCTCGCCGCCGCGCTGCACGGCCCTGGCGCTCTCGAGTTCGAGACCGACCGGGCACTCCTGTGGGGGCGCGGAAACTTCTCGGCTGCGCCCGAGCTGTTGCAGCGTGGGACCGCATTGCCGGGCACGACCGGCAACGTGCTCGATCCGCTCTTCTGCTTGCGCCGCCGCTTCGACCTCGAGCCCGGTGGCAGCGTGAGCTTCACGCTGGCGCTGGCGGCGGGGGAGAGCTGGCAGGGCGCGCTCGAAGCTCTCGCCACGGCCCGGACCGCGAGTGCTGTCGACTCGTTCTTCGCCGCGGCCGAAGCGCACGAGTTCGGCTTGCTCGATCGCTTCGGCCTCGACGAGAAGACCGCGGGGGGCGCGCAGTCGTCGTGGGTGGCGCAGCAATTCGGTGTGCCGGGACTGCCGCGTGGCGCGGGCTTGCCGGACTGGAAGTCGATCCGGCGTTTCGGCGCGCAGCCGGGCGAGCCCTTCGTGTTCTTCCACGCCAAGAAGTCCGGCTCGGCGCGCGTCGCCGAGGAGCTCTTGCGCCGCCACGAGTACCTGCGCGCCAAAGGGCTGCCGTCGAAGCTCATCCTCGTGTACGAGACCATCGCGCGCTCGCCGTGGATCGAGAAGGCAGCGGAGACGATGGGCGCTTGGGTGGGAACGGCGGACGCGGCCGGCGTGGCCGCGCTCGAAGCCGCCGCGGCCTTCGTGGCGCGCGACGAAGCGTTGGACATCGACGGCTGGCGCGACGATCCCGAGTGGGAGACGCCGCGAGCCGCGAGAGTGGCGGCGCCCGAGCTGGTGCCGCCCGCCGACGAGGTGCTCGCGGAGTTCAACGGCTACGGCGGGTTCTCCGCCGAAGGCGACGAGTACGTGGTGCGCTTCGAGCGTGAGCCCTCGGGCGCCCTGCGCCTGCCGCCGCAGCCGTGGGTGAACGTGATCGCGCGCGAGGGCTTCGGCTTTCTCGCGAGCGAGACGGGAAGCCTCAGCACCTGGAGCCAGAACAGCCGCGAGCACCGGCTCACGCCGTGGTCGAACGATCCCGTCCTCGACCCGCACGGCGAAGCCTTCTACGTGCGCGACGAGGAGAGCGGCGCCTTCTGGTCGGCGACGCCGGGGCCAGCACCGGGCCCGGGCCGCTACGAGACGCGGCACGGCATCGGCTACAGCCGCTATCGCTACACGGGGCGCGACATCGAGCACGAGCTGCGTCTGTTCCTG
>DASYSL010000005.1:0-5994 GCA_036003365.1 Candidatus Eiseniibacteriota bacterium
TTGCGGGCCATGCCGCTCTTGCCCATCTGCTTGATCATCTTCTGCATGCCTTCGAAGTCGCGGATGAGGCGGTTCACGGCTTGCACCGTGGTGCCGCTGCCGGCGGCGATGCGGCGGCGGCGCGAGGCGTTGAGGAGCTGCGGGCGGCGGCGCTCGGTGGGCGTCATCGAGAGAATGATCGCCTCGGTCACCTTCATCTGCTTTTCGCCGCCGGCGATCTCGTCGGCGCCGATCTTGGGCATGCCGGGGATCATCTTCACCAGCTCGGCGATGGGCCCCATCTTTCTCATCTCGCGCATCTGGTCGAGGAAGTCTTCCAGATTGAAGTCGGCCTTGCGCAGCTTCTTCGCCATGCGCTCGGCCTGCTCCTGATCGACGCGCTCCTGCGCGCGCTCGACCAGCGTGAGCACGTCGCCCATGCCGAGGATGCGCGAGGCGAGGCGGTCGGGATGGAAGATCTCCATCTGCTCGACCTTCTCGCCCGTGCCGAGGAAAAGAATGGGCACGCCGGTGACGGCACGGATCGACAGCGCCGCACCGCCGCGCGCGTCGCCATCCATCTTGGAGAGCACGAGCCCATCCACGCCCAAGCGCTCCTTGAAGGCTTGCGCCGCGTTCACCGCGTCGCGGCCGCTCATGCCGTCGACCACGAGCAACACCTGGTGCGGGTGCAGCGTGCCGCGGATGGTCTCCGCTTCCTGCATCATCTCGTCGTCGATGTGCAGGCGGCCGGCGATGTCGAAGATCAGGTAATCGAAGCCGCGGCGGCGCGCTTCCTCGAGCGCGCCCTTGGCGATGGCCTCGGGCGGCGAGCCTTGGGGCGCGAGCCAGAAGTCGAGTCCGGCGCCCTCGGCGAGCACGCGCAGCTGCTCGATGGCGGCCGGACGGTGCACGTCGGCCGACGCCAGCAGCGCGCGCTTCTTCTTGTTCTGGCGTAGCTGGTACGCGAGCTTGCCGACGAAGGTGGTTTTTCCGGAACCCTGCAGGCCGGCCACCATGATCACGGTCGGAAAGCGCGGCGATTCGGCGAGCGAGGCCGCACCGCCACCCATGATGCGGGTCAGCTCCTCGTGCACGACGCGGATCACTTGCTGGCCGGGCGACACGCCGCGCAGCACTTCCTGACCGGTGGCGCGCTCCTCGATGCGCGCCATCAGGTCCTTCACGACCTGATAGCTGACGTCGGCTTCGAGCAGCGCCTTCCGCACGTCGGCGAGGCTCTCGCGCACGTTCTCCGGCGTCATGCGCGACTGGCCCGTGACGTTGCGAACGAATCCTTCGAGCTTTTGGGTCAAGCTTTCGAGCATGATCAATCCTTGGTCAGCGTGCGCCGCATGATGCGGCGTGCGCCCGACGGCTTGGCGGCGAGGTGGAATCCGGCGCGTTCGAATGCGGGCACGAGCCCAGTATAGGCGAAGGCGTCGGGCCACGGTCCGCCGGGAGGGCTCGGATAGCCTTCGAGGATGCGGCCACCGCGGCGGCGCACGTATGCGGCAGCGGCTTCGAGCAAGGCCGTCGTCGTGCCCCGGCGCCGGAAATCCTTGGCCACGTAAAAACAGGTCACGGACCACACCGGCTGATCGTCCACCGGCTTGAGCGTGCGCGCCCGCGCCAGACCGGAATACTCGGAGCGCGGAGCCAGCGCCACCCAGCCCACGGCGCGCTTCCCCGCGTAGGCGAGCAGCCCGGGCGGCTCTTTTTCAACCAAGCGCTTCATGCGGCGCTTGTTGGTGGCTCCCTGGCCGGCGCGGTAGTCTTTGCGCTCGAGCCGCCACCACATGCACCAGCAACCGGCGCACGCCCCGCGCGGACCGAAGAGCTCGGCGAAAGCGTCCCAGCGCTCGGGCGTGAGCGGCGCGAAGCGCAAGCGCGCTTCCTTCATCGCTCCTCCTCGATCAATTCTTTCGCACGCCGAAACACCGAGTCGAACATGGGCACCGTGAGCCGGCCGGTCTGCGTGTTCTGCTGGCTTGGATGATACGAGCCGAGAAGCACGGGAAGATCGGCCGCGACGCGCGCCACGGCGCCGTGGCCGAACTTGGGGCGCGGGCGCGGAATGCCGTGACCGTCTTCCATCCACACGCGCAGCATCGCTTCCCACGCGATGCCACCGAGGGCGATGACCACGCGCAGCTTGGTGAGCGCGCCCAATTCTTCGCTGAGATACGGGCGGCAGCGCGCCAGCTCTTCCGGTGTCGGCCGGTTGTCAGGCGGCGCACAACGCGCGGCGGCCGCGATGTAGACGTCCTTCACGCGCATGCCGTCGTCCTTCGACACCGATTCGGGCTGGCTCGCGAAGCCGTGGCGAAAGAGCGCGCCGTACAGCCAATCGCCCGAGCGGTCGCCGGTGAAGATGCGCCCCGTGCGATTGCCGCCGTGCGCCGCCGGTGCCAAGCCCACGATGTAGAGCCGCGCTTCCGGATCGCCGAAGCCGGGCACCGGCCTTCCCCAATACGACCAGTCGCGAAACATGCGGCGCTTCACGCGCGCCACCTCGCGGCAATAGGCGCGCAGGCGCGGGCATCGCTCACACGTGGGGATGCGACGGGCGAGCTGCGCCAGGCGCGACGCCGCCGCCTTGGATGGGGACAACGAGGGCTCCTCTGCTACATTGGCCGGCCGGATGGCAATCGGAGGAAAGATGCCCCTCGAATCCTTGTTTGGCAAGCCACGGGTCGTGATCGGCATGGTGCACCTGGGCGCGCTGCCGGGGAGCCCTGATTACGCCGGCTCGCTCGATCGCGTCGTGGAAACGGCAGTGGCCGACGCACGCGCGATCGAGGAAGCCGGCCTCGACGGCATCATGGTCGAGAATTTCGGCGATGTGCCGTTTCACGCCGAGCGGGTGCCCTCGGAAACCGTGGCGGCGATGGCCGTGGCGCTGGCCGCGATCGGGAGCGCGGTGCGCTTCCCTATCGGCGTCAACGTGCTGCGCAACGACGCGCGCTCGGCGCTCGGCCTGTGCGCGGCGACCAAGGCTTCGTTCGTGCGCGTGAACGTGCACGTGGGCGCGAGCGTCACCGATCAGGGACTCGTGCAGGGACGCGCCGCGGAGACGCTGCGCGAGCGCTCGCGGTTGTGGGCCGGCGCGGCTGAGAACGCGCCCCTCGTGTTCGCCGACGTCGACGTGAAGCACGCGAGCCCGCTCGGCATCGCCGACTTGGCGCTCATCGCCGAGGACACGTACGCGCGTGGCGGCGCCGACGTGCTGCTCGTGACCGGGAGCGGCACCGGCAAAGAGACGTCGTTCGAGGACGTGCGCCGCGTGCGCCAGGCGGTGCCCGAAGCTCCGGTGCTGGTCGCCAGCGGTGTCACCGACCGCACGCTCGCGCGCGCCTTGCAGGAAGCGCATGGCGCCATCGTCGGCACCTGGCTCAAGCGCGACGGCAAGGTCGGAAACCCGGTCGATCCCGTACGCGCGCGGGCCCTCGTTGCGGTTGCTCGAGGCTAATCGCCGCGAGCTCGGGCTCGCCGCGCCAGCATTCCTGGCCGGCGCTTGGGTGTGGATGGCCACCGCGCCGTTCGGTCCCGGCCTCTCTCCCGATTCGGTGCAGTTCCTGGCGGCGGCGAAGAGCCTGGCGGCCGGACTCGGCTGGCGGCGCGTCGAAGGCGGCCCGCTGGTCGAATGGGCGCCCTTGCTGCCCGCATGGCTGGCGCTCGGCATCAAGCTGGGCGTGGCGCCCTTGCTATGGGCGCGGGCGACCGGCGCCCTTGCCGCGGCCGGCGTCTCGTGGGCCCTGGGCGCATGGACGAGCCGCGCATCCGGTTCGTGGCTTGCCGGGTATGGTGCGGCACTCGTTGCTGCGGTGTCGTTCCCTTTGTGGTTCGTGTCGGCGCACCTGTGGTCGGATGCGCCGTTCTTGTTCCTAGCACTTCTCGGGGTACTCGCGCTCGACGCCCGTCGCTGGCGTGCGGCCGCCGCCTTGGCGGCACTCGCTTGTCTCATGCGCTATCTCGGCGTGACGCTCGTGGCCGCCGGCGTCCTCTGGCTCGCATCACAACGACGTTGGCGCCGAGCCTTGTGGTACGCGGGGCTCTCTCTGGCGCCGCTCGCGCTCTGGTTGGGGCGCAACGCGTTGCTCACCGGAACCGCCACCGGCCTGCGGGAGCCGCCCGGGTACACGGCAGCCGCAAACATCTCGGCGTTCGTGCACAGCGCCATCGATCCTCTGCTTCCCTGGTCCTGGCCCGGCCCCATCAAGCTCGTTCTCACCGTTTTCGCCGGGGCGTTCGGCTGGCTTGCGCTCGATCGTCGGCAGCCGGGTCCGCTCACGCTCTTCGTCGCGCTCTATTCACTGGCGGTGATCATCGTCTCTTCCATCTGGGGTTCCGATCCGCTCGACATTCGTCTCGCTCTCCCGCTCTCCATCGCTCTGATCGCCGGCGGGTTCGTGGCTGTGGCACGCGCGCCCGGTCGCGTGGCGCGCGGGGGGCTCATGATCCTCGCGCTCGTGTGGTTCGCGCGCGCGCTCATGCGTGACACCGAATCCGTTGCTCTCTATCGGCGCGATGGCGTGCCTGGGTTCGCCGACCGGCACTGGAGCGCGTCGCCCACGTTGGCGCTGCTGCGTGCCGCGCCGCCCGGCGATCCCCTCTATTCCAACGCCCCCGAGATCGCCTGGCTCGCGCTCGAGCGGCCGGTGCGGCTGACACCGCGCGCGCATCTCTTCTACGACACCGGCGCGCGTGTGAACGATCTCGACGTCTTCGTCGCCACGCTCCGCCACGACTCGCCCGCCACGCTGATCTGGTTTCGCGAGGTGGAGCGCCCGTCGCTCGTGGCGCGCGAAACGCTGGCAAGCCGGGTTTCGCTCCGCTCCGTCGCCGCGCTTGCCGACGGCGCCATCGACGAGGCCTCGCCCAAGTAGCCGTGGGCTGATATCTTCCGCGACGTCCCGCACGAGATCGAGGAGGCAGGCGTGTTCATGGGCTATGCCGTCGCGTTCGTCCTGGCGTTCGTGCTCACGCTCCTGCTCCTGATCTGGGCCGCACCGCGCCGCTATCAGGTGAAGGTCTCGCGCCGGCTGGACGCACGACCGGAGCGCGTGTGGGCCTATGTCAGCGAGCCCGAGCGCTACGCGTACTGGTTCCCCTACGTGGCCTCGTGCAAGCTCGACGGCGGGCCGCCGCAGGGCGTCGGCCAGCGGCGCCATCTCCAGCTCGACCGCAACGGCGTGCTCGGGCAGCGCGACGACGAAGTCACCGTCTGGAACGAAGGCCGCCGCATCGAGATGGACCAGAAGAACGAGCAGCGGCAGGGCCGGGCGGTGCTCTGGCGCGATGCGCACGCCGAATACCATCTCGAGCCCGACGGCGACGGGACGCGCCTCACCGGCGTTCTGTGGTTCTACGGGCGCGGCCTCTTGGGCGGCGTCTTCTCTCTCCTTTCCTTCCGCAAGCGCCACGAGAAGGATCTGCGCCTCGCGCTCACCCACCTCGAGAAACGTCTGCGCGAGGAGACGTACCCGGCCTGACGGCGGATCGCATGGCGGACCCCACACTCGAAGCCCGTCGACTCCACGAAGACGCCACGCGCGAGAAGAACTGGAAGCGCTGGGGGCCTTACCTCGCGGAGCGCCAGTGGGGCACGGTGCGCGAGGACTACTCCGCCGATGGCACCGCCTGGGATTACTTCCCGCACGATCATGCGCGGAGCCGCGCCTACCGTTGGGGCGAGGACGGCCTGCTCGGCCTCTGCGACCGCCAGGGGCGCATGTGCCTGGCGCTCGCCTTGTGGAACGGCCGCGATCCCATCCTCAAGGAGCGTCTGTTCGGCTTGTCGGAGCCGCAAGGCAATCACGGCGAGGACGTGAAGGAGTGTTACTACTACCTCGACGCCACGCCGACGCACAGCTACTCGAAGGCGCTCTATAAGTATCCGCAGGCTGAATTCCCCTACACCCAGCTGGTCGATGAAAACCGCCGTCGCGGCCGCGACGAGCACGAATACGAGCTCGCCGACACCGGCGTGTTCGACGGCGATCGCTACTTCGA
>DASYSL010000006.1:0-2014 GCA_036003365.1 Candidatus Eiseniibacteriota bacterium
CGACTCGAGACGCCCCTGATCGTAGGCCGTCGCGTCCCAGAAGCGCGAGGCGTCGGGCGACAGCACCTCGTCGATCAAGGACAGCCGTCCGTCGATCCAGCCGAACTCGAATTTCGTGTCGGCCAGGATCAAGCCCGCCTCGCGCGAGCGCCCGGCCGCCTCCAGATAGATCTCGAGGCTGCGCTGCTCCAGCTCCTCGGCGGCCTCGCGCCCGACCTCGGCCACCACTTCCTCGCGGGTCATGGGCATGTCGTGGCCCACCTCGGCCTTGGTCGTGGGCGTGAAGCGCGGCGGCTCGAGCCGGCTGCCGTCGCGCAAGCCGGCCGGCAGTGGCTCGCCGTTCAGGGTGCCGCTCTTCTTGTATTCCTTGTATCCGGAGCCGGTGAGATAGCCGCGCACCACGCACTCCACGTCGACGCGGCGCGCACGGCGGCAGAGCATCGAGCGGCCGTCGAGCTCGGGATGATCGCGGAAGGGCGCCGGGAAATCGGCCAGGTCGGCGCTCACGAGATGGTGCGGGGAGGCGGCGCCAAGCTTCGCCAGCCAGTAGATCGAGAGCTGCGTGAGCACGCGTCCCTTGTCGGGGATCGCCGTCGGGAGAATCGAGTCGTAGGCCGAGATGCGGTCGGTGGCCACGAGCAGGAGAAGATCGTCACCCGCCTCGTACACCGAGCGCACCTTGCCTTCGTGCCGCGGGCGCACGCCCGGGATCACGATCGTATGCAGCGCCTCGCTCGTCGGGCTCATCGGTTTCCCTCCCTGCCGTCGACGGGATCGATCTCGCCGCTCTCGGACGAGGCGGCACGCATTCCGGCCACGATCTCGCTCGCTTCCACCACGCGCGGCACCTCCGCCGGGACTTCGGCCGCCGCATATGAGCCATAGTGGTCGACGAGGATGGGGCGCAACCCCGCCCGCGCCGAGCCTTCGACATCGATGGTCATGACGTCACCGAGATAGGCGCAGCGCTCCGGCGCGAGACCGAAGCGCTCGCAGGCGATCTGAAAAATGCGCGGATCGGGCTTGTCGTAACCGACCTCCGCCGAGTCGACGACGAACTCGAACTCGCGCGCCAGCCCCACGGTGCCGAGGAGCCATTCGGCGCGGCCGTCGGAATTGGAGACGACGGCCAGACGATAGCCGGCGTGCCCGAGCGCGGTGATCGCCTCGCGCGCGCCTGGTACGGGGCGATTCCACAGATGCTGGCGATGATGGAATTCCGCCACGCGCTCGAACAGGGTATCCATGCGCTCCTCGGAGGCGCCCGCCTCGTGCAGGAACGCCTCGAAGAATCCGCGCCACTGCGCCGAGCCGCTGGCCCCCTCGCGCACCAGGCGGTCGAGACGCACGCGCCCCGCTCGCTCGGCGCGCGGCACCCAGCCCTCGGCCACGACGACACCCTCTTCCGGGAGGTAGGACGCGATGCGAGGGTGGTCGATCGAGAGCACGGTGCCCCCGAGATCGAAGAGCAGAGCGCGCACGTCGCGCAGGGCACGCCAGCGGGCTCTCATCGGGCTTCGTCCCCGGGCGCAGCGGGCGCAGCGGGCGCAGCAGACGCAGCGGACGCCGCCGTGGCGGCTGTCGAGACCGGCCAGATCACGCGTCGCCCTTCCACGCGCGGCGGCGATTCGAGAAAGCGGCGCACGGTCTCGGGATAGAGACGGTGCTCGGCTTCCTGGATGCGGTGCGTGAGCGCGGCCACGTCGTCGCCCGGCAGGACGGGCACCGCTGCCTGGGCGAGGATGGGCCCAGCGTCCAGCGAGGCGTCGACCAGATGCACCGTGGTCCCGGTGATGGCGACGCCGTGTTCGATCGCCTGGCGCGGTGCTTCGAGACCCGGGAAGGCCGGCAGCAAAGAAGGATGGATGTTGATCACCGACATGGGAAAGGCGCCCAAGAGATCTTCGTGAACCATGCGCAGGAATCCGGCAAGCAGCACGACCGAGACGCCGTGATCACGGAGCACGCTGGCGAGGCGCTTCTCGGCCTCGGGCGTGAGGCAGGTGCGCTTCGG
>DASYSL010000007.1:0-7146 GCA_036003365.1 Candidatus Eiseniibacteriota bacterium
TTCTATGTCAGCCGCCCGTGGCTTGGGCGGGTGCGCGAGGTCACGGTGCACGAATGGTCCTGGAAGCGCTCGGGCTCCGACCACATGCCTGTGTCCATGGTTCTCGATCTAGAGCCTTGAAACGCGGTAAAGTGCAGTCGAATTGATTGATGGCCTGGTTGGTGCCGGCAAGTCGGGAATCCGAGCAACATGCGCTGGCGCATACGGAGGGTCGATGAGAGAGGACCCTGGCGCTTCCCGTATGAGCCGTGACCTGCGCCGGAACCGAAAGCCCGTCCTTTTTTCGGGCCGGCTCATGTGCGCTGGCGCATACCGAGGGTCGCTCAGGGGCGAGCCTACGGGCGCATGATCTCGCTCTGAGACCCGCGTTCGTATGCGCTGGCGCATGTCGGAGGTCGAGTGAAGGAAACGTTCCCGATCGCCGTGAACGGAGACGTCCACGACGTCTCGGTCGAGCCGCGCACCACGCTGCTCGAGTGCCTGCGCTACGAGCTCGGCCTCACGGGCTCGAAGCAGGGCTGTGACAAGGGCGATTGCGGGGCGTGCACGGTGTGGCTCGACGGGCGGCCGATCCTCTCCTGCATCACGCTGGCGCGCGCCGCCGAGGGGCGCCGGGTGACCACAGTCGAGGGTCTGGCGCGGGCCGGGCGCCTGCACCCGGTGCAGGACGCGCTCGATCTCAAGGGCGGCGCCCAGTGCGGCTTCTGCACGCCGGGCATTCTCATGAGCGCTGCGGCCCTCCTGGAATCCAATCCCCAGCCCACGGCCGACGACGTGCGCCAGGCCCTGTCCGGCAATCTCTGCCGCTGCACCGGCTACACCAAGATCATTGAAGCCGTGCTCGAAGCCGCTTCCACGCTGCGCGCCGCGCGCTCGGCGGGGGAGTGGCCGTGAGCGCCAAGGCTCCTCCGCGCACGGAGCGTCCGACCGAGACGGAACACTTCTCGGTCATCGGCAAGCGCAACCGCAAGGTCGAAGGCCGCCGCAAGGTCACCGGCCAGCTCCTCTACACCGACGACATCGTCCTTCCGCGGATGCTGCACGCCAAGATCCTGCGCTCGCCGCATGCGCACGCGCGTATCAAGGGTATCGACGCGCGCCGCGCCCTGGCGCTTCCGGGCGTGCACGCCGTGGTCACGGGGCGCGACTTTCCGGTGCCCTACGGCATCATTCCGTGGACGCGCGACGAATACCCCCTGGCGCTCGACAAGGCGCTCTATATCGGAGACGGCGTGGCCGCGGTGGCCGCCGACGACGAGCGCACGGCGGCCGACGCGCTGCGCCTGATCGAAGTCGAGTACGAGCTCCTCCCGCCGCTGCTCACGGTCGAGGAAGCGCTCGCGCATCCCGAGAACCAGGTCAATCCGTTCGCCAAGGTCGGCAACGTGTCGAAGCACGTGCACCTCACGTTTGGCGACGTCGAGGGCGGGCTCGCCGCGTCCGACGAGGTCGTGCGCGACACCTGGTTCTACGCCGGCTCGACGCACGCGCCCATCGAGCCGCATTGCGCCATCGGCGACTTCGGGCCCGAGGGCTTGCTCACGCTCTACTCGAGCACGCAGGTGCCGCACTACCTGCATCGCGAGCTGGCGCGCGTGCTCGAGATGCCCATGGACCGCATCCGCGTGATCCAGCCCGGCGTGGGCGGCGCCTTCGGCGGCAAGAGCGAGCCCTTCGACCTCGAGTTCGCGGTGGCGCGCCTGTCGCAGAAGACCGGGCGCCCGGTGAAGATCCTCTACACGCGCGAGGAGGTCTTCTACTCGCATCGCGGCCGCCATCCCATGCGCCTGGCCTACGAAGTGGGCGCCACGCGCGAGGGCAAGCTCACCGCCGTGCGCGCCAAGATCCACATCGACGGCGGCGCCTATTCGTCGTTCGGGCTCGTGACCACGTATTACTCCGGGCAGCTCCTGTGCGCGCCCTATGTGATGCCGGCCTACGAGTTCGACTCGACGCGCGTGTTCACCAACAAGCCGGCGTGCGGGCCCAAGCGCGGGCACGGCTCGGTGCAGCCGCGCTTCGCCTTCGAGTGCGCGCTCGACGTGCTCGCCGAGCGGCTCGATCTCGATCCCATCGAGCTGCGCCGCAAGAATCTGATGGGCGAGGACACGCGCACCGTGAACGAGATGCGCGTGACCTCGAACGGCTTCCCGCAGTGCTTGGACGCCGTCGAGCGCGCCAGCGAATGGAAGAAGAAGCATCGCCGGCTGCCCTACGGCCAGGGCGTGGGGGTGGCGGGCTCGACCTACATCTCGGGCACCAACTATCCGATCTACCCCAACGACATGCCGCAGTCGGGCTGCCAGATCAAGGTCGACCGCTCGGGGCGTGTCACGGTGTTCAGCGGCGTGAGCGACATCGGCCAGGGCTGCGACTCGGTGCTCGCCTACATCGTGGCCGAGGAGTTGGGCGTCGAGGTGGAAGCGATCCGCGTGGTGGCCGGCGACACCGATCTCGCGCCCGTCGACCTCGGCGCCTACTCGAGCCGCATCACCTTCATGGCCGGTAACGCCGCGCTCGACGCGGCGCGCAAGCTCAAGCGCCAGGTGCGCGAGGCGCAAGCCGCCGTGTGGGACGTAGCACCCGAGCGCATCGAGCTCGCGGGCGGGTTCGCGCTCGTGCCCGGCGACCAGGAGCGCATCGTGCCCGTGGCCCAGGCGTTCCAGGCCGCCGAGGCGCGCTTCGGCACGCTGGGCTCGACCGGCTCCTACAAATCGCCCGGCGACGCGGTGCACGGCGAGTATCGCGGCGGCACCATCGGCGCGTCGCCCGCGTATTCGTTCACCGCGCACGTGGCCGAAGTCGAAGTCGAGGAAGAGACGGGCTTGGTCCAGGTGAAGAAGATCTGGGTGGCGCACGATTGTGGGCGGGCGCTCAATCCCACGCTGGTCGAAGGCCAGATGGAAGGCAGCGCCTACATGGGCTACGCCGAGGCGCTCTTCGAGGAGCAGGACTTCCAGCCCAACGGCCTGCATCGCGGGCCGTCGCTGCTCGATTATCGCTTGCCCACGTCGCTCGACACGCCCGACATGGAGTCGCTCATCATCGAGAGCCTGGATCGCGAAGGTCCGTATGGCGCCAAGGAAGCGGGCGAGGGGCCGCTCCATCCCAGCGTGCCGGCGATCGCCAACGCCATCTACGATGCGGTGGGGGCGCGTGTGAACGACCTGCCGTTCTATCCGGGGCGCGTGCGCGCGGCGATCGCGGCTCGGCGCGCGGCCGCTCGCCCGTGGAAAGGGCGCTCGTAGCATGCTTCCGCTGCCGCGCTTTCGCATCGAGACGCCGCGCCGCCTGGGCGACGCGCTTGCCACGCTGGCCACGGGCAATCGCGATCGCGCGAGCGATCATGGCGACGTGAACGCGCGCCGCGGGCCGGTGCTGCCCATGGCCGGCGGCACCGATCTCTTGCCCAACTTGAAGCACGACCTCTTCGCGCCCGAGGCCATCGTCGATCTCACGCGCCTCGAGGAGCCTAGACTCCGCGGCGTGCGCGACGAGAAGGACGGCGTGCACGTGGGTGCGTTGACGCCGCTCTCGGAGGCGGCGGGCGACGCGCTCCTCGGCGCCTATTACCCGGCGCTGGCGCGCGGCTATTCGCTGATCGCCTCGCCGCAGATCCGCAACATGGGCACGGTGGGCGGCAATCTCTGTCTCGACACGCGCTGCACGTACTACAACCAGACGGCGTTCTGGCGCGAGTCGCTCGGCTATTGTCTCAAGCGTGAGGGCACGCGCTGCCACGTGGTGCCGGGCGGCACGCGCTGTGTGGCCGCCAGCTCGTCCGACGGCGCTACGCTCCTGACCGCGCTCGCCGCCGAGGCGCACATCGAGAGCGCCGACGGCGATCGCTGGGTCCCCGTCGAGAAATTCTTCGTGGGCGAGGGCCGTCGCAACCTGCATCTCGAAGCCCACGAGCTGGTCACCGAGGTCCGGTTGCCTCGGCCGGCCTCCGGCCTCACCATGGCATACGAGAAGCTGAGGCCGCGGAACGCGATCGATTTCCCGGTCCTGTCCGTGGCCGTGGCCCTGGAGCGCGATCCGAGCGGCGCCACGCGGAGCCTGCGGCTGGTGGTGGCGGCCCTCGGGTCCAAGCCGCGCGTGGTCGCGGGGCTGGATGGGTTCATGGGCCAGGCGCTCGACGAGGAAGCCATGGCCAAGATCGGCGAGACGGCGTTCAAGCAATGCCATCCGCTCACCAACATCACGGTAGATCCCGACTGGAGGCACGAGATGGTGCGCGTGTACGTGCGGCGCGCTCTGGCGGCCGCCCTGGGAGCGAAATGACGCGCGACCACTTCACCAACCCGGACAGCTCGGCCGACGTGCACGAATGGCTCGTGCGCGCGCGCCGGGAGCGCACGGCGGCGGTGCTCGCCACGGTGGTCGAGGTGACCGGCTCGGCGCCGCAGGTGGCGGGGGCCAAGCTGCTCGTTCTGGCCGATGGCCGGGCCGTGGGCACGGTGGGGGGCGGCGCCATCGAGCGCCGTGTGCTCGAAGAAGCGCGCGGGCGCTTGTCGTCGGAGCGCGAAAGCACCGGTCTCGTCACGCTCAATCTCACGCGCGATCTCGGCATGTGCTGCGGCGGCGAGATGAAGATCTTCTTCGAGCGCGTGCGCGGCGCCGAGCGCCTGATCGTTTTCGGGGGCGGCCACATCGGCAGGGCCCTGGTCGAGACCGCGAGCCGCGTGGGCTTCGAGGTGACGGTGGTGGACGAGCGTGAGGAATGGGCGCGCCGTGAGCGCTTCCCCTCCGCGGAGCAGGTGGTGAACGAGGAGCCGGAGGTGGCCCTGCCCGAGCTCTTGATCGACGAGGCCACGTACGCGGTCGTGGTGACGCACGATCATCCGCTCGATCAGGCGCTCGTGAAGGCACTGCTCGGCTCGCGCGCCGGCTTCGTCGGCTTGGTCGCGAGCCGCACCAAGCGCAACAAGTTCGTCATGCGCCTGCGCGCGCAGGGCATGAGCGAGGAGCGTCTCGCCCGCCTGCGCTCGCCGCTCGGCATCGACCTCGGCGCGGTGACGCCGGAGGAGATCGCGCTCAGCATCACGGCCGAGCTGGTGGCCGTGCGACGGGGCGTGCTGCCGGCGGATGCGAGCCAAGCCTCGGGGGCGCTCGTCACGCCGCGGCGCCTGGGAGAGCCGTCATGAGCCTCGGGGCGCTGGTGCTCGCGGCGGGCGAGTCGGCCCGCATGGGAAAGCCCAAACCCCTGCTCGAGTTCGCGGGCGAGACGTTTCTCGAGCGCATCCTCCGCACCCTCGATCAGCTCGAAGGTCTGGACCTGCGCGTGGCCGTGCTCGGGCATCAGGCCACGCAAGTGCGGCGCGCGGTCGAATTCCACGGCGCCCAGGCCATCACCTTCCGCGGCTATCGCCAGGGCATGCTGGCGTCGATCAAGGCGGGAGCGCGGGCTGCGCTCAAGTACCGGCCAGATCTCGAGGCCTTGATCCTGTGCTTCGTCGATCAGCCGCTCGTGCAGGCGGAGACGTACGCCGCTCTCCTGAACGCATTCCAGCCCGACAAAGACGACGTGGTGATCGCGAGCTACGGCGGCGAGCACGGGCATCCCATCGTGCTGGCGCGACCCTTCCTCGACCGGCTGCTCGAGGACACGGCGGCCGAGTCCCTGGCCGACTTCATCGAGAGCCAGCAAGCCCGGCGGCGCTATCTCGACTGCGACGATCCGGCCGTGGTGCAGAACGTCAACACGCCGGAAGCCTACGAAGCCCTGCAGCAGCCCGAAGAAAGCTCATGACGCAGGCTAGCGACCCGCTCCTTGCCTGGCGCGAGCAGTTTCCGATCACCAAGAAATCCATTTACCTGGTGAGTCACTCGCTGGGTGCGATGCCCGTGGGCACGCGCGCACGGCTCGCGGAATACGCCGACGCCTGGGACACGCGCGGCGTGCAGGCGTGGAGCGACAGCTGGTGGGAGATGCCGATCACGGTGGGCAATCTCCTCGCGCGCCTGCTCGGCGCGCCCGAGGGCTCGGTGAGCATGCACCAGAACGTGACGCTCGCCGAGGCCATCGTGCTCTCCTCGTTCGATTGGAAGGGCCCGCGCAACAAGCTCGTGTGCAGCGCGCTCGACTTCCCGTCGCTGCTCTATCTCTACGAAGGCTATCGCGCCTACGGCGCCGAGATCGTGCGCGTGCCCTCGGATGACGGCATCACGGTCAATCCGGAGCGCCTGGCGGCCGCGGTGGACGAGCGCACCGCCGCCGTGTGCTTCTCGCACGTCGTGTACCGAAGCGGGGCCCTGGTCGACGCGCGCCCGGTGGCTGAGAAGGCGCGGACGGTGGGAGCGATTTCGATCCTGGACGCCTATCAAGCGGTGGGGACGGTTCCGGTCGATGTGAACGCGCTCGGCATCGACGTGCTCACCGGCGGCTCGGTGAAGTGGCTGTGCGGCGGACCCGGCGCAGGCTACCTCTACGTGCGCCCCGAGACGCGCTCGCACCTCAAGCCGCGCCTCACCGGATGGATGGCGCATCCGGAGCCCTTCACGTTCGATCCCGGCCCCATGCAGCCGGTCGACGGTCCGTTTCGCTACCTCAACGGCACGCCGGCGATTCCCGCCATGTACGCGGCGCGCGCCGGCTACGAGATCCTGCTCGAGATCGGTGTTGCAGCCATCCGCGAGAAATCGCTGCGCCTCACCGAGCGCATCCACGAGGGTGCGGCCGCGCGCGGGTGGAAGGTGTGGACGCCGCGTGCCGCCGACAAGCGCGGCGGCACGGTGAGCCTCGGCGTCCCCGATGCGGCGCGCGCCTGCGACGAGCTGGCGCGGCGCGGCGTCGTCGTCGACTGGCGCCCGCAAGTCGGCCTGCGCGTGGGCCCGCACTTCTACAACAGCGAAGACGACGTGGAGCGCGCCCTGGCCGAGATCGAAGACGTCGTGGCGGCGCGGCGCTGACCTTGTCGCGCTTGATCGACATCTCTCCCCGTTTGCGCCCGGGCAGCCCGACATTCCCCGGCGACGCGCCCACCGAATTGCGCTGGACCGAGCGCATGGCTTCGGGCGCGCGCGCCAACGTGGGCGCCGTGTCGTTCTCCACGCACGCCGGCGCGCATGCCGACGCCCCCTTGCACGTGGTCGCTGGCGCGGGCGACATCACCAGTCTCCCGCTCGAGGCGTTCTGGGGGCCGG
>DASYSL010000008.1:0-17122 GCA_036003365.1 Candidatus Eiseniibacteriota bacterium
CGGACATTGGATCGGCTACGTGGCGGGTGAGCAGCAGGGACGCTGGACCGCCAACCACGAGTTCGTGCACACGGTGGCGGCCGAGCTCTTCCAAAACGTGCCCACGTGTCTCAACGAGGGCTTCGCCGAGTTCTACAGCACCTCGTCGGTCGGTCCGCGCGGCATCCGTTACGGCGATCCCATCCCCTGGCACCTCGAGACGCTCGGCACCGGCGATCTGTTCACGCTCGACCAGCTGTTCGGAAAGGGCGCGCGCGATCTCGCCTACGCGGGCGGGCGCTCGAGCACTCTCTTCTACGCCGAGTCTTGGATTCTCGTGCATTACCTCATGCACGAGGACGGGGGTGCGCCAAGGCTCAGGCGCTTGGCCGAGGCGGTGGCGGGCGGCACGCCGGCGCGCGAGGCGATGGCGAAGATCTATCCCGGCGAATCGTGGGAGGGGTTGCCCGCGCGCCTGCGCACGTACGCTGCGGTGGACGAGCGTGATTTCCCGACTTTCGAAATCCCCCTTGCCGGCGCCGCCGGCGAGATCGCGGTTTCGATGCGCGCCGCCGACCCGGCCGAGATCGCGGTGCACACGGGCCTCTGGCGCATGCAGCCCGCGGGCAGCGATGCCGACGTCACGCGAAGCTTGTTCGAGCAAGCGCGGCAGGACTCCAAAACGGCAGCACTCGCGGCTGACGGTTTCGGGCTCTTGGCACTGCAAGGCTCGCAGGCGGCGGAGGCGGAGAAACAGTTCCGCCACGCCGCCTCCGATCCGCATGCCGACCCCCTGGCTCTCGCCATCGCCGGAGCCGGGCTTCTCCAGGTGGCGGGACAGAAAACAGAAGGACGCCAGGAGCGCATCGACGAAGCGCTCGCCATCCTCGAGCGCGCGATCGAGCGCGATTCGCTCGACGCGCACGCGCTCGCCTGGTACGGCGAGGGCGCGGTGCTGGGCGGGCGCTACACGCCGGCGGCGCTCCGGGCGCTGGAGCAGGCTTCGCGCTCGCTGCGCGGGGATCCGCAGCTCGCCAAGGCGCTCGACCTCGCGCGCAAGTCGAACGCGCTCGCCTCGCGCGGCGTGCCCACGGGCCAGGCCGCTGTAGATTCTCTGAACGCCCGCGCCGAGTCCGGGCGCTACGAGGAAGCCCTCCAGCTTCTCGACGACATGGAGGGCGCGACCACCGACGAAGCCGTCAAGAAATCGATTCGCGAGAACCGTGAGCAGGTCGAGCGCATGCGCGACCACAATCGGGCGGTGGATGACTACAACCGCGGCCTCGCCGCGCTCCAGAAAGAAGACTTCGTGAGCGCGGCCCGCGCCTTCGACGCGGCGCGCGAAGGGGCGCGCGACTCCACCTTGCGCGCGAACGCCGTCGAGCGCCTCGACGAGATCCCTTCGTACGAAGCCTTCCAGGGCGGGCTGGCGGCGGCCAAGAAGGGCAATTGGACGGCAGCGTTGTCGGCCTTCGAGCACGCGCGCAAGCTGGCGAAGAGCGACGAGTTGCGTCACATGTGCGACCAGAACATCGCACACATCCGCGCCATGAACGCGAAACGAGTCCCCGCGCACTAGAGTTTCTCGAGCAAAAAACCCTTCGCCTCGCCCGATGGGCGGCCTATGATTGTCGTCGCATCCTGAGACCATCACTGGCCCACACGTCCCCGGAGACGATCCATGCGCTCGCCTCGACTCGTGATTTCCTTTGTGGTTTTCGCCTTGCTCGTTTGCTTCTCGCCCGCCTTCGCGGCGTGGCCGCACGATCCCAATATCGGCAACGTGCCGCTGTGCGTGGGGAACGGGGATCAGGGAGCGCCGAGCATGGCCTCGGACGGCGCGGGCGGGGCCTTCTACGCGTGGAACGGGACTCTCAGCAACGACATCTTCGTGCAGCACGTGAGCGCCGCCGGCGTGCCGCTGTGGACCACCAACGGGGTGCCCGTCTGCCAGGCCCCGGGCGGCCAGAGCGCCACCGTGATCATGGCCGATGGCGTAGGCGGCGCGTTCGTCGCGTGGAATGACTACCGCAGCGGCACCGGCGACATCTACGCGCAGCGGGTCAACGCCGCGGGCGTCCCGCAGTGGACGAGCGACGGTGTCGCGGTCTGCAACTCACCCGGCGACCAGCTGACGCCACAGATCGCAGCCGACGGCTCGGGCGGCGCCCTCATCGCGTGGGCCACGACGTTCAACAATTCTGACGTCTATGTCCAACGCGTGAATGGATCGGGAGTCGCGCAGTGGACGCCCAACGGCGTGGCTCTGTGCACGGCCGTGAACGATCAGTCGGGGCAATACGTCGTGGGCGACGGCGGCGGCGGCGCCTACGTGGTGTGGCAAGATCAGCGCGCGGGCGTCGGCGTGTACGACGTCTATGGACAGCACGTGAATGCGGCCGGAACGCCGCTGTGGACGGCGAACGGCCTCAACTTCTGTACCGCCACGGGCAATCAGGTGGCGCCCAGAATCGTGGCCGACGCGAGCGGTGGCGTGATCACCGCGTGGTACGACACCCGGGGGGGCCAGGGCGACATCTACGCGCAGCACACGGCGTCGGCCGGCACCATGCTGTGGAGCGCCAACGGGGTCGCGGTCTGCACGGCCACCAATGACCAGAATTTCTCCGTCATCACGGCCGACGGCTCGGGTGGCGCGATCATCGCGTGGAACGACTACCGCAATGCCGGCGTGTCCGATATCTATGCCCAGCGCATCAACGGCTCGGGCACCACGCAGTGGGCGGCCAATGGGGTCGCCCTGTGCACCAATGCCGGGATCCAGCAGAACCCGGCGATCGCCTCCGACGGCGCGCAGGGCGCGGTGGTGGCCTGGCAGGATCTCAGGGGCTTCAACAGCGACGTCTTTGCGCAACGGGTGAGCGCGACCGGTGCGCCGCTATGGACGACCGACGGCGTGGCCGTGTCCACCGCGGTGGGCACGCAGCAACTCATCAGCGCGGTTCCGGACGCGGGCGGCGGCGCCATCATGGCCTGGAACGACTACCGCAACGGCACCGAAGCCGACTCGTACACGCAGCGCGTCGAGCGCTATGGGCAGCTGGGCAGCCCCGAGCCCTCCATCGTGAACGTGCGCGACGTGCCGGCGGATCAGGGCGGCCACGTGAGCGTGGAGTGGAACGCGAGCTATCTCGACGGCGATCCCTACAATTCGGTTGCGAGCTATAACGTATGGCGGCAGGCGCCGCGCTCGCTCGCGCTCGCGGCGATGGCGCGCGGCTCCAATCGGTGGCAGACCACGACCCTCGCCGGCCAGACATTCTACTGGGAGCTCGTCGGATCGCAGACCGCGCGCGGCTTCACCGGCTACAGCTACGTTTCTCCGACCACGAGCGATTCCGTCGCCAGTGGCAATCTGCCCACCTACTTCATGATCGAGGCAAGATCGAGCGCGACCGCGGGCTGGAGCTCGGCGGCCGACAGCGGCTATTCGGTCGACAATCTCGCGCCTGCCACGCCCGCGCCCTTCGCCGGGGAGTACCTCGGGGCGACCACGGCGCTGCACTGGGGATCGAACAGCGAAGCCGACTTCGCGATGTACCGGCTGTACCGCGGCTCGACGAGCGGCTTCGTGCCCGACGAATCGAATCGCATCGCGACGTTGCCCGACACCGGCTACGTGGATGCCGCGGGCGCTCCGTACTACTACAAGCTCGCGGCCGTCGACGTTCACGGCAACCTCAGCGGTTATGCCTCGTTGCTGCCGTCGGGCACGGTGGCGGTCGGCGGGGGCGCTCCGGCCCGGCTCGATCTGGCCGTGGCCTCGAGCAATCCGGCGCGCCAGGGCGCCGACTTCCGCTTCACGCTGCCAGCGGCGGGCCGCGTTTCGCTCGTCCTTCTCGATTCGCGGGGCCGCCGTGTGCGCGAGCTCGCCCGCGGCACTTTCGCGGCCGGGACCCATCCGGCGGCGTGGGATGGCCGCGACGATTCCGGCAGTCCGGCGGCGAGCGGCGTCTATTTCGCCCATCTCGAGACCGCGAGAGAGAGCCGGATGGCGCGCGTGACGCTGGTGCGCTGATCGAGGCTCGAGCCTCCGCTCCCGGCCATAAAAGAGGGGTTGCGTCCGCTCGAACCCCTGCCTATCCTGCAGGGCTTTGTGGAGCGCATTTCGGCGATTCGAGACCGCATGGCGGCGGCTTGCGCGCGCGCCGGACGCGATGCCTCGAGCGTGCTCCTCGTGGGCGCGTCGAAGCAGGTGAGCCCCGAGCGCGTGCGCGAGGCAGTGGCCCAAGGCCTCACGGATCTGGGGGAGAACCGGGTCCAGGAGGCGCGCGAGAAGCGCGCGGCCTTGAGCGACCTCGCGTCGCACGTGCGCTGGCACCTGATCGGCCACCTGCAGTCGAACAAGGCGAAGCTCGCCGCCGCCTTGTTCGACTGGGTGCACTCGGTCGACTCGCCGGAGATCGCGCGCGAGCTGGAGCGCCGCGCGGCCGAAGCCGGCCGCCGGCTCCAGGTGCTGGTCGAGGTGAACACGAGCGGCGAGACGTCCAAGTTCGGCGTGGCCCCCGATGCCGTTCTGGGCGTGCTCGAGACCCTGGCCGCATGTCGCGCCCTCGAGGCGCGCGGACTGATGACCGTGGGCCCCCTCACGGACCAGGTCCACAAGAGCCGCTCCGCGTATCGCCTGCTGGCGCGCACTCTGGACGAGGCGCGGCGCGCGTTTCCCGGAGCCAGGCTCGACCAGCTCTCGATGGGCATGAGCGGCGATTTCGAGATCGCGATCGAGGAAGGCGCCACCATGGTGCGCATCGGCAGCGCGCTGTTCGGGGCGCGCGAGCCCAAGTAGGGACGCACTCGCACAGTTCGGGGAGGGACGTCGCCGGTGTTCGTGCTCGGGAACTTCCTCAACGGAATCGCCGCGGTCCTCGACACGGTGATCACGCTCTACGTGCTGGTCATCGTGATCAACGCGCTGCTCTCGTGGGTGCGTCCCGATCCCTTCAATCCCATCGTGCGCACGCTGTCGACGCTCGCCGACTTCGTTCTCGACCCGATCCGCCGCCTGATTCCCATGCAGTCTCTGGGCATCGACTTGTCGCCGATCATCGCCGTGCTGTTCCTGTACTTCACGAAGATCTTCATCGTGGGGTCACTGCACGACCTGGCGGCGCGGCTGTGACGGCGCTCGAGCTGCGCGTGAGTCCTGGCGCCGACCGCACGCGCGTGGCCGGCCGCATGGCCGACGGGCGCCTCAAGGTGCGGGTCGCCGCCGCCCCGGAGCGCGGCGAGGCCAACGCCGAGCTGGTGCAGTTCCTGGCGCGCGCGCTGGGGGTGCCGCGGGCCGCCGTGCGCGTGGCGCGCGGGCGCTCGTCGCGCGACAAGCGGATCGAGCTCGACGTCGAGCCGGAGAGGGTCGAGGCGTGGATGGCATCGCAGTGAGCACGAAAGCGCAGGACAAGAGCGCGATGGTGCGCGAGATCGAGGAAGCCGCGAGCTTCCTCACCGCGCGCGGTGTGGGAAAGCCCGAGACCGGCATCGTGCTCGGCACCGGTCTCGGGTCGCTCGCGGATGCGCTTGAGGTGAAAGTCACGGTTCCCTATCGCGACATCCCGCACTTCCCCGCGCCGGGCGTCGAGTCGCACGCCGGCGAGTGGGTGTTCGGGAAGCTCGCCGGCCGTCCGGTCGTGGTGATGCGCGGGCGCGCGCACTACTACGAGGGCTACACCATGCGCCAGGTGACGTTCCCGGTGCGCGTGCTGCGCGCGCTGGGCGCGTCGTCGCTCGTGCTCACGGGAGCCGCCGGCGGGCTCAATCCGGAATACGAGATCGGCGGGTTGTGCGCGGTCACCGATCACGTCAATTTGATGGGCGACAATCCGCTCCTGGGACCGAACGACGATTCGCTCGGCGTCCGTTTCCCCGACATGAGCGAGCCCTACGATCGCGCGCTTCTCGCCGCCGCCCAACGCGTGGCGCGTGACCAGGGAGCGAAGCTCGTCCAGGGTGTGTTCGTGGCCGTCGCCGGTCCCAATCTGGAAACGGCGGCGGAGTACCGGTTCCTGCGGCAGCTCGGGGCGGATGTGATTTCCATGTCGATCGTGCCCGAGACGCTGGCTGCGGTGCACGGCGGGTTGCGCGTGCTCGCCATCGTGGTGGTGACGGATTTGTGCATTCCGGACCGGCTCGAACCGGTTCGCATCGAAAGCGTCGTGGCCGCGGCCGGCCGGGCCACGCCTGCGCTCGATCGCCTCATCCAGGGGGTCGTGGCGTCCGGAAGTCTGGGAGATTCCGGGGAGTCCAGGGGCCGGTGATCGAGACCTGTGAAGGTGCTTAAGTAGGGGGAGATCGAGGACGATAACGCTGCCCGGGCCCTTCGCCCCGCCCGGTACAGCCACTCATAGGAAGGGATGCCGCTTTCATGAGCACGCGCAAACCAGAGAAAGGCAAGACGCCCGCCAAGAAGGCTCCGCTAGCTCGTCCAGCGACGGCTGCGCCGAAGGGGACGGCGGGCTCTTCCAAGCCGCCTGCGGCCAAGAGCGCCGGCGCGAAGCCGGCGAGCGCGGCCAAGGGCACGCCTCCCACGAAGGCGGCGGCCAAGCCAGCTGCTCCGGCGAAGAGTGCCGCGCTGCCCAAGAGCGCGGCCGCGCCCAAGAGCGCACCGCCGGCCAAGGCGGCGAAGCCCGAGCGTCCAGCCACGAGCTCCACGCCTGCGGCCGCGCCGGCCAACGCCAGCGCGTGGAAGACGCCCGAGCCGCCGGCGGCGCCGGCGGTGCCGGCACTCGGCGAAGGCGACCTCAAGCAGCTCGAGACGATCCTGCTCACCGAGCGTCAGCGCTTGCTGCGCGAGCTGGGCCACCTCGAGAACACCGTGCTCAAGCGCAGCCTGCGCGAGACGAGCGGCGAGCTGTCCGGCTACTCGTTCCACATGGCTGATGTCGGCACCGACGCCATGGAGCGCGAGAAGGCGTTCCACTTCGCCTCCTCGGAAGGCCGCGCGCTGCTCGACGTCGACGACGCGCTGCGCCGTCTCTACAGCGGCAACTACGGCTCCTGCGAGTCGTGCGGCAATCCCATCGGACGGGAGCGCCTCGAGGTCGTGCCTCACGCGCGGCTGTGCAAGGCGTGCAAGGAGAAGGAGGAGCGCTCCCAGATCGGACGCTCCTGATGCCCTTGCGCATCATTCGACAGGCCCCGGCGTGGCTGCTCTGGCTGCTCGCTGCCGGGGTCTTCGTGTTGGATCGCTTGGCCAAGCACTGGGTGCTCGGCGCCCTCGCGACCGCGCACACGAAGGACGTGCTCGGCGATTTCCTCCGTTTCACCTACGTGCGCAATCCCGGCGTGGCGTTCGGCCTCTTCGCCGGCCATGGGTTGTCGCTCGGCTGGCTGAGCTTGATTGCGCTCGCCGCCGTGGTGTGGCTCGCGCTGCGCACGAAGTCAGCCGGCTGGCCGCGCACCGTGGCCCTCGGCCTCATCCTCGGCGGTGCCGCTGGCAATCTCTACGACCGCTTGCGCTGGGGCTCGGTGGTCGACTTCATCGACGTCGGCCTCGGCCCGCATCGCTTCTGGACGTTCAACGTCGCCGACTCCGCGATCACCGTGGGCGTCATCGTGTGGGCCGCGGCTTTGCTGCTCGGCCCGCACGAGCAAGAACACGAGCACGAACACGAGCACGAGAACGCCGAGAGCGTCGCAGACCCCGAGTCTGCCGCCGCACCCGAAGCCACCGACCATGCCCGAGGAGCGTGAGCATCGCGTGACCCGGGCCGAAGCGGGCCGCCGTCTCGATCGCGTGCTCGCCGACCTGTGGCCCGACGTCTCGCGCACGCGCCTGGCGCGCGTGATGAAAGACGGCGGCGTGACGCTCCAGGGCGAGCGCGCCGCCCCGCGCGACAAGGCGAGCGAAGGCGACGTGGTGCGCGTGTCGCTCCCCGACGCCGAGCCCACCAGGCTCGACGCCGAATCGATTCCGCTCGACATCCTCTATGAGGACGAGCACCTGCTCGTGGTGAACAAGCCGGCGGGCATGGTCGTGCATCCCGGCGCCGGCGTGCGCCAGGGCACGCTTGTGCACGCGCTGCTCGCGCACGCGCCCGCCATCGCCGCGGTCGGAGGCGCGGGACGTCCCGGCATCGTCCATCGACTGGATAAAGACACCTCGGGGCTGCTGGTCGTCGCCAAGACGCCGACCGCGTATCTCAAGCTCGTCGACGCCATCGCGCGCCGCGACGTGCACCGCGAGTACCGCGCCCTCGTGTGGGGCGAGCCGCGCGACCTTTCGGCGCGCGTCGCCCAGCCCATCGGCCGCCATCCCAAGGATCGCAAGCGCATGGCGGTGACACCCAAGGGACGGCCGGCGGCCACGAACTACCGCGTGCTCGAGTCGTTCGGTTGGGCTTCGTTCCTCGAATGCCGGCTCGAAACCGGCCGGACGCACCAGATTCGCGTGCACCTATCGCATCTGGGACATCCCGTCCTCGGGGATTCGACTTACGGTGGGGGCCTGAGAAGGGTCTTGAACCTCCCCGAGCAGGTCCGTAAACTGGCCCGAGAAATGATCGAGACGATGCCGCGCCAGGCATTGCACGCCGCGCGGCTCGTCTTTTCACATCCCGCAACCGGAGAGGCGCTCGCTTTGGAGGCGCCGCTACCCGCCGACTTTTCCGCGGCTCTCGCGCAACTGCGGAAATCCGTCGCCGGCGCGACCGCGGTTACTTCCTCCACCAGGAGCACCCGGTAGCTTGTCTTCTTCATCGGCCCCAGGAGGATTCCGGATGGCGGAAGTTCGTCCGGACCGCCCCGACGTGATTACCCTATCCATCCCGAGCCGGCTCGAGCTCTTGAGCTTGCTGGATCAGCTCACGGACTCGATCTCCGGGCGTCTCGATTTCTCCGACGAAGAGCGCTCGGCGATCTCGCTCTCGGTGGTGGAAGCGGGGACCAACGCGATCCAGCACGGACACAAGGCCGACGGCATCACGCCGGTCGACGTGCGCTATGAATTGGACAAGGATCGCCTTACGGTCACGGTGCACGACCGCGGCAAGGGCTTCGCGCCGCCCGCGGAAGCGCCCGACATCACGAGCCCCGAGCACCTGCTCGACGCCCGCGGCCGCGGGATTTTCATCATGAGGACCTGCATGGACCAGGTTCAATTCGATTTCTCGAGCGGCACCACGGTGCGCCTCACCAAGCTGCGCCGGCACACGAACGGGGATTCTCCCGTCTCCTAGCCCTCCTTCCCTCGTGTCTCGCATTCTGGCGGTGGACTGGGGCGCGCGCCGCGTCGGTCTCGCCGTCTCGGACCCCACGGGACTCATCGCCCGCTCGCTGCCCACGCTCCAGGTGCGCACGGAGGACGAGGCGCTGAAGTCGATTCTCGAAACCTGCCGCGAGGAGGAAGTCGAGCGCATCGTGGTCGGATTGCCGCTGCACCTCGACGGCTCGCACGGCGACGCCGCGGAATCGGCCGAGCGCTTCGCGCACCGGCTCGAGACACAAAGCGCTCTGCCCGTTGAATTGTGGGACGAGCGGCTCACGTCGCGTCTCGCCGAGCGCCAGGGGCGCGAGCTGGGTGAGCGACGCGGCCGCAAGGGAAAGGTCGACAAAGGACGCGTCGACGCGCGCGCCGCGGCCCTTCTCCTCCAGTCCTATCTCGACGCGCGCGGTCCGCGCGTGAGGCGGGGCGAGACGTGAAAGGCGCGCGCTGGCATCCCTTCCGCCCGCGCAATCTGGCGGCGCTCCTCGCCGTGGTGGCGCTCCTGCTCGTGGCGCGCGATCTCTTCTTTCCGGTCGGCTTTCGCCCCGACAAGGAGACGACGGTGATCCTCGTCCCGCAGGGCGCGAGCCTCGATTCGATCGCCGCCGAGCTGCGCTCGCACGGGCTCATCAAGAGCCCGTTCGCCTTCGCGCTCCTGGCGCGGCTCAACGGCGTCGACCGCACCCTCAAGGCCGGGCAGTACCGGTTGCACCGCGGCGAGTCGGTGCTCGCCATCTTGAGCGCGCTCAAGAAAGGCATGAGCGGCGAGGACCTGATCACCATTCCCGAGGGGCTCACCCTCAAGGACATCGCGCGCGTCTACGAGCGCCAGCTGGGCGTGCCCGCCGACAGCTTCGTGGCCGCGTGCAGCGACACCGCGGTGCTGCACGGGCTCGACGTGCCGGCGCCCACGCTCGAGGGCTATCTGTTCCCGAGCTCGTACGCGTTCCTACCCGGGACTCCGGCGGCGGTCATCGTGCGGCGCATGGTGGGGGAGACGCGGCAAGTGCTCGATGAGGAGCTGGCGGGCGGAAGCCCGGTGGCGGCCGAGCTGTCCCCGCACCAGATTCTCACCATGGCCTCCATCGTCGAGGCCGAGGCGGCGCGGCCCGAGGAGCGCGAGCGCATCGCCGCCGTCTACCTGAACCGACTGCGCAAGGGCATGCGGCTCCAGGCCGATCCCACCGTGGCCTACGCCCTGGGCGGGTATCGCGAACGTCTGTACTATTCGGACCTGCGGGTCGAGTCTCCGTACAATACGTATCGGAACGCGGGCCTGCCGCCCGGCCCCATCGGCAACCCGGGACGGGCCGCGATCCACGCCGTGCTGTGGCCGACGCCGGAGAGTCACGAACTGTTCTTTGTGGCGCGGGGCGACGGCTCGCACATCTTCAATGTGTCGGCGGAGGCGCACGAGGCGGCGCGCATGGCCTTGAAGGCGTCGCGCGCGGCGGCCCAGGCCGCGGGCGGGGCGCCGGAGTCGACCGCGGCCGTGCTGCACCTGCCGGCGGGACGACCGGCGCCGCCTCAGCCGGAGATGGCCACGGCGGCCCAGGACTCGAACAAGGAGAAGCGTTGAGCCAGGCAGCCCGATCGATCACCTTGGCGCCCCAGCCCCAAGCGCCGCCGCTCTCGGAAGCGGAGGCCCTCGCCAAGCAGGCGCGCTTGCTCGAGCGCCTCGCCGGCCTGGGCTCGGCGGTCGTGGCCTATTCGGGCGGCGTCGACAGCGCCTACCTCCTGTGGGCCGCGCAGACAGCACTCGGATCGCAGACGCTCGCCGTGATCGGGCGCTCCGACACCTACGCGCGCTCGGAGCTCGCCGGCGCGCTGGCCGAAGCGGGAAGGATCGGCGCTGCCGTGCGCGTGGTGTCGACGGCCGAGCTCGAGGACCCGCGCTTCCGCGACAATCCGCCCGACCGCTGCTACCACTGCAAGTCGGAGCTCTTCACCAAGCTCTCCGCTCTGGCGCTGGTCGAAGGCTTCACCACCGTGCTCGATGGCACCAACGCCGACGACCGCGCCGACTATCGCCCCGGGCGCAAGGCGGGGGAGGAGCGCGGCGTGCTCTCGCCGCTCGCCGAAGCCGGGCTCACCAAGGCCGAGATCCGTTTCCTGTCGCGCCGCGCCGGCCTCACGGTGTGGGACAAGCCGGCGATGCCGTGCTTGTCGTCGCGCTTTCCCTACGGTGCGAAGATCACGTCGGAGAAGCTGCACCAGGTCGAAGAGGCCGAAGCCTGGCTGCGCGGGCGCGGGTATCGCGAGTGCCGCGTGCGCCACCATGGCGACGTGGCGCGCATCGAAGTGGCCGCCGCCGATCTCGAGCGTCTCGTGGCCGAGCCCGACCGCGGGCTCGCGACCGCAGCCCTGCGGGCACTCGGCTTTGCCTACGTCACCGTCGATCTCACCGGCTTTCGCTCCGGAAGTCTGAACGAAGTCCTCCCAAAGGAATCCACGTGAGCCCCAGCGAACGATCCCGCGCTCCGCGCGCCACCCACGCGCCGTCGCAACGCCGTCCGCAATCCAGCTCGGCCGCCAAGCGCGCGCTGCGCCGTGGCACGCCGCAGTACCAGACGCGGCTCGTGCTCCAGAAGCGCAACTACCTTCTCCTCGGCGCCGGCGCGGTGAGCATCGTGCTCGGGTTCATCCTGCTTTCGAACAAGGAGATCTCGCTCGCGCCCGCGCTCCTCGTCCTCGGTTATTGCGTGCTGATCCCGGCGGGCTTCCTGTGGGAGCACGTGCCGGGCAAGTCCGGGAGCCGGCCGGGGCCGGGTGGCGAGGGCGAATAGCTCAGCTGGTTAGAGCACTTGCCTTACAAGCAAGGGGTCACAGGTTCGAATCCTGTTTCGCCCATGCCGCCCGTCCTTGGCGGCGCACCCGCCCCGTATCGCCTCACCGAACCGCGGCGCTGACCCCCGAAATCGCATAGAGATGCGGGGCGGTCGGGTATTTCCGCACGGTCTAACGGGCGCCCGTGTTGCCGATCGCCCGAGACCCCGGCCGGGGCTTGGAACTTTCGCTCCCGGGACGGGTTCTACTCCTTGTCCCCCGAAGCGGAAGTCGCGCCAAAAAGCCACTTTCGCCTTGACAGGGAAGGCCGCTACTACCTAGGATCAAGACCGTTAGACGGTGTGTGCTTCCCGAGAGCGCGTGCCGTCTTGGGTTATGGCGACCCCCCAGGTCATCCCCTTGTTTTGGTCGTTTGCTGTACTGAGCGAGCAAATCAAGAATGGTGTCCGGAAGGAGGTGCCGAGCCACCTAGAGCCACCAACGAGTGCAGCGTGTGCTCCAAGCGCTCAAGCTTCCTTTACCGGGCTTACCCCTTAGGAGGTGCACCAATGATCCGTTCGATGTGTAAGGCCGTCACGGTCGCCGCTGGATTGGCCGTGATTGCCTCGGTCGCCATGGCCGGTGTCCCGGATCCCACCAAGTCTTCAACGGATGGGACTTTCATGCTCGGGAACGCGCGTGGTGGGTTCGTCCTCGGACCTTCCAGCACGCCTTCGGTCCCGAACATTCCGGTCGCCGTGGTCGACGGCTACAACGTCACCGTGCGCGACGTCGGAAACATTCCGCTCGCCGGCGTGACCGTGTCGTTTACGTATCCTTCGGGTACGCTCCGTACGATGTTGACGCAGCAGTTCGGCCAGACCGCGAACTGCACCAGCAACACGGTGTCGGCGGTGACGAATGGCTCCGGCCAGGCTGTCATCGTTCCGGCCGTCGTCGGTCGTAACGAGAGCCCGTCGGGTTCGCCGACTGTCCAGGTCCGTGCCAATGGCGTTCTCCTGACCACGATCGCGCTCCGCTCCTACGACCTCGTTTGCGAGGCCTCGGGTCCGGGCAAGGTTACGGGGTTCGACTTCAACGTGTTCCGTCAGCACTTCCTCTCCGGTCAGCCCTTCACGGGCCAGCCGGCGTGCGATTACACCAATGACGGACTGGTGAACGGCTTCGATCTGAACGGTTTCCGTACCGAGTTCCTTTGCAATACTTCGACTGGTCTACCCACGGGCCCGATCTGCACGCAGACGCAGTGCTCGCCGTGTCCGTAACGAGCAGCAAGCGGTGCGCGGGTCCGTGCCGGTGAAAACCTGCACGGATCCGCGGTTACGAAGCGGAAGCAGCTGGTCAGCACCGATGGCTGGTTCCGGTAATCGATCCAACTCTCTGAGGTGATGGTCCGGGTAACGGGCCGGAATCCGGAAGTTGGCTCTCGAGGTCTCTGCGCACATGCACCATGGCCCAATTCCCCCTCCCGGGAACCTCAGGAGGTCTAACGCAATGAAGGTTACTCGCATCCTTGCTGCTTTGACTTTGGTCGTCGGCTTTGCCGGTGCCGCCCACGCTCAGGGGGCCGGTTGTGCCCGTCTGTCCTGGGGCACGTGTGACCCGCAGGTAGCCGACAAGGTTTGGTCGGGTCCGGTAGGTCCGTACCAGATCATCTATTCGATCTTTGGCAGCGGCGACGGCAACGTCGGTACCGACAGCCAGGTTCGACTCCGCCATCTGAACGAGCCGGGTGGCACCCAGGCGGTGACGCCAGATGCTTGGCGCTTCGACGACTCGGGCTGCCAGACCAGCAGCCAGGCCATCTATGACAACACCGCGCTCTCCAAGGCCTGCCCGGCTTACAAGGGCACGAACCCGCTCGTGATCACGCAGTTCGCGCAAGACGTGGACGGCAGCTCGTTCCTCCGCCTTGCCATCACGTACGACAACTTCTTCCCGGTGGCCACCACGCGCTACACGGCGTGGCGGTTGACGTTCGATGAGACGTACGGCGTGACGGGTCCGACCGATCCGGGCGTGAACTGTGGCGGCGCTGAGCAGGGCATCAACTTCTCGTTCGACTTCGCGAACGTCCTCGCTCTCACGGGCTTCCAGCTTCCGCTCGTGAACTGCGATCCGACGGGCGCGGGCCTGCCGGCCGGCACCGAGCTGACGTTCAACGGTGGTTCGCCGGCTCCGGTCGCAACGGTGCCCACCACTTGGGGCAAGCTGAAGGGCCTGTACCACTAGTCCCTTCGGTAACGCGCTTCGCAAGGCAGGGCGGGCCTCACGGCCCGCCCTCTTTGTTTTCCTCCGGAGCTTTCACTCTCGAGTTTTTGGTTCCGTGATTCGCTTCCGAAGCATCGTTCCGAGCGCCTTCATGGGAGGCCGTCATGAGATGGGCTCGCACTCTCGCTGGCTGTGCCCTGCTCTTGGGTTTCGCGGGCGCCGCGCACGCGCAGAACGGCTGCGCGCGCTTGTCGTGGGGCACGTGCGATCCGTGGGTCGAGGATCGCAACTACACCGGTCCCGCCGTGTACCCACTGGTCTATTCCATGTTCGGCGTGTCGGCCGCGAACGTGGGGACCGACAGCCAGATCCGAATTCGGCACTTCAACTTTCCCGGAGCCGGCGGGTACTCGACGCCCGACGCCTGGCGCTTCGACGACAGCGGCTGCCAGGGCGGGAGTCAGCTCTCATTGAACAACAACCCGTTGAGCAAAGCGTGTCCGGCCATGAAAGGGACGAACCCGCTCACCATCACCCAGTACGCTCTCGACGTGGACGGCAGCGCGTTCCTGCGGCTCGCCATCACGTACGACAATTTCACGCCTTCGGCGTCCACCCGCTATACGGTGTGGAACATCCTGTTCGATCACTCGTTCTCGACGGTCGGACCGAGCGATCCAGGAAACACCTGTGGCGGGGCGGAGCTCTGCGAGAATTTCTCGTTCGACTTCGCCGGAGTTCTGGCGGTCACGGGCCAGCTGATCAATCTCCCTGCATGTGATCGGGACGTCTACTACGGGGCATTCGACGGAACCGTCGCCCTGTGGAATGGCGGTTGCGTCATCTTCGATCCGGCCGACCTCACGACCTGGGGCAAGGTGAAGGCGCATTACCGGGGTCAGTAGAAGACCTCGTTTTGCCCAGCTTTACTGGGCATCCGGAGGCCTCTCAAGTTTGCGAGCGGGTTTGCCGATAAGAGACCAGGACGCCAAGGATGCGGGAAAAGGGGCAATTTCCGCTTGCTCCCAACCCGCGGGGGTCGCTACCCTGGCGTTGCGCCTTCACCAGGAGCAGTTTTGGTCGGCGGCCAGCCCCCGAGTCGGCCCGGCCCGGCGAGTTGTGCGTCGTACGCCTTCCACAGGAGGAAGCAGATGAAGAGAGCGCTAAGGATGTTTGCGGTTGCCGCGGTAGCAACGGCCGCGTTGTCGACCGCGGGCTGGGCCCAGAATCCCCAGGCAGTGATGTCATGGGGCGCCGCCTGTCCCACCGTCGTCCACGACATGACCTTCGTCCAGAAGTCGACGGATGGTTCGGTGCCCAACCCTTACCCGATGTACATCGCGGCCAAGAATCTCACGGCCGCGGATGCGAACGTGGGCTCCGACATCAACTTGTTCTACGGCCGCGGCCTTCCGGATGCGTGGCGCTTCGATGACGCGGGTTGCCAGACCGGCTCGCAGGTGTCGCTGAGCAACAACGGCACCAAGACGTGCCCGGCGATGAAGGGCACGAACCCGCTCACGATCACCAACTTCCAGTACTACGCCAACGAAGAGCCGAACCCGCGCATGAACGTTCGTCTCGCCATCACGTACGACAACTTCACGCCGGTGGCGGGCACGACCTACATTCTGTGGTCGATCATCTTCGACCACTCGTTCTCGGTGACCGGTCCTTCCACTCCTGGCGTGAATTGCGGTGGCGGCGAGCTGCCTTTGTGCATCGCGATGACCGATCCCACGATGCCCAACTACTCGGACGTCGCTTCGGGCGTCCTCGCGCTCACCGGTATCCAGGAGCCCTTCACGTTCGCGACGGCGACGGACGGCTACATTACGTGGAACGGCGGCCTCAACTGCCCGGGCGCGGTGCCGACGGTGCCGGCGACGTGGGGCAGGCTGAAGGGCATGTACCACTAACCGACGTTGATTCGTGCTTCGAGGGCGGGATCGGCCAACCGATCCCGCCCTTTTTTCATGGGAGAAGAAGCCCTTGGCAGGTGTAAGTAAACCCATGCGCTCCACGAGCCTCCTCGTCACCCTGATGGCCCTGTCCCTGGCCGGATGCGTCGCCGGGTGCGCGCACGGTGGAGGGAAAGCTTCCACGCCGGCCGCGCCGCCGCCCCGGCTCTCGCCGGTGCCTCACTTCACGCTGCACTGGAACGACGCCGGGGACACCACGCGCACGCTGCGCTGGCCGAGCAACAAAGCCTTCCGCACCGACCTCACGCTGACCGGGCTCGTCGACTCGCTGCAGGGCTACACGATCCAGTTCCGCATGGAGCCCACGAGCACGACGAAGGGCTCGGCGTGGAAGTTCGCCAACGATGCCGGGTGTCTCGCGGCAGTGTGGCAAGCAACCGCCGAGAAGGACCCCAAGGCGCCGGCGCCGTGGCCCAACAAGCTCCTGATCACCGACGTGCGTCCGCTCGTCGATGGCTCGGTGGCATTCGTGGTCGCCGCCACGTTCGACATGGTCAAGCTGAACCCGGACTCGACCTATTCCCTGTGTCACATGGACTTCACGCCGCCGCAGGCCGCCTCCGACAGCGTCACGTGCGCCGGCTGGGACGCGCCCGTGCGCCTCTACGTCGAGCAGGCGACGCTGCTCTTCAAGGAGCTGGAGCAGCCCGTGTTCGAGATGGGCAAGCCCATTTACTTCGAGCCGGTGCCGAGTAAGTAGGATCGAGGGCAACGAAAAGAGGGCTGCCGGAGAGATCCGGCAGCCCTCTTGGCGTTTGGATCCCACTGCTCAGGACTTGATCGGCGCCACCTTACCCAGCAGCTGCTCGTGTTTCTGCACCGGAATGCGCTTGGCGAGCCGGGCGAGGAAGAGCTGCATGGCGGCCTCTTCGCGCTCGTTGCGCAGCAGGCGGGCGACGTCGTCGTGCACTTCCTCCAGGGGGCGCGAGCGCGCCGGCGTGCGGGC
>DASYSL010000009.1:0-10818 GCA_036003365.1 Candidatus Eiseniibacteriota bacterium
CCTTCGGCTCTCGGCTTCGACGAGGCTCCTGGACCTCGGCTGCGGCCCGGGCGGGCCGCTCACCTACGCCATGCGCACCACCGGGTGCTGGGCGACCGGAATCGACGCCAGCGAGCCCGCGCTGGCTTCGGCGCGTGAGCGCGCGCGTGTGCTTGGGGTGGAGCAGCGCATCCGGCTCACCCGAACCGATTTGAACGCGCCCCTGGCCTTGCCGGAGCGCCTGTTCGAAGCTGCTCTCTCGCTCGACGTCATCCTTCATCTCGAGAATCGCCAGGAGCTTTTCCACGAAGTGGCGCGAGTGCTCGTGCGGGGCGGCCGCTTTCTCTTCACCGACGCCGGCGTGCTCACCGGCACGATCTCCGACGCCGAGGCCCTGCATCGCAGCCTCCATGCCCAGATCCAGTTCCATCCGCCCGGCTTCAACGAGGCCGCGCTCGAAGCGGCCGGATTTCGTCTGCTCGAGACCGAGGATCGATCCGACGCACAGCGCCGGCTCGCCGAAGCACGCCATCGTGCCCGTCTGGCGCATCGCGCGGATCTCGAGCAGATCGAGGGCGACGAGTTCGAGCTGCACCAGCGCTATCTCGAGACCGTGATCGAGATCTCGCGGCGCGGCGCGGTGGCGCGTCGCATGTTCCTGGCGGAAAAGCCTTGACCAAGCAGGCTTCGATCCGCCAGGTCATCCTGGCTTCGTTCATCGGCACGACGATCGAGTGGTACGATTTCTTCCTCTACGGACTCGCGGCCGCGCTCGTCTTCAACAAGCTGTTCTTTCCAACCCTCGACCCGCTCGCGGGCCAGCTCAGCGCCTACGGCACCTACGCCGTGGGCTTCGTCGCGCGCCCGCTCGGCGGGGCGGTGTTCGGCCACTTCGGCGACCGCGTGGGGCGCAAGGCGATGCTCTTCTGGTCGCTCCTTCTCATGGGCATCGCCACCGCCTGCATCGGGCTCGTGCCCGGTTACGACAAGATCGGCATCGCGGCTCCCGCCGCCCTCGTCGTCCTGCGTTTCATCCAGGGCTTCGGCGTGGGCGGGGAGTGGGGCGGGGCGGTGCTGCTCGCCGTCGAGCACTCGGCGAGCGAAAAGCGCGGGCTGCACGGCTCGTGGCCGCAGCTCGGCGTGCCCGTCGGCCTGCTGCTTTCGTCGGGCATCTACGCGCTCCTCTCGGCCCGGCTCTCCGAGCACGACTTCCTCGCCTGGGGATGGCGCGTGCCCTTCTTGCTCTCGGTCGTGCTCATCGCCGTTGGTCTCTTCGTGCGCCTGCGCGTGCTCGAGTCGCCGATCTTCGCCGAGGTCAAGGAGAGCCGCCGCGAGTCGCGCACGCCGCTGGTCGACGTCTTCCGCCGCCATCCCCGCGAGGTCGTGATCGGCATGGGGCTGCGCTTCGCGCAGAACGTGCTCTTCTACGTGTACACCGTCTTCGTTCCCGGCTATGGCGAGAAGTCGCTGCACTACACGCGCAACGCCATGTTGAACGCGGTGCTCGCGGCAGCGGTCGTGGGCGTGGCTTCGGTGCCTTTCTGGTCGTGGCTCTCGGACAAGGTCGGCCGCCGCCCGGTGTACATCGGCGGGGCGCTCGGCTCGCTGCTTCTTGCCTATCCGTGCTTCTGGCTCATCCAGAGAGGGCAGGGGCTCGTCGCCCTGGCCATCATCCTCGCCATGATCGGCCACGACATGATGTACGGACCGATGGCGGCCTACTTCTCCGAGCTCTTCGGCACGCGCGTGCGCTACAGCGGCGCGTCGCTCATCTATCAGCTCACGGCGGTGATCGCGGGCGGGGCGGCGCCGTTCATCGCCACTTTGCTGGTGGCGCGCAAGAGCGTGTGGTGGGTGGCGGGCTATCTCGTCGTCTGCTGCGCGATTACCCTGGTCGCCGCTTGCGTCGCGCCGGAGACCCATCACGCGGATCTGGAGAGTGACACCCCGGCGGTAGCGCCCTCCCGAGTGCGGGTGTAGGCTCCTCCGCGCTGACGGCACGACCTTCGTGTCCCGCTGGCCCACACCTCGTGCGCCCGCATCCCACCGGACCAACGGCTCGGCGTTCCCATACCTCGGAGGTGACATGGAAACCCTGCGTGACCGCTTGTCCGCCGCGCTCCATCGCGGCTGGTGGCAGATTCTCCTGCGCGGACTGGCCGCGATCGCATTCGCGTGCCTGACCTGGTTTCGGCCCGGCATCTCGTTGCTCTCGCTCGTTTTTCTCTTCGGCTTCTACGCTCTCATGGATGGGATTCTTGCCGTGTGGACGGCGCTCGCCGGCCGCAGCGAGACGCGACACTGGTGGCTGCTGTTGCTTGGCGGCCTGCTCGGCGTCGCGATCGGGATCGTGACCTTCGCCGTTCCGGGCGTGACGGCGCTCTCGCTTCTCCTCTACATCGCGGTGTGGGCGATCGGGCAGGGAATCTTCACGATCATTGCCGCGATTCGTCTGCGCAGGGAGCTCAAGAACGAGTGGCTGCTCATCCTGAGCGGGGTGGCGTCATTCCTCTTCGGGGCTCTGCTGATCGCGCGTCCGGGCGCCGGCGCGCTGGCGGTGCTGTCCCTGATCGCGGGCTTCGCCTTCATCTTCGGGGTCATGCTCGTCATGCTGGCGTTCCGCGTCCGGACGCTCGGCAACCAGCTCGCGACCTAGCGTCTGCAGGCCTCGGAGAACCTCAACGCGCTTTGAAGCGCGTTTGTGAAACATTTCACGAACGCGCCTCAGGGCGCGTTCGAGCTCTTACTCCGCGCGCGCCATCTCCACGAAGCGGCAGATGGCGTTCATGAGCCGCATCTGCTCGACCGAGCGGCACTCGGCGCGCAGGAGATCGGGCGAGCAGAAGATCACCACGCGGCATTGCCCGCGCGACGTGGCCACGTTGACACGATGCGCCTCGAACGTGAACCCGATGCCGCGGGGGGCGTCGGCGCCGCTCGAGCTGGCGAAGGAGACGAGCACCACCGCCGCCTCTTGGCCCTGGAACTTGTCCACCGTGCCCACGCGCACGCCTTGCGGCACCAGCTGGCGGATCATCCGCACCTGCGCGTTGTAGGGCGTCACCACGAGCACGTCCTCGGCTTTGAGGGGCCGAGGCGTGCCGCTGCCGTCTGTGTAGGGCGTCTCGAGAAGGCGGGCGATCTCCGCGGCCACCGCCTCCGCTTCCTCCCGTGACGACTGGCTTCGGCCCTCGTGGGGCACGGCCTTCACGTGGAGACCGTTCCCCGCCGCCACGCTTCTCTCTTCCGCCGTGGACGCAGGGGCCAGGCGCCCGTCGTAGTACGCCTCCGAGTTGAACGCACACAGCTCGGGCCTGAGCCGCCACGTCTTCTCGAGAAAGATGCCGCGGTCGGGCGGCACCGTGTGGTGCTCGCCCAGCAAGTGCTCGAGCACCGACTTCTTGGCGGCTTCCGGCTGGACGCCTTGCGACACCTGCGGGAGCTGATTGGGATCGCCAAGCAGGACGAGCGAACGTGCGGCGGTCGCGCTGGCCAGCGCATCGGCGAGCGAGACCTGCCCCGCCTCGTCGATGAACAGCACGTCGAGCGTGTGGTCGAACTCCTCGGGCGCGAACAGCCAGCCGGTGCCCGCGACCAGATTCAGACTGCGATCGAGCAGATCCTCCGACCGAGCCGACGCGTCGATGAAGGGGCCGCGGTGCGCATCTTCCTCGTCGGTGAACTTCTTGCGCCCGCGAAACGAGAACGACTGCTCCTGGGCCTCGCGCTCGATCTCCTCGAGCAGCTTGTTGATGCCCTTGTGGCTCAGCGAGGTGACACCGATGCGCTTGCCGGCTCGCATGAGCGCGACGGCCGCCTTGGCGCCTTGCCACGTCTTGCCTGATCCGGGCGGACCCTGCACGAAGAGATACGAATCCGTGAGCGTCAGGGCCGCCTCGGGCGGCTCCAGCGTCAGGTCGACCTGCGGCACGCGACGCTCCAGCACGTCGACGAGCGCCGGAAAGGTACCGTCGCCGGCGAGATACGATTGCGCGAAGCGCAGGAGAGCCTGCCGCTGAGCATGGTCGGGAATGGGCGAACCGGGCACGAGCGCCTTGGGCAGGGGCTCGGACGCGCGCGACTGATCGCGTTTCACGCGCACGATGCCGTTCTCTTCGTCGACTTCGGTGCGGAAACCCTTGCCGGTCGCCGGATCCACCGCGTTGCGCTCGATCTTGTGGTCCTGCGCGGGGAACGCGAACGTGTAGACGTGCGAGCGCTTCTCGGCCGTCCGGTCGCCGAGCGGCATCAGACCACCCATGGTGCTCGTGTCACGGAGCAGCGCTTCGTCGTCCATCTCCAGCCGGTTGAACCAATGCCACCACTGGGGGCGCGCCTCGCGCTTGTGATAATCGAGGAGCTGTGCCACGAGCCAAGGATCGTCGCCTTCGCCGCTCGAGCGGGCAAGCAGCGCCTTCTGGACGCGCTCCTTCTCTTCGGCGACAACCTGCGCTTCGCCTCGTGTGGTGGCCGGCGCGGGCAGCGGACGCCAGGGTGTGTCCGCAGGCCGAATCGAGAGCAGCCACTCGTGCAGCGCGAACGTGGAGCGGCAATCTTCCTCGTTGTAGCGCTCGATCTCGTCGAGCAGCGACTGATCGCGCAGCTCGAGCCACTGGTCGAAGAGCACCGTGGATTCCGCACCGCCGCGGACCTCGGCCTGGCGCTCGAATCCGTAGAGCGCTTCCACCTTCTTGAGCGAGTAGCTCTCGACCGAGGCGCGGAGCGACTGCTCGACCACGCGGTAGAGATCGACGAGAACCTCGCCGCGCAAGAGGTCGTCGATCTCTTCTTCGCGCGTTCCATGCTCGCCCATCAAGCGCTGCAGCGCGCTGCGCTCGTAGGCCGCGTAGTGATAGATGTGCATGTCGGGAAACCGGCGCCGCCGCTCGACGACCAAGTCGACGAAATCCTCGAACATCTTCTTCTCGGACTCGCGATCCCTGGCCCACAGCGCGCGGTAATCGGCACCGCCGCCCTCAACCCGCAGGCAATAGCCGAACAAGTACTCGAGGCTGCGCGCCGGCTCGAAGAACGGATGTCCTTCCAGATCGAGCCAGAGGTCTCCGGGCGAGGGCTGAGGCAATACCGCGAAGCCGCGGCCGGGCTCCGGATCGAGCAGCTCCACGCGATGCTCGCCGGTGCGCCGGCGCGCGAGCTGGAGCTCGGCCTGATGGCGGAACCTCTCGAACGTGCCGGCCGGGATGCCATCGCGCGCATGATCCTCGGGCGCGTCGCCCAACTTCTCGAGCGTGAGCAGGCCGGCGGCCTGGAAGCGCGGCACGTACGTGCGCCCGAGCCCGGCGACCAGGATCAGGCTGTCGTCGTCGACGAGCTTCTGGTGGCACTCGCGCCGCCAGGAGCAGATGCCGCAGCGCTCGCACGGCCAGGGGTAGGTCTCGGCCGGATCGCTGACGGCGGCCAGGAAGCTCGCGCGCACGCGTCGGTAGTAGGCCATGTAGTCGGCGGTGCGGAAGCTCTCGCGCTCGCCCGAGCCCAGCTGGGCGTGGATGCGCTCGGGCAGCTTGCCCTGGATGCGCTGGATCTGCTCGGCGTAGAAGCAGAGCTGCAGCAAGTGCTCGGGCCGCGTGGCGCGCGCCAGCTTGGCGTCGACCGGCTCGTAGGTGCCGTCTTCGCGGCGCTCGAGAAAATCGGCGAAGCCCTGCCAGTCGCCATCCGCGAGATAGGCCTGATAGAGCACGTCGTGCGTGCCCGAGCGAATCGCCTCCTCGCTGAGTCGCTGCGCGGCTTGGCGATCGAAGGGCTCTTCTCGCTTGAGAACGGGAAGACGAAGGACGCGCGCGCCATACTCTTCGAGCTTGGCCAGATAGGCGGCCTCGTGCTCGACACCCTTGCGGCCGAGGATCTCGCGGTGTGGATCCTCGAACACCGGCCGCTTGCGCTCGCCGCGCGCCACCGAGGTCTCGAGCCGCGTGAGATGACGGCACGCGAGAAACCCGGAGAGGTCGGATGGGGAATAGCGGAGGCGGTCGTCGGTCAGTTGCATGCGAGCGAGGCTACCTCTTTCTCAAGTGGTCGGGCCGGCCCCGCCGAGCAGCTTCGGGAAGGCGTTCCACGCCCACAAGGCCCAGGTGGCGATCCAAAAAGTGCCGCTCAGGGCCATGAGCAACACGGCGTGCGCGGGCAGCCACTCCGCCCCGAGCCGCACGAGAATCGTAAGGCCGAGGACCGACAGAATTCCTGGCGACAGCACGCGCGGCTCTTCGGTGAGCGGATAGCGGCCATGGGCCACGGTCACGCGCGTGGCGATGCCGAGCGTGAGCAGGGCGAAGCCGCCGATGAACACGAGATGGAGCGCGCCCAGGGTGAACGACGGCACGAGGGCGGCGAGCCAGAGCCCGGTGAGAATCAGCCATCCCGAAGTCCAGAGCGCAAAGGCGGGCGCGTCGCGGCGGCGCGGGACGCGCATCAGCTTCCACACGCCGAGCAGCATGACCGTGGCCACCCCGGCGCGCAGCCAGGCGGCGGCGATCACTCTTCCGCGGGCCTCGAGCACGAAGGAAGCCGCCAGCGCGCCGAGGAGGATGACATAGAGGGGCGCGCGATTCCCTCGCGCGGGCGGTCCGGTCATCCCCGGCACGGAGACCGGTGCCGCCATGGCGCTGAACGTCGGCACGAGCAGGCTGCCCAAGCCGAGCACCAGGGACAACACCATGCCGAGCGACACCAGTCGCCCCGGCAAGGGGTTCTCGACGCCGCCGACGAGCTGCCAGACACCACCCATCGCGCCCAGCAAGAGACCGAAGCCCACGAACATCAGTTCCGGCGGGCGCTTCGTGGTGGACGGCCCCAAGCGGCTCGCGATGGCGACAAGGAGAAGCAGCAGCGACGCCAGGAAAGCTCCCACGGCCACGCGCCAGGCGCCGAGCAGAGCCGCAATCCCGAAGGTCAGCGCAGCCGCCAAGGCGACAAACAACTCCTGGGGCCGGCACGGCTTGCCCTTGGTGAAGCCCTGGATCGCGGTGAGCAGGAAGCCGAGCACGAAGCACTGCTCGAAGCCCTGCATCATGAGCAGGCGATGCGTCACGCCCGGGTAGGCGGCCGCGCCCGCCGCATACAGCGGCCAAACGCCCGTGCCGAGCCAGCCTTCCACCGTTCCGAGCAGGAAGAGCGGGCGATACGGGGCCACGCGAGACAGCGGAAGCGCGTTCATCGCCACTCATGGTAATGAAACCTCCGCGCAATGGAAGATGCGACCGCTGGTGCGTTAGCATCCGCCCATGCCCCAGCTCGCGAGCCTTCTCGACGCGATCGGAAGCACGTCGCTCATACCGCTGCGCAAGATTCGCCCGGCGAACGGTGCTGCGATCCTGGTCAAGCTCGAGTGGGAAAATCCCACCGGCAGCATGAAGGACCGCATGGCGCTGGCCGTGATCTCGCGCGCCGAAGCCGACGGCCGTCTCGCGCCCGGCGGCTCCGTGGTCGAGTACACGGGCGGCAGCACGGGCGCTTCCCTCGCCTTGGTGTGCGCCATCAAGGGCTATCGCATCCGCATCGTCACCTCCGACGCCTTCAGCCGCGAGAAGCGCGACCAGATGGCCGCCTATGGGGCCGAGCTGACGCTGGTGGAGAGCGAAGACGGCAAGACGACCAAGAAGCTCATCCTCGACATGATCGAGAAAGCGCGCGAGCTGGCGGCGGCGCCCGGCGTGTACTGGACGAATCAGCTCGAGAACCAGGACGCCATCGCCGGCTATCACGCCCTGGGCGAGGAGGTCTGGGCTCAAACGGGAGGCAAGATCGACGCCTTCGTGCAAAGCGTGGGCACCGCCGCTTCACTGCGCGGCGCGGGCACCGTGCTGAAGCGCCACTCTTCCGGCATGCGCGTGGTCGCCGTCGAGCCCGCCGAGTCGGCGGTGCTGAGCGGCGGCGCACCCGGGCCGCACAAGATCGAAGGCATCGGTGTCGGTTACGTGCCGCCACTTTGGGATGCGAGCCTGGTCGACGACATCGTTGCCGTGAAGACCGAGGATGCCAAAGCGATGGCGCGCCGCCTGGCGCGCGAGGAGGGCATCTTCGCCGGCACCTCGTCGGGCGCCAACGTGATCGCGGCGCTGCGGGTGGCGGAGCGCATGGGCTCGGGCGCGCAGGTGGTCACGCTCATGGTCGACTCCGGTCTCAAGTATCTCAACACGGACGTGTACCGAAACTCATGAGCCTGAGCGATCGCTGGGACGCAGGCGATTCCTACGAGCGCTACATCGGGCGCTGGAGCCGGCGCGTGGCGCTCGACTTCGTGACCTGGCTGCAGTGCCCGCCCGGGCTCTCCTGGCTCGATGTCGGCTGCGGGACGGGGGCCCTTTCGGCCGCCGTCCTCGAGCGCGCTCAACCCTCGGCGATGTTCGCCGTCGAGCCCTCGGATGGATTCCGCCGAACGGCGAAAGCAAACCTCGGCGAGCGCGCCACCGTGCTGGCGGGCGATGCCGCTTCGCTTCCACTCGAGAATGCCGCGGTCGATGCGGTGGTGTCCGGGCTCGTCCTGAACTTCGTCCCCGATCGCGCGGCGGCGCTCCAGGAGATGAAGCGCGTGACGCGCCCCGGCGGCACGATCGCGGGCTATGTCTGGGATTACGCCGGCAAGATGGAATTCCTGCGCGCCTTCTGGGATGTCGCCGGCGAAGTCGATCCAGTCGCGCGCGACCTCGACGAAGCCACGCGGTTTCCGCTATGTGGCGCGGAGCCATTGCGCGCCATGTTCGAATCCGGCGCGCTCGCCGACGTCGACGTGAGACCGATCGACATTCCGACTCCGTTCGCATCCTTCGACGAGCTGTGGCAGCCCTTCCTCGGCGGCCAAGGCCCGGCGCCCACGTACGTGGCGTCTTTGAGCCCGCAGGATCGCGAGAGATTGCGTGAGCGCCTTCGCCTCGCGTTGCCCGTCGCTCCCGACGGATCGATCTCGCTCATGGCGCGCGCCTGGGCGGCGCGCGGGAAGCTGGCGATGCGGGCGGGAATCTAGCCGCAGCCAGCCTGAGATGCCGACCTCGCGATGGGGAATTCCCGCGCGGGGCCACCCCCGGATCCCTCCGAAAAAACCCTTCGATTCTCTGAATCGCTACGATACGTAGCGTATCGAAGTGAATGGACGATCCGCGTCCCCAGGATTCGCCAAGGACCCATCACCCTCCAAGGAGATTCGACCCATGAAGCGCTTCACACTCGCCTTGTTCGCGGCCGGCGCGCTCGCCGCGCCTGCTTTCGCCCATGCGCAGAATGGACGGTTCATCGACTTCCCCCTCGTCGTCGTCGGCAACGCGATCGAGATCACGGGGGGCGGGACCGTGAACCCGCAGACCGGCCTGCAGCGGACAGGAGGCCAGTTCCGGGCCGTCCAGGACATCACTGCGGGCCCTCTGAAGGGGCTCAGGGCGGGAGATGGCGTGCGCTGGGAGGCGGCGGAGTTCCTTCCCTCGGCGCCGTTCAAGTGCGTCGGTTCGGAAACCGCCAAGACCGTGTTGAGCGGACACGACACGATCGTGATGAAGGTCAACTTCTTCACGCGCGGCGACGGCAACACTCCTTCGTTCACAGCCAACGTGTTCGTCTCGACCGAGGACCAGGATTCGGATCAGCCGGGCTTCCAGAATGTGTGGATTCAGGGCGTGGGCTGCGGCGAAGCTCAGGTGGACATCCGCTAGAAGGAAACCAGCGCCCGAGGCGACGGAGCTTCGCTGCTGCGGAGAGCGAAGCCCGCGCTCGGGCGCTATTGCTTTGCGCCTAGATCGAAGGAGGCGTGATCCCCATCATGCGCAGGTACATGTTGAGCTGAGCGCGGTGATGGATCTCGTGCTCCTGCAGATGATCCAGCATCCAGTGGATCGTGTACTGGCGTTCCACGCCGTCGTGGGCCCGGTAGGTGATGACCTTGCCCAGCTCGGCGACCGGCTTGTCGAGCCACTCCTGCACGCGCGCGTGCGACTTCTCGAGCAGGGCACGCACGGCGGCGTGATCCGGGGCGTCGATGATGGTCTTGTAACCCTCGCCGTTGGGGAGCTCGACCACCCACTCTTCGTCCTTCTTGCCGCCGACGATGTTCATCCAGCTGTGCTCGGCCTCGGCGATGTGCAGGAGCGTCTGGTGCGCGGTGAGCATGCTGGGCTGTGGCTTGTAGTCGAAGCGGTCGGCCGGGAGCGCGTCGAGTGCCAGGAGGAGGTAGGGGCGAAACTGGCCGTCCCAATACGGAAATTGTGAGCGGATCGTTCCCGGGAAATCGTTCGCGGAGCGCAAGCGGCTCGCGGCGCGCATCTCGGTGATGGTCATGGTGGACATGGAAATCCCTCCTTGCAGATGGCCGATCTTCTCACAGGTCGTATGCTCTGCCCATGCTCCTGGCCGAGCTGGTCGAAACCTCGGGTCGCATCACCGCCACGCCGGCGCGCCTGGAGAAGGTGGCGCTGATCGCGGATCTCTTGCGGCGGGCGGCCCCCGACGAGATCCCGGTCGTGACTGCGTTTCTGTCGGGCCGCTTGCGCCAGGGTCGCATCGGTCTCGGCTGGGCGGCGTTCGACGAGGCATCGCGCGCGCCCGCCGATGAGAATCTCGATCTGTTCGCAGGCGCGGACTCGCCGCCCACGATTCTCGAGGTCGATCGCGCGTTCGAGCAGCTCACGAAGCTGACCGGCCCACGCTCGGCGCAGGCGCGCACGCGCGTGCTGGGCGAATTGATGCGGCGGGTGACGCCCGCGGAGCGTGATTTTCTGATCCGTCTGGCTCTGGGTGAGCTTCGCCAGGGAGCGCTGGCGGGTGTGATGGAGGAGGCCATCGCGCAAGCCTCCGCGTTGCCTGCCGACTCGATTCGCCGCGCCGTCATGCTGGCAGGCG
>DASYSL010000010.1:0-3535 GCA_036003365.1 Candidatus Eiseniibacteriota bacterium
TGGCGCCCGATGACCCCAACACGGTCTACGTCATGGGGCAATCGATCCAGCGCTCGCGGGATGGCGGCCGTCACTTCGAAGTGATGCGCGGCTCGCCGGGCGGCGACGACTATCACCACCTCTGGATCAACCCGCGTGATCCGCGCGCTATGATCGCGGGCTCGGACCAGGGGGCGGCCGTGAGCCTGGACGGTGGCGCCACGTGGTCGAGCTGGTACAACCAGCCGACCGGCCAGTTCTATCACCTCGCGGCCGACGACCGCTTCCCGTATCACATCTACAGCGGACAGCAGGACAACGGCACGGTCGAGATCGCGAGCCGCGGCCCCTATGGTGTGATCGAGGAGCGCGACTGGCATCCGGTGGGCGGCGACGAGCGCGACTACATGGTGCCCATGCCCGGCGATCCGCGCACCGTGTTCGGCAGTGGCTTGGGCGGCAAGATCACGCGCTTCGACGAGGAGACGCGCCAGTCCATGAACGTGTCGCCGTGGCCCATCGCGAGCTATGGCGGAAGGCCGAACACCGTGCGCTACCGCTATGGCTGGATCACGCCGATTGCCATCTCGCCGGTGGCGCCGCACGCGCTCTATCTGGGATCGCAGGTTCTCTTTCGCTCGCGCGACGGCGGCAACCACTGGGATACCGTGAGCCCCGATCTGACCGGCAAGCGTGCCGGCAGCGGACCCTGCGACGATCCGGACCCGGCGAGCGCGCGGGCCTGCGGCTTCGGCGTCATCTCGGCCATCGCGCCTTCGCCGCACGATGCCGATCTCGTCTGGGTGGGCACGGACGACGGCAACATCCAGGTCACGAGAGACGGCGGCAAGAGCTGGCGCAACACGACCCCGCCCGTGCTTCCGCCGTGGGGCATCGTGTTCGCCATCGACGCTTCGCGCTTCGACTCTCACGTCGCCTATGCGGCCGTGGACCTTCACCGGCTCGACCGGCACGAACCGCTGCTCCTGCGCACCAAGGACTCCGGCCACACCTGGCAGACGATCGTGGGAGGGCTTCCCACCGGCGAGTGCACGAGCGTCGTGCGCGAGGACACGAAGCGCCCCGGACTGCTCTTCGCGGGGACCGAGCGGGCGGTTTACGTATCGTTCGACAACGGGGATTCGTGGCAGCCCTTGTCGCCCGACTTGCCGACGACCTGGATGCGCGACCTCTTGCCGCACGGCGATGATCTCGTGCTGGCGACGCAAGGCCGCGGTCTCTGGGTGCTCGACGGCTTGGCCTCGCTGCGCGAAGCCTCGGCGGCGGTCGCGAGCGAGCCGTTCCATCTCTTCCAGCCCGCGGCCGCGACGCGTCTGCGGAGCAGCGAGAATCACGACACGCCGTGGCCGCCGGAGACCGCGCTCGGAGAGAATCCGCCGACCGGCGCGGTGCTCGACTACTGGCTCGCGCACGCGGCGCGCGACAGTGTGTCACTCACGATCACGGACGCCGCCGGCGCCCTGGTGCGCCGCTTCACGAGCGCCGATCCTCCCGAGTCGCTCGCCGCGCGCCGCTACTTCGAGCCGGAGTGGGCGGGTGCGCCAGGCCGGCTCGCGGCCACCGCTGGGATGCACCGCTTCGTGTGGGACTTGCGCTATCCGCGACCGCGAGCGCCTTCCTATTCCTATTCGATCGCGGCCGTGCGCACGGAAGGAACTCCCATCGAGCCCGAGGGCCCCCTCGTGCTGCCGGGTTCGTACCGGGTGACCTTGTCAGCGGACGGCGCCTCGGTGACACGGCCGCTCACCGTGGTCGCCGATCCGCGTGTGCGGCTTTCGAATGCGGGGTACCGCGAGCAGCTGGATTGGACGCAGACCGCCATTGCCGGGCTCGAGCGGGGAATGAAGGCCTCACATGACGTGGCTCATGAACGAGACCGGAGAACCGCGAAAGATCACGATGCGGTTCGCGATTCGCTGACCGCCATTGCCGATGGCCTCCGCACCGTGACCGGAAGCCTCGCGAGCCTGGTGCGCGAGCTACAGGAAGCCGATGCCGCCCCGACTCGCGGCATGAAGGATGCGGTCCAAGCCTGCCTCGCCCAAGCCGACGATCTGACGCGTCGCTGGCGTCGAATGCGGCCGGATCGTCCCTAGCCTCTGGGACAGAGTGTCCGCGGGCGACCACGCGACCTCATGCATGGCTTCCAGGATGCGGACAGCGCCCCGATCAGGACCCCTGAACCGCTGAAATCACCTTCCGGAATGATCTTCGTGAGCGAACTCTGTTGGCCCGGGAAAGGAGAGTAGAATAGACTGGATTCGGGTCTCGACGTGGCGCCCCCCACGCAGGGAACAACAGGCGAGGGTCAGGGTTCCGATGGGGGTCGCGCTTTCGTCCGAGGCGTCCGGTTTCGCGAGGGTTCGCGCCGGGCTGCAATTGTCGCGTGATCTTGCCGCGCGCCTTGACGAAGCCGGAATCCGCTACTGCCACTTCAAGAGCAACCAGCATCTCGAGGAAGGACTGCTCGGCATCACCGACCTCGATGTCCTGGTGGACCGACGCGCCGGGACCGAGCTGGCGCGCATCCTCGACGAGCTGGATTTCAAACGTTTCTCGGCGCCGCCGGCGGGTGACTACCCGGGCGTCGAGGACCATCTGGGCTTCGACGCCCCGAGCGGGCGCCTGATCCACCTCCACCTCCATTTTCGCCTCATCGTCGGCGAGCGCCATCTCAAGGGCTACCGGCTTCCCTGGGAAGACCTGGTGCTCTCCACGAGCCGCGAGGACCGGGCGACGGGCTTCCGCGTGTCGGATCCGGATGTCGAATGTCTTCTTCTACTCGTGAAGAGCGCGCTCAAGCTCGGCGCCACCGAGCGCGTTCTTTCGTGGCTCGGCCGAGGTGCCACGGGAACCAACGAAACGCGCGAGTTCGCGTGGCTCATGGAGCGCGTGGATCGCGATCGACTCATGAGCTTGGGGGCCACCCTTCTCGGCGAGCGCGCACAGCCTGCGCTCCGGGCCATCCTCACCCACGGGCTATCGCCCCGTCGCTTGCTCGCGCTTCGTGAGCAGAGCCGACCCGTGCTCGATCGCTACCGAAGATATCCACGTGTGGAAGCCACCGCCCGACGGTGGTGGCGCATGGCGATCCGGGGTCTCGTCTCGTGGGCAAGAAAGCGGTCGAACCCGCCGATGACGGTGAGCCGGACCGATCCGCGTGGCGGCGTGGTGGTCGCCTTCGTGGGCGCGGACGGATCGGGCAAGAGCACGCTCACGCGCCGCGTCGTGGCCTGGCTGGGATGGAAGCTCGATGCGCGCGCCGTGTACTTCGGCAGTGGCGAAGGACCCAGCTCGCTCTTGCGCCTGCCTCTTCGATGGATGTTCCGGCGGGCGCGTGCCGCGCACGACAAGAAAGGCAACGCTCTACCGTTTCGCGATTCGGTTCCCTCGACCGCGAAGGCGATCTGGGCTCTGGTACTCGCGTTCGAAAAGCGGCGACGACTGACCCAGGTGTGGCGCGCGCGGAACCGCGGACAGATCGTCTTCTGCGACCGCTATCCCCAGCACCAGATCATGGGTTTCACCGACGGTC
>DASYSL010000011.1:0-20077 GCA_036003365.1 Candidatus Eiseniibacteriota bacterium
CCAGGATGTATGCCCCGGGCCCGTCCACGACCGTGGTGCGCAACGGCACCATCACCTACGGCTCCGATGCCATCGGGGCGCAGGCCAAGCGCATGCTGGTCGCGGCCGAGAAGGACTCGCTCGACGCCTCGTATGAGGACGTCCGCGTGACCATGCTCGGCCCCCAGGACGCCCTCATCATCACGCCCGTGACTCTCGGCCACGCCGCGCCGGGCGAGATCAAGCGCGGCGGCACGATGACCTTCGTGGTCGAGAGACGCTCAGGGAAATGGCTGATCCTGCACGACCACACGACGTTCAACTGCCAGACGCGCTGAGGCCCTGACAGGGAGACCCGATGAAGACTTCGAGAGTGTGGATTTGCGCGATGACCCTGCTCGTTCTCCCGATCGGTTCAGCGGCCCAGCCGTCGAGCGCATCGGCGGTGCGCACTGAGGTTCTGGCGTTCGTCCGCAGTTTCGCGGATGCCGCCAACCACGCAGACGTGGCCGCGGTCATGGAGATGTACGATCATTCCCCCAATCTGATCAGCGCCGCCGACGGGGCGATCATCCGAGGCTGGGATGCCGTACGCGAGGACGCAAACCAAGTTCTCGGTAAGGAAGGGCTCTACAAGATCTCAACGGGAAGCTTCGATGTCCTCCCGTTGGGCGCGGGCAAGGCTGTCGCGGTCGGACCTGTAGTTACGACCGTCAAAACGGGCGCGGGACCGGTCACCCTCGATCAGGTCCTCACCCTCGTGCTCGAGAAGAAGCAGGGGAAGTGGCTGATCGTCCACGACCACACGAGCACCAAGCCGCGAGGCGACTAGGTCCGCTTCCCTCGGACCTGTTCACGAAAAGATTATTTGCGTCCTTCGGAGGGCTGCGCTAGAAAAGTGGCGTAACCCAACGCCGGGCTGTCTCCGCGAGCGGAAACGAGGGCTCGCCGTAGCAGCCACGAGCTTCCCGGACGGGAACGGGCCGGGCCGGGACCTGGAGGGTTGTGAGTCAACGGCACAGGATGCCGGTGACGAAGCCGCGGCTGGTGGTGGCGGCTTCGTCGATTCAGGGAGTAGGGGTTCACACGCAGGACGCCGTGGAACCCGGCACGCCCCTCTTCGAGGTGCGCGGCGTGCGCCAGACCGACGACTTCGATGAGCACTTCGACAAGGGTGCTCACTGGTTCTGCGTCGGCACCCGGGAGTGGATCAAGCCCGGGCCTCGAACTCTCGCCCGTTTCCTCAATCATTCCTGCGAGCCCACGGCGGTGTGGGCGGACGATCGCTGGGTCACGGCGAGCCTCCCCATTCCCGCCGGCGGCGAGATCTCCATCGATTACGGGACGATCGAGCTGGATCCTTACTGGCGGATGGCGTGCTCGTGCGGAGCGCCAACCTGCCGGCGGACGATCGTGCCTTTCTACCTCGAGCCGGCACGCGTGCGGAGACGGCTCGAGCCCCAGGCGCCTTCGTTCCTGAGGCAGTGCCTGGGCGAGTGTCTCGCACTGGTGCCGACGCTCGCCGTCCAGCGATAGCCCTCGAGCCTCCTCGCGCCTCCGACCGCAGCATGCGCTGGCGCATCCGAAACATGCGCCAGCGCACGTGCGAGGCATGCTCCGGCGCATCTTGAATATGCGCCAGCCCATGAAAGCCTAGCGCTGCGATAGGAATGCGAGGCGGCTGGGCCCTTATCCTCCTTCGACATGCCGTACGGCATGTAGGTATGACTAAACTCGTTTGCCGCACATGAGGTTATGGACCGGCCACGGAGGTGAAATGCGCATTGGAATCCTGGGCAGCGGCGAGGTGGGACAGAAGCTGGGACTCGGTTTCGCGACCCTCGGTCATGAGGTGAAGATCGGGACGCGCGAGCCGGGAGGCGACAAGCTGAAGCCGTGGCTCGTTGGGGCGGGAGGCAAGGCGAGCACCGGCACCTTCGCCGAGACGGCGGCGTTCGGGGAACTCCTGGTTCTGGCGACCGCGTGGTCGGGCACGCAGTCGGCGCTCCAGCTCGCGGGCGCGCCGAACACCGGGGGCAAGGTTGTGATCGACGCCACCAACCCGCTCGACTTCTCCGGCGGGGGTCCGGCCCTGGCGGTCGGCTTCAAGGACTCGGCCGGAGAGCAGGTGCAGCGCTGGCTGCCCCGGGCGCGCGTGGTCAAGGCGTTCAACATCGTCGGCAACCAGTTCTTCTTCCGGCCCGAGCTTCCCGGCGGCCCGCCCACCATGTTCTACGCCGGCAACGACGCCGCCGCCAAAGCGGACGTGAAGAAGATCCTCGATGATTTTGGCTGGGAGTCGATCGACCTCGGTGGCCTCGAGAACGCGCGCTACCTCGAACCGATGGCCATGGTGTGGATCGTGCATGGGTTCACGTCCAAGACGTGGAACCACGCGTTCAAGCTGCTGCGGAAGTAGTTTTTCGTGCTATATCCCTGACCATGTCTCCCTCTCCCGGCGCCTACCGCATCGATCCGAACGAGAGGATCGTCTACATCGCCGGCCGTGAGATTGCCACGCTCGACGAGTGGGCCGCTTTCATCGACGAGATCCTCGCCGACCCGAGCTACCAGGTGGGATTCTCGCTGATCAGCGATCGGCGCGATCAGCACCAAGTCCCGCCTCCGGGTTACGCGCGAGCCATGGCGGAGAAGCTGCACGAGCGCGCGGGCAAGCTCGCCGGCTGCCGTTGGGCGATGGTGGTCAACTCCACGGTGGCCTACGGACTCGGGCGCATGATCGAGCTGACCGTCGAGTCGGACGGGATCGACATGCGTCTCTTCACCGACTACGAAGCGGCGATGGCCTGGATTCGCGCGGGGAAAAGGGACGTTCAGGCGAGAGCCTGATCGGCGGCGCGCTCGCCACTGGCCACGCAATCGGGCGTGCCCACGCCATGATAGGCGGCGCCCGCCAGGTAGAGCCCGCGGTGCGTGCGTGCGCGCTCCTCGATGCCGCGCACGACGGCCCCATGCCCCACGCGGTAGCGCGGCATGGCGCGCGGATGGCGGCTCACCACCGAGAACAGCGGGCGCTCCTTCAACTGCAGGAGCTTGGCCAGCGGCTCGAGCGCCCGGGATTCCGCGTCGGCGTCGTCCCAGCCCAGGGCGGCATCGCTCATGAAGGCGCGGATCAACGCGTAGCCCACCGGGGCGCGGCCTTCGAATTTCTGATGCGCGAACGTGCAGGCCACGAGCGGAAGGGCTTCGATCGCGGGCACGACGAAGCCCGAGCCTTCGAGCGGGCGGCCGAGCGCCGACTCACGAAACGCCATCGACAGGGTGACCGACGAGCCGTAGCGGATCTCCTCGAGCTCGCGCGCCAGCGCCGGATCGAAGCCGCGCGCCAGCATCGCCATCGCGTGGGCGGGGAGGGCGGCGATCACCGCGTCGTAGGGCTCGGCGTCGCGCGCCGTGCGCACGCGCCAGTCCGGTGGGTTGGAAGACGGCTCGAGGGCCGTGACCGGCGTGTCGAGCCGCACCTGGCCGATGTGCCCGGCGAGGGCCTCCACCCAGCGACCGAGTCCGTCGCGCAGCGTGGCGAACAGGCCGTAGCGCGGCCCGCTCGCCGCGCGCGCGGTGTGGCCGCGCTTCTGGAGGGCGCGAATCACGCTGCCGTGCTCGCGCTCCATCTCGAGGAAGCGGGGAAAGGTCGAAGCCAGGGAAAGCTCCTCGGGATCGGCGCCGTAGATGCCGCCGACCATGGGCTGGGCCACGCGCTCGAGCATTTCCTGGCCGAAGCGCCGGCGCACGAACGAGCCGAGACTCTCGTCCTCGGGCGGACGGCGGCGGCGTGGAAGCCACATCTCGAGGCTGGCGCGCGCCTTGCCCGGCCAGCTCAGCAGGGGACTCTTCCAGAAGCGCGCCAGATCCGAAGGCCCGAGCAGATAGAAGCCTTCGGGCGTGGGGATCAAGCGCCCGCCCGCGGCCACGAAGCTCTGGCGCGACTCGGGACGCGTGCCGATGAGCTGATCGCCCAGGCCGAGGCGTTCGATCTGCTCACGCGCGGCCGGCTTCTCGGTGATGAAGGAGTCGGGACCTTCCTCGATGAGGAAGCCGTCGCGCCGCACCGTCGAGATCACGCCGCCGAGCCGGCCGGCCGCTTCGTACAGCACGACAAAAGCCCCAGCGCTCTGCAAGCGGAAGGCGGCGGAGAGCCCAGCGATGCCGCCGCCGAGGACGGCGACTCTCAACCTAGGCGCTGAAGCGGTCGTACGTGGCGAGCACTTCCTCGCCGATCAGCGCGATGAACTCGGGGTGATCGTTCACGCAGCCGGCGCGGTGGACCTTCAATCCCAGCTCGGTGGCGGTCGTGCGGGCTTCGATGTCGAGGTCGAACAACACCTCGACGTGATCGCTCAGGAAGCCGATGGCCTGCACGACCACCTCGGAGGCACCCTCGGCGGCGCGGCGGCGCAGCACGTCGTTGACGTCGGGCTCGAGCCAGGGCGTGCGCGGATCGCCGCTGCGGCTCTGCCAGGCGATCTCCCAGTCGGGCGCGCCGAGGATGCGCGCCACGCCCGCCGCGCTGACCCAGAGGTCGGCTTCGTAGGGCGCGCCGCGCGACAACGACACGGGAATGGAGTGCGCGGTGAACACGATGGGCACGTTCCGGGGCCAGGCGCCGCGGCGATAACCGGTGGCTTCCTCGATGCGTTGCGCGTTGGCCTCGAGGAAGCGCGGATGACCGTAGTACGCGGTGACGTGGCTCACGATCGGCCCCTGGCCGCGATTCGCCTTGATGGCCTCGTGCACGTCCTCGGCATAACGCTCCCAGCTCACCTCGGAGCGATGCGCGGCGAGGATCACGCCCACCGCGTGCTGGCGCCCGTCGGCGTTCATGCGCGCGATCTCGTCCTTCAAATACGGATCCCAGTTGCGCATGCCGCAATAGACGGGAAGCGCGTGCCCTTGCGCGGCGAGCCAGGCCTCGACGCCTTGGCGCTGGGCTTCGGTCAGCTCGTTGTACGGCGACTTGCCGCCGACCTCCATGTAGTGATGCTCGACTTGGACCAGGCGCTCGTCGGGCACGCCGCGGCCGCGCGTCACGTTGCGCAAGAAGGGCATGATCTGGGAGGGCTCGGTGGGGCCGCCGAAGCCGATGAACAGGACGGAGTCGACGGCGGGCAAGCGGTGGGCGGCGCCATAGCCCGCCACGGCCGGCGCCTTGGTCTCGGTCTCGCTCATCTTCGGCTCATTTCGTGGACCCAGTGGACGAGCCGCGAGACGTGGTCCACCGGGGTCTCGGGCAGGATGCCGTGGCCCAAATTGAAAATGTGGCCCGGGCGTCCGGCGGCGCTCTTCAGGATGCGCCGCGTCTGATCACGCAGCACGTCTTCGGGAGCGAAGAGTACCACGGGATCGAGATTGCCCATGACCGGCCGGTCGTAGCCGACGCGGCTCCAGGCTTCGTCGAGATCGACGCGCCAGTCGAGCCCGATCACGTCGCCGCCGGCCTGGCGCATGTCGGGGAGGAGCGCCGACGTGCCGGTGCCGAAATGGATCACGGGCGCGTAGGGCACGAGCCCGGCGATCACCGCCTGGGTGTACGGCTTCACGTACTGGCGGTAGTCGGCGGGCGACAGGCAGCCTACCCAGCTGTCGAAGATCTGCACCACCGAGCAGCCGGCGCGAATCTGTCCATTGAGGCACTCGATGAGCACGGGCACGAGCCGCGCCATGAGCGCGCGCCAGGCGCCGGCGTCCCGATACATGAAGCTCTTGGTCTTTTCGAACGTTCGCGTGGCGCCGCCTTCGATGAGATACGACGCCACGGTGAACGGCGCTCCGGCGAACCCGATCAAGGGCAAGTGGCTCGGCAGACAGGCGCGCGTACGGCGCGCCGCCTCGAACACGTAGGCGAGCGCGTCGGGCTCGGGGGTGCGCATGCGGTCGACGTCTTTGGCTTCGCGCACGGGCGGCGTGATCACCGGCCCCTCGCCGCGCGCGAACTCGAGCTCGAATCCGAGCGGCTCGACCACGAGCAGCAAGTCGGCGAAGAGGATGGCGGCGTCGACGCCGAGCGTCTCGGCGGCGTGCACCGTCACCTGCGCCACCAGGTCGGGCGACTTGCACAGCTCGAGCATCGAGACCTTCTCGCGCAGGTCGCGATATTCCTTCATGTAGCGGCCGGCCTGGCGAAGCAGCCACACCGGCGTGAACGACGTGGGCTCGCGGCGGCACGCGCGCAGCATGGCCGAGTTCCACGACGGATGGGACGAGGGCTGGAAGGGACCGTTCAAGGGGCCTGAGCGCTCCGGTTCGCCGGCGACAAGTTGAGCACCGCGGTTGACCCCGGCCAGGGTAGAATGGTGAGATCATGGTGTCGTCCGCAGGTGATTTCGCACCACCACTCTAGCAAGCTTTTCTTCGAGGCGTTAGCGTGCCCAGGCTTCGCGTTCCGGCTCTGGTTTTCGTCCTTCTGATCACTCTGACCTCGAGTCTTGCCGCAGCTCCGGCGACCAAGTCCGCCGCCAAGCCTGCGCCCGCCAAGAAGACCGCCACCAAGGTCGCTCGCGCGGCTCCGGTGGGCGACGAAGCCCTGACCCAGGAAATCGAGAAGCTCGTCTCGGCCCGCAAGGGCGCGGCGGCCGATACCGACACCGTGCGCCTCCAGGTGCGTGCGGCCTACCGCAAGATGAACTTCCGTCCGGTGTGGACGACGGGGGGCACGCTGCGGGCCATCGCCGACGAGCTGCTCACCATTCTCTCCCGGGCCGGGGGCTACGGGCTCGATCCCACCGACTATCCGCTGCAGCAGCTGCGCGACGAGGCCGACGACGTCCGCGACGGCGTGGAAGGCTCGGTCGCGCGCTCGCCCGCGACCGTCGCGCAGTGGGACGTGCAGATGTCGGAGACCTTCGTCCGCTTCGCCTCGCAGGTGGCGGGCGGGCGCACCAAGCCGCGCGAGATGTACGCCGACTGGTACACGGTTCCGCGCTCGGTGGACGGCGCCGAGCTCCTCGTGCGCGCGGCCAGCGAAGGCAACCTGCACGATCTCCTGAGCGCCGTCGAGCCGCAGAGCCCAGGCTATCAGCATCTCAAGAACGCCTACGCGCGCTATCTGGAAGTCGCCGCCAAGGGCGGCTGGGGCCAGGTGGCCTATGGCGACACCTTCCTGTGGAACCGCAAGGACGACCGCATTCCGGCGCTGCGCAAGCGTCTCGTCGCCTCGGGCGACCTCGCGCAGGGCAAGCTCAAGGGCAACAAGTACGACACCGCGCTGCGCGACGCGGTGGCGCGCTTCCAGGCGCGCCACGGCATGCCGGTGACCGGCATGGTCGACTCGAACACGGTCGACGTGCTCAACGTGCCGGTGACCGAGCGGCTGCGCGAGATGCAGCTCAACCTCGAGCGCTTCCGCTGGCTGCCCGACGACTTCGGGCCCTTCTACGTCACGGTGAACATTCCGGAGTTCAAGCTGCGCGTCATCGATCAGGGCAAGATGGTCGACTCGATGCGCGTGATCGTGGGCCGCTACTACCATCCCACGCCCGTGTTCTCCGACTCGATCCGCGTCATCATCTTGAATCCCGATTGGGCGGTGCCGGCGACGATCGCGCGCGACGAGCTCTTGCCCATGATCCAGCAAGACTCGACCTATTTCATCAAGCGCGGCATCCACATGTATCGCGGCTCGGGCGCGCGGATGGTCGAGATCCCTTCCGACACGGTGCAGTGGGCCAACGTCCAGAAGGCGTCGTTCCCCTACACGCTGCGGCAGGGCCCCGGGCCCGAGAATCCGCTCGGGCGCATCAAGTTCCTCCTGCCGAACCAGTTCGACGTCTACCTGCACGACACGCCCTCGACCGAGCTCTTCCTGCAGGCCGAGCGCGACTTCAGCTACGGCTGCGTGCGGCTCCAGCGGCCGCTGCGCTTCGCCACCGATCTGCTCGATCCCAAGGAGTACCCGGAGTCGCGCCTGGAGGAGATGATCGCGACCGGGCGCTCGGACACGCTGCGCATCGTGCCGCCGGTGCCGGTGTCGCTCCAGTACTGGACCGCGTGGGTGGACGAAAAGGGCGAGGTCCAGTTCAGAGACGATGTCTACCGCATCGATTACCGGCAGAACTGGGCGTGGAAGCAGCGCGACAAGCTGCTCGGCAAGATCCAGCAGGTCGCCAACGAGGAGCCCCACGCGCCCACCGGCGCGCCGGCGGCGCCCGGCGACATCGGGCCTTGAGCTAGGGCACGAAGAGCACCGGGCAGGGCAGGCCCTGCGTGATCTCGTCCACGACCCGTGCCGTGAAGCCGCCCGGCTGCGTGGGCAGGATCAGGAAGCCCGCGTTCAATTCGAGCAGCGCCCGCCGCACCAGCGAGAAATCTCCCGAGGCGAAGCGATGAATGCGGATCGGCGTGCCATGGCCGGCGGCGCGCTCGCGCAGCAGCTGCGCGAGCTTGGTCGCGCGCTCGGCGCTCTCGCCGACGAGAAACACTTCCAATGCGGCTTCGATGCCCACGAGCAGCTTGAGCGCCACGTCCAACGCCTCATCGGCGGCCGGTGAGCCGTCGTAGATCATGACGATCGGCCCTTCCGCCTTCACCCCGGGACGCAGCAAGAGCAGCGTGCGCCCGGCCTCGCGGATGGCTTCGCGGACGGTACGGCTCACGCTCGAGAGCATGAGCGCGCGCGGCGCCGTTTCGGCCACGGCCACGAGATCGGTGTCGAGCGCCGCCTGCGCCACCTCGCGCGCCGCGAGCCCGCGCACCACACGGAAGGTCCAGCGCACGCGCCTTTGATCGGCGGCGGCCGAGAGCTGGCGCTCGAGCTTGCTCGCGAAGCGTCGCAGCTCGCGCTCGGCTTCGTCGTATTCGAACGGTGCGGCCGACGCGGTGAGCGGGCTGAACTGACGCACGAAGGGGAGAGCGGCGCTGCGCAGGATATTCACGTCTTCGACGAAGAGTCCCGCCAGATCCACTTCCAGGCGCGCCGCCAGCTCGACCGCGATGGTGAGGCAGTTCTCGTCGTTGCAGGTGGCGTCCAAGGCGAGCAGAAGGCGACGGATGCGAAGCTCGTGGCGGGACGGCGTGCTCACTCGAGCTTCTCCGCGCGCACCGCGGCGGCGAACGACTTGGCGCGCTCGAACAGATGCGCCAGCCGCTCCTCGACGCGCGCGTTCACGCTGCCTTGCGGATAAGTCCCGTCGCCGTTTCTCTCGCCGGCGGGGACCCCGGTCAGGATCTCGATGCCCTGATCGATGGTCTCGATGGGATAGATGTGGAAGCGCCCCTCGGCCGCGGCGCGCACGACTTCGTTGCGCAGCATGAGGTGCTGCACGTTGGCCGCGGGGATGAGCACGCCCTGATCGCCGGTGAGGCCGAACTGGCTGCACACGTCGAAGAAGCCTTCAATCTTCTCGTTGACGCCGCCGATGGCCTGGACGTGGCCGTGCTGGTTCACCGACCCGGTCACGGCGAGGCTCTGGCGCAAGGGCAGCCCGGAGAGCGCCGAGAGAAGTGCGTAGAGCTCGGCGGACGAGGCGCTGTCGCCGTCGACGCCGCCGTACGATTGCTCGAACACGAGGCTTGCCGAGAAGGCGAGCGGGCGCTCGTGCGCGAAGCGCTCCCCGAGATAGCCTTCGAGGATGAGCACGCCTTTGGAGTGCAGCGGACCGCCGAGCGCCACCTCGCGCTCGATGTCGACGACCTCGCCCTTGCCGAAGCGCACGCGTGCCGTGATGCGGTTGGGGCGGCCGAACAGGCGGCCGCCGTAGTCGACCACCGAGAGGCCGTTCACCTGTCCTTCGCGCTCGCCCTCGACGTCGATCAGGATGGTGCCGCGACGGATCTCCTCCTGCATGCGCTCGCGGATGTAGTCGCCGCGCCGCATGTAGGCGCCGATGGCGCGGTCGACGTCGGCCGAGGTGACGACCGTGCGCTGCGCCTCGCCCGCCCAGTAGTCGGATTCGCGCAGCAATTGCATGAGGCTCGAGGTGCGTGTCGAGAGCTTGTGCGCGTCGGCGCACAGGCGCGAGCTCTCCTCGATGACGCGCGCCACCGCGCTCGCGTCGAGCGGCTTGAGATTCTCGCGCTGCGCCAAGGAGGCGATCAGCCGCGCGTACTGCTCGACCGCCGTGTTGGTGCGGTCGAGGCGGTCGTCGAAGTCGACCGCCACCTTGAACAGCTCGTCGAACTCGGGATCGGCCGCGCTCACCATGTAATAGAGGCGGCGGTCGCCCACGAGCACGACCTTGGTGGAAAGCGGAATCGGCTCGGGCTCGAGCGACACGGTGGAAACGAGGTTCATCTTCTCGGCCAGGGTCTCGATGCGGATCTCGCCGGCGCGCAGCGCGCGTTTGAGCGTGTCCCACGAGAACGGCTGGCTGAAGACCTTCATGGCATCGAGAACCAGATAGCCGCCGTTGGCGCGGTGCAGGGCGCCCGGCTTGACCAGCGTGAAGTCGGTGACCAGGGCGCCGAATTGCGACACGTGCTCGACCCGTCCCACGAGATCGGCGTAGCTCGGCTGGTCGGCGTAGACGACGGGCGCGCCGGTCAGCGCGCTGCGGTCGACGAGCAGGTTCACCTGATAGCGGCGTCCCGGCCCCGGTGCCGCACCCGGCGGCATGGGCTGCGGCAAGCCGGGCGGCGTTTCCTGCTGCTGGCCGGGACCGGAGGCCTGCTGCACGAACTGGGCGGCGTTCTCGACGATGTCCTCGAGCACTTCGTCCAAGTACTCGATGACCTCGGGCAGGTCGACGTACTGCGTGCGCAGCTCTTCCATGAGGTGCACGGCGGCGAAGCGCGTCACCTCGCGGCGCAGATCACGCAGGCGCTGGCGATGCTCGCGCTCCCAGCGCGGCACTTGCTGCAGAACTTGCTGCAGGCGCTCCTGCAGCGCCTCGACGTCTTTCTGGATGCGCTTCTGCTCGACCTCGCCCAGCTTGGAGAACTCCTCGGGGTCGATCACCTCCTCGCCGCGCACCGGCGCGAAGCTGAGGCCGAGCGGCGTGCGCAAAAGGGCAATGCCTTTCTCCTTCGCCTGCTCGCGCAGCTCGTCGAACGCCTGCTCCTGCTGATGCTCGAACTCGTTCGACAACGACTGCTTGCGCTGGCGGAAGGCTTCGCTCTCGAAGGTGGCGGGGATCGAGGCGCGCAGCTCCTCGATGAGCTTTTCCATGTCGTCGCAGAACTTCTTGCCGCGGCCCGCCGGCAGGCGGACGGCGCGCGGGCGGTGCGGGTCCTTGAAGTTGTTGACGTAAACCCAATCCGAGGGCACCTCTTCCTGCTGCGCCTGGCGCTTCAAGTACTGCAAGACGGTCGTGTGCTTGCCGGTGCCGGGCGGGCCGAAGGCGAAGAGGTTGTAGCTCCGGTGGCGCACGCCGACGCCGAATCGCATGGCTTCGAGAGCGCGCGCCTGGCCCAGCGTGTCCTCGAGCGGCTCGAGCTCGGCGGTGGTCGAGAAGGCGAACTGCGAGGCGTCACAGACGCGGCGCAGCGCTTCGACCGGAAGCGGCGAGGCGGAAGCCATGGGTGGGGTCCTTTCCCACGTGCGGGTGGGGAGATGGGAGAGCTTGACCGGCCGATCTTAACCTTTCAGCGGGTCGGGTGCGCGGCGGCCGTCCGGAGTGCTCGGGCCGCGGGCGCGCGGAGCCCGATGGCCACGCCGACGAGCACCACGGCCGCGCCCACGAGGGTCAGCGGCGCGATGCGCTCCCGGCCGATGAGCGCGCCGAGCGTGAGCGCCACCAAGGGCGTGATGACCGCAATGTAGCCGATCTTGCTGAGCGGTGCTGTGTGCACGAGCCAGGTCCACAGCACGAACGCGCCGAGCGAGCCGGCGGCGGTCAGGTAGAGAACGGGAAAGAGCGCGGCCCGCGTGACCGGCAAGGGATGCGGCTCGCGAAAGACAAAGCTCCACAAGAGACAGAACGCGGCACCGATGCCGCATCCGACCGCGTTCACGCCCACGGCCGATTGCACCGGGCCGCGCTTCAAGAGGGTCGAGCCGAAGCCGGCCACGAGCGTGGAGACGAAGATCCCGAGCAACGGTGGCCAGGGCACGCGCGCCGAGAGCTCGGAGGAAAAGATGAGCACGATCCCGAGAAGAGCGACGAGCGCGCCCGCCACCTTGCCGGCGCTGAGGCGCTCGAGGCCGAAGGCGCGCGCCAGCAGCATGAGGGTGATCGGCGTCGTGGCGTAGAACACGGCGCTCAGGCCCGACGGCACGATGGTCTCGCCCCAATAGAGCAGAGGAAAATTGAGGCCGAACTGGCACACCCCGTACTGAAGGGCGGAGACGAGCGCGCGACCGCGCGGCGGCGCGTGCCGGCGCAGTGCCATCCACGCCCACAAGCAGGCCGAAGCGAGGAGGAGACGCAGGCAGGCCGCCCAGATGGGGGGCAAGGACGCATTCCCCAGACGGATGACGAGGAAGGTGCTGCCCCAGATCGCGCAGCAGCCCGCGACGGCGGCGATGCGCGACGCGGAGGAGGCGTGCCCCGTCTCGGACATGGAGCGCATTATGACATGCCCCGATGGCATGTCCCGCCCTAGTGGACCCGACCTCGGCCCTGCTACCATGGCCGTCATGCGCTCTTCATCCTCGAAGCTCCTGATCGCCGCGCTCGCGGCGGCCTCGCTGGCCTCGCCCGCGCACGCCAAGACGGCGCCGGCGGCGTCCCACGAGGCCTACCTGAAGCCGGTCGTTCCGTTCATCGAGAACGACTACGCGCGCGCCGTCGCCGAAGCGCGGGCGCGCAAGGTGCCGCTGTTCGTCGAAGCCTGGGCGCCGTGGTGACACACGTGCCGCTCGATGAAGGCCTTCGTCTTCACCGACAAGGCCCTCTCGAGCCAGGCCGGACGGTTCGTCTGGCTCGCTCTCGATAGCGAAAACGGAAAGAACGCCGCCGCGCTCGCCAAGTACCCGGTTGCGGCCCTGCCCACGTTCCTCGTCATCGATCCGGGCGCCGAGAAAGTGGCCATGCGCTGGGTCGGCGGCATGAACGTGACCCAGCTCACCTCGTTCCTGAATGACGGCGCCGCCGCCAGTGATGCGAAAGGCGATGTCGTGCTCGACGGTCCGCTGCAGCGCGCCGACCGCTACTATGGCGAAGGCAACTACGCCGAGGCGTGGCCCGCCTACGAACAAGCGATCGCGGCCGCGCCGCCGAGCTGGCCCGAGTATCCGCGCGCCGTCGAAGCCCTCCTGTTCTCGCTCTCCATGGCTGACGACAAGTCCGAGGAGAGCGCCAAGTTCGTCGAAGGCGCGCTTCCCAGGCTCACGGGCACGCCGACGGAATTGACCGCGGCCACGTACGGCCTCGACGCCGCACTTCAGGTCCCGAAAGACAACCCCAAGCGCGCGCAATGGGTGAAGTCGTACGAGGCGACCGTGACGCGCCTCATCAGCGATCCCAAGCTGCAAGTGGCGGTGGACGATCGCTCCGGCGCCTACGGCTCGCTGGTCGACGCACGCAAGGACGCAGGCGACACCCTGGGCGCTCACCAGACGGCGGAGAAGTGGGCCGCCATGCTCGAAGAGGCGGCCAAGCAGGCGACGACGCCCCAAGAGCGCACCGTGTTCGACTCGCATCGCCTCGCCGCCTATCGCGAGCTGGGCGAGCCCCAGCGCGCTCTTCCCATGCTGCAGCAGTCGGAGCGCGACTTCCCGGACGACTACAATCCGCCCTACCGGCTCTCGATCGCCTACACCGATCTCAAGCGCTACGACGACGCGGTGGCCGCGTCGGACCGCGCCCTGGCGCACGTCTACGGACCGCGCAAGATCCAGGTGCTGCGCGCGCGCGCCGACCTCATGGGCGCCAAGGGCGATCACGCGGGCGCGGTGGCGGCCGTGGAGGAGGCGATCCGCACGCAGCAAGCTCTGCCGGCCGCGCAAACGTCCGACGCCACCTTGAAATCGCTCCAGAAGAAGCTCGCCACGCTCAACGCCCCCGCGGACGGCTCGGCCTCGAAAGGTGAAACCAAGTAAGATTGCGTGACGGCCCCGGCTGGCTGTGCCCGGGGCCGCGAGGATTCGCAAGCGCGGCCCTGAACCGGGGGATTCTTGCCTGCGGCACAAGATCGGCTCGGCCCGTATCTGATCCTTCGCCCCCTCGGCGAGGGCGGAATGGGGGAGGTCTATCTCGCGCGCGACACGCGCCTCGACCGGGAGGTCGCGCTCAAGCTTCTGCCGGCCGATCTGGCCGGTGATCCCGAACGGTTAGCCCGCTTCCGCCAGGAAGCGCTCACCCTGGCCGCGCTCAACCATCCCAACATCGCCACCATCTACGGCTTCGAGGAGCCCGAGCCGGGCACGCTCTTCCTGGCGCTCGAGTTCGTCGAAGGCGAGACCCTGCACGACCGCGTGGTGCGCAAGCCGCCCACGGTCGAGGAGGCGATGCAGATCGGCGCCCAGATCGCCGAAGCGCTCGAGGCGGCGCACGAGCGCGGCATCGTGCACCGCGATCTCAAGCCCAAGAACGTGATGATCGGGCCGCGCGGCCTGGTGAAGGTGCTCGACTTCGGTCTGGCGCGCGCGCGCGGCAAGAGCGGAACCAGCGGGGGTCGCTCGGCCGGGGCCGGGCACGCCGCGATGCCCAAGGGGCCGATCGATCCCAGCGCCACGGTCGATCCCGATGCCACCCTGGTTTCCGACGCCACCATGGCGCCGATCGGCGACGAGACCGTGGCGGAGAGCTCGGGCGGCGGCATCGAGGGCACGCCGGGCTACATGAGCCCGGAGCAGGTGCGCGGGGCGGCCCAGGACGAGCGCACCGATCTCTTCGCCTTCGGCTGCGTGCTCTACGAGTGCCTGGCGGGGCGGCGCGCCTTCCTGGGCGAGGATCTCTTCCAGACGCTCACGGCGACCCTCGAGAACGATCCCGACTTCTCCGCCTTGCCCGCGCGCACGCCAGGCCGCGTGCGTGACTTGTTATTCAAGCTTCTGGAAAAAGATCCGGCCAAGCGTCTCGCGGTGACGCGCGAGGCGCGCCACGAGCTGGAGGAGGCCCTGGGCATCCGCCGCGCCGCCGCCCTGCGCGCCGGCGAGGCGGCGGCCACTACGCCGCACAATCTGCCCAGGTCGCTCACGCGCTTCGTCGGCCGCGACGAAGAAGTGAAGAGCTGCGGCCTCAAGCTCGCCGAGCACCGCCTGCTGACGCTCACCGGCATGGGCGGCACCGGCAAGACGCGCCTGGCGCTCGAAACCGCGGAGCGGGCTCTGGCCGATTTTCCCGACGGCGTGTGGTTCGTGGATTTGGCACCGGTGACCGATCCGAGCCGGGTCGAGACCTCGGTGGCGGCCGCGGTCGGCGTGCGCGAGGAGCCCGGGCTCGCGCTGGTCGAATCGCTGCTCTCGCACTTGCGCGGGCGGCGCGCCCTCCTCGTGCTCGACAATTGCGAGGAGCTGCGCCGCGCCTGCGCCGGCCTCGCCGCCACGGTGCTGCACGCCTGTCCGGACGTGAAGATCCTGGCCACGAGCCGCGAGGCTCTCGAGACGCCCGGAGAAGTCGTGCACTCGGTCGGCACGCTGGCGACGCCGCCGGCGCGCGGCGCTTCGAGTGCCGCGGCCGTCGGCCGCTACGACGCCGTGCGCCTGTTCGTCGAGCGCGCCAAGGCGGCGGTGGCCACGTTCGACCTCACCGACGCCAACGCGCGCGCGGTGGCCGACGTGTGCCGGAGCCTCGACGGCATTCCGCTGGCGCTCGAGCTGGCGGCGGCGCGCGTGAAGCTTCTCTCCATCGATCAGATCCGCGCCAAGCTGGACGACCGCTTCCGCTTGCTGACGGCGTCGTCCAAGAGCGGGCTCACGCGACATCAAACGCTGCGCGCGACCATCCAGTGGAGCTATGACCAGCTCGAGGAAAGCGAGCGCGCGCTCCTGCACCGCTTCGCCGTCTTCCTCGGCGGCTGGACGCTCGAGGCCGCGTGCGCGGTGGCGGGGGAGGGCGCCGACGAGTTCGAGATCCTCGATGCGCTGACCCGGCTCGTCGACCGCTCGCTGGTGGTGGTGGCGCCGGGGGCGGGAGGGGCCTCGCGCTATCGCTTTCTCGAGAGCGTGCGCCAGTTCGCGCTCGAGCGCCTGCGCGAGGCCGGCGACGAGAATGACGCGCGCGAGCGCCACGCGCGCTTCTTTGCCACCCTGGCCGAGAGCGCCGAGAGCAAGCTCACCGGCCCGGAGCAGGGCGCGTGGTTCGAGCGGCTGACCGATGATCACGAGAACCTGCTCGCCGCGCTTTCATGGCCGGGCGCCCACGGCGAGGGCGCCGTGCGCGGGGTGCGCATGGCGGCCGCCCTGGCGCGCTTCTGGACGGTGCGCGGCCACTACGAGCTGGGTCGCCGCGCGCTCGAGGAAGCGCTCGATCGCAACGGCGCCGCCACGCCCAACGAAGCGCGGGCCACCGCCCTCGTGCGGCTGAGTGCTGTGGCCCTCTATCAGGGGGACTACGCCGCGGCGCGGCCGCGCGTCGAGGAGGCGCTGGCCTTGTGCCGGGCACTGGGCGACGAGCGCGGCGAGGTGCGCGCCATCGGCACGCTGGGGACCGTGGCCTTGTACCAGGGCGATCTCGAGGCGGCGCGCCAGTCCTTCGAAGAGGGGCTCGCCCTCTATCGCAAGCAGAAGAACGAGCGCGGCGCGGCCCTGGCGCTGCACAATCTCGGGAGCGCCGATCTGCAAACCGGACGCTACAAGGAGGCGCTCGGGCGCTACGAAGAGGCGCTCACCTTCTTCCGCAGAATCGGCGATCGCACCTCGGCCTCACTCACGCAGGGCGACCTGGCCCTGACCTGGGTGCGGCTCGGCGAGCCCGAGAAAGCGCGCGAGCCGCTCGCCGCCAGTCTGGAGACAGTGGGGGAGCTCGTCGCCAAGCGCGAAGCCGCCTACGGGCTCGAGGCGGCCGCGGAGTTTCTGCTGGAGACGAGCCATGCGCGCGAAGGCGCTCTGTGCTTCGGCGCCGCCGCCGCGTTGCGAGAAGAGATCGGATCGCCGCGCGCTCCCTTCGAGAAGCCCGAATGGGAGGAGCTGCAAACGCGGCTCGCCAAGACGCTGGGCCCGCAGGGGCTCGAATCCGCCCTGCGCGAGGCGGCGCCGTGGCCCTTCGAGGACGTCATCGCCAAGGCGCGCGCCTGGGTGAGCTCGGTCTGAGTCCCGTTCCGCGACGTTGAGTTCGGTGTGACGCAACACGGCGCGCGAAAACCTGCGTATCTCTACTGATACGCTTGCGTTCCGGCTCTCGCGTCCCTAGAATCCCTCATGTCTATCGCGTATCTCAAGGATTCGAAACGCGGCAGAAGGGGCTTGCGTACGAATCGGTCCGGCGATTTTTCCCTCCCCCACCGACCGAGCGAATCGCCCTACTCACAAGCGGCCTTACTCGCCACGCATCTGCCCGTGGCGGGCGGCAACTTCCCGAGCTCGTGCACAAGGATTCCGTCGAGCTGCGAGGTGCTTCATGAAGAGACTCGCTATCGCTTTCCTCGTTGCGGCGTTTGCTCTCGGGACAGTCGGAACCCAGATGGCGAGGGCGCAAGCCTATCTGCTCATCGACTATGTGGGGTTCGACTACGAAGATCCCGATCCGGACCACGCTGATTTTGGTGAGCCCGGAAGCGGCTACAATGGATTGGGCGAGGTGCCCGGTCTCTTCGCGCCGCTGACGTCCGATTACACCACCAACGAGTACACTTACTGGATTCACGGGTTGACCCAGGTGAACCGCCAGACCTTCGGCTCGTTCATCGTGGTCGACTACTCGGTCGGTCGCCTGGACGTGTACGAGGATTCGAAGACCTCGGGCACGCCTCACGACTGGGGGACCAATCCTCCTAGCGCCTTGGCGCCGGGCACGTTCACCGACGGCACGAACATCATCTCGGGCTCGCTCACGAACTTCCGCTTCGTCTTCAACACGACGAACGGGACGGGCAGCTACGAGGCCGATTGGGAAGCGGACGGCGGCACCCAGCTCAACAACATTCCGGTCAACGACCGGCAGGGCTGGACCTTCGCGGGAGCGACGAAGAACTCGACGGATATTCCGACGGGTTACTACCACCAGATCGACGGTCAGGTGTTCCTCAACAACACGCCGGTTCGTACGCAAAGGACGAGCTGGGGCGGAGTCAAGGGCCTGTACCGCTAGCGCGACCGCGCGGCGTCTCGCCGCGCACGGGGGTGACGTATGAGAGCTTGGTCGACAACATGGATCGTCGCCGCTGCGCTGGCCTTGGCCCTGTTCGTTCCGGCCTTGGTAGCGCCTGCGCCTGCACATGCCGCACCGGCGATCGATTGGGATCCAGTGGAGTTCTATTCGGCAATTCCGGGGCAGATCACGCCCAACAACTCGCCTGCCGGCGCCCAGCTGATCGGCGTCGGAACGGTGAGCACGTTCGGGCCTCCGTTCGCGTTCCTGAACGCGAACATCCCGGCGTACGAATATTCGATTTACGTGTACGGACTCATCTCGGCGGGTACGACTTCCTCGGGCCCTCCGGCGTTCACGTTCTACAACACGAACTACGTGGGCGGCTTCATCGAGATTCATGAAGACACCTCGCCGGACGCGAACTTCGCGCCGAACCCGCCGAATGCGGCCGTGCCGAGCACGTTCCAGGACGGCACCATCATCCTGAGCGGCTCGTTCACGAGCTTCTTCACGCAGACGGACAACTTCAGCGCGCACGGCGTGGGCAACGCCGAGGGTGACATCGTGTGGACGGGCGGCACGCTGCTTCCGCTCACCAACGACCCCGCCGGCAAGCCCTGCCTGGGCCTGTTCACGGGTGGTCTCGTCTCGGATCCCGCGGCGGTGACGCCGGGCTTCATCTGGCGCCACGACGGCAAGATCGATCTCAACTGCCCGACGGCGGCCCAGACGCAGACTTGGGGTGCCATGAAGGGCATGTACCGGTAGCAGGGGAGCGGCTGCCTGCCGAAGGCGGCCGGTAGCGCGCAGATGCACCGCAACGAACTGCCGCCCTCGCGAAAGCGGGGGCGGCTTTTTCGTTGGGGCGGCGTGCGAGGTCACATGTCTTGAAGCATGTGACCAGAGCATGCGCCACGTGGGCTCACGCGAGAGCTAACCTGCGAGCTCGTAAGGCGTTTGAACGATTCGCCACCCGCAGAGCCAACATGCCGTACGGCATGTGTTGGTTCTTTAAGTGCCACCTCGAGCGCCGCCCAGAAACGTCCGTCCCGAGCCCTCTGGTAGTCTTGGCCTCCGACCGCCCCACGAGGATTCACATGCGCCGGCGCATGTGCGACCGGCCGCACCGGAAGGAACCGCGATGCCTCCGTCGCCTCGCCGCCGGGCTGCCGGCGGGCTGCTCGCCCGAATGGACGCCTACTGGCGCGCCGCCAACTACCTCTCGGTCGGCCAGATCTACCTGCTCGACAACCCGCTGCTCGAGAAGCCGCTCCTGCCCGAGCACGTCAAGCCGCGCCTGCTCGGCCATTGGGGCACCACGCCCGGGCTCAACTTCATCTACGTGCACTTGAACCGCGTCATCGTCGAGCGCGACCTGAACATGATCTACGTCACCGGGCCGGGGCACGGCGGGCCGGGCATCGTGGCCAACGTGTATCTCGAGGGCACGTGGAGCGAGGTCTACCCCGACGTGTCGCGTGACAAGGAGGGGCTCAAGAAGCTCTTCAAGCAGTTCTCGTTCCCCGGCGGCATCCCGAGCCACGTTTCGGCCGACGTGCCGGGATCGATCCACGAGGGCGGCGAGCTGGGTTACTCGCTCTCGCACGCGCACGGTGCGGCGTTCGGCAATCCGGATCTCCTGGTGGCGTGCGTGATCGGGGACGGCGAGGCGGAGACGGGTCCCTTGGCCGCGAGCTGGCAGTCGAACAAGTTCCTCAATCCGGCGATCGACGGGGCGGTGCTGCCCATCCTGCACCTGAACGGCGCCAAGATCGCCGGGCCGACGCTGCTCTCGCGCATTCCCGAGGCCGAGCTCGCCGCATACTTCGAAGGGCTCGGTTACGAGCCGCACCTGGTGGCGGGCTCGGATCCGCCCACCATGCACAAGCTCATGGCGCGCACGCTCGACACCGTGCTCGACAAGATCCGCCGCATCCAGCAAACGGCTCGCTCGCACCGCCGCGCGCGCGACAAGAGAGCCGCGCGCCCGCGCTGGCCGGTGATCATCCTGC
>DASYSL010000012.1:0-8415 GCA_036003365.1 Candidatus Eiseniibacteriota bacterium
GCACAGATCGGCGTGGGAGCGCACGATGTCCCCGGCGCTGGCGAGCAAGAAAGGATGTGCGTGGCCGAATTGGTCGGACATAGACGCATCGATACCATCACGATGCTCCCTGCGGGATTCTGCACAGCGAACTGGAAGTGAACCTGGAGCGGGCTCGTGCTCACGGTGTCGCACGCCAAGAGGATTGCGTTCGGAGGGGCTGCTTGGCTCCGAGCCGGAGCAAAGGTGATCGCAAGAAGAATGAGAAGGAGTAAGGCAGGACGCATGGGCGCCTCCTCGAGTTGGGAGCGCTATCCAGTCTAGTCCCGCCGATTTGGGGTGTCTAGAGCTTCTGCTGCTTGGCTTCCGCCACCATTTCCTTGGCGCGTCCCGGGCTCTTCGGGCAGTTGGGATCGTTGATGCGGCACTCGGCGACGTTCCATCCGCAGCCGCAGCCGCACTCTTCGAGGTGCGACTTGTGATAGAGCCAGCGCAGCTGGCCAGGCGTGAGGCTTGCGGTGTCGAAGCCGGGCAGATCGGCGGCGGTGATGGCCGCCGGCGGGGTATTGCGAGGGCGCGGGCGAATGATCTGAACGCTGTCGGGGACCAGCGAATCCGGCGCGGCAGCCGTGGCATTGCCGCCGCTCGGGGTGCGCGGCGTCAGGTGGAATGCGAACCAGCCGCCGCCGAGCGCGAGCCCGGCAAGGACGAACGCGAAGATGATCGCGGGCGTGCGCGAGCGCGGCGCCGCAATGGGCGGCTCGGGATCGATGGGCGCATCCGAAGAAGGGGGCGTGCCCGGGTACTCGTCACTCACAGTTCAGGAAACTCCGAGGCTCTGGCGGGCGATCGGGAATCAGGTCTGCTCGGCCTTCTTCTTGATGAAGAAGTCGGCGTTCTTCTGGATCTGATGCTGCTGCTCCGGCGGCACCTCGTCGGATGGATAAATGGCGTTCACCGGACACACCGGCTGGCAGGCGCCGCAGTCGATACAAATGTCGGGATCGATGTAGTACTGCTTCTCCGCGTCGGTGCTCTCGATGCAGTCGACCGGACACTCCTGCACGCAGGTCTGGTCCTTGAGGTCGATGCAGGCATCGGTGATGACGTAAGCCATTCCACCTCCAAAGTCTCTCTGTTGCGCGAGGAATCTCGTGGACCCTCGCCTCTCGCGAGCAGGATAAAGGCTCGGCCGCCTTCACTCAAGCCGAGACCCGTTCTCCGCTCGGCGGGCAGCAGTCCCCCGCCGGAATCTTCTTGCCGTGCGGGCAGCTCGCCGGGTGCTGCAGGAAGGCGCAGATAGCGTCGGCCACGCTCTCGTCGAGCACGTGCTCGAGGCGGCATGCCGTCGCCTCGACCTCGGGGTCGGCCAGGTGGAGCGTGCCCGCCATGAGGCATTCGGCGAGACGGTGGCGGCGCACCAGGTCGCGCGCGCGCTCCAGGCCACGATCGGTGAAATGGAGAGCCTCGCCGTTCTTGGTCGCGAGCCCTTCCTCGACGAGCGCTTCGACCACCGGCTCGGGATGAAGCAGATCCGGCAGCCGGATGTCGCGATAGAAGAGCGGCTGGCCCTGCTCGTCCAGATACCACATGTGCTCGAGGAAGTGATCGAAGCGCACCGCCATCTCGCCGGCGGCGAGCGGCATGTCGACGAGCTTGCCGTGGTCGAGAACGATGCGACGGTCGGCCAGACGGCCGACGTGCGCGGCGTGCGTGACCACGATGAGCGTGTGTCCGGCGCGGTGCAACTCGGAGAAGATCTCGAGCACGCGGCGCTCGTTCTCGGCGTCGAGATTGCCCGTGGGCTCGTCGGCCAGGATGAGCCGCGGATGATTGATGAGCGCGCGCGCGATGCACACGCGCTGCTGCTCGCCGCCCGAGAGCTGCGAGGGCCGGCGCTCGAGGAAGTCGCCGAGACCCACCCGAGCCAGTGCCTCGGCGGCTTCGCGCTCGTCGGCCATCGAGTGGTAGTGCTGGGCGACCATCACGTTCTCGAGCGCCGTGAGATAAGGCAGCAAGTGAAATTGCTGGAACACGAGCCCGACCTGGTCGCGGCGATAGCGCGTGAGGCCGTCGTCATCGAGCGTGGTCAGCTCGGTCCCGCCCACGGTCACGCGCCCTTGGTCGGCGCGGTCGAGCCCGCCGAGCAAGTTGAGAAGCGTCGTCTTGCCGGAGCCGCTCGGGCCCATGACGGCGAGCCACTCGCCGGGGCTCACGTCGAGGCTCACGCGATCGAGCGCGGTCACCGAGCCGTAGCGCTTGGTCGCGCCATCGAGACGGACGATCGGCTGACCTTCGGCCTGGGGGATCGGACGGTCCACGGCGCTATTCTCCACGAAGCGCACGCGCCGGGTCGAGTGCCAGCGCGTAACGCACGGGCGGCAGGCTCGAGACGAGCGTGACGAGAATGGCGAGCACGAGCGCTTCCGGCAGCACGCGCGCGAAGTCGATGCGGATCGCGGTGTGGAACACGCTGGCGCCCACGACTTGCGCGGCGAGAGCACCGAGCACGAAGCCCGCGAGCCCGCCCGCGATGCCGAGCACGCCCGCCTCGGTCAGGAAGAGCAGCACCACGTCGCCGCGCCGCGCGCCGAGCGACTTGAGGAGCGCGATCTCGCGCCGGCGCTCGAGCACCAGGTCGGTCAGCGTGCTCATGGTGCACAAGCTCGCGGTGACGAGCGCGAACACGGTGACCGCGGTGAGCAGCGCGCGCAGGCGGCCGAGCAATTCGCGCGCCGCACCGGTGAGGCGGCGCAGCGCATTCGCTTCGTAGTCGCCCCCCGCTAGCCAACCCTGCGCCAGTGCGGCATCGATGGCGGCCGGCGTTCCGTTGGCGCGCACGAGCACCACGCTCACGCGACCGGGCAGCGCGAGCAAGCGCTGCGCGGCGTCGAGCGGCGCGTAGACGACACCGTCTTCCGAGCCGCCGGACTGGAACACCGCGGCCACCTGCGCGTGCAGCGGCTCCCCGCCTTGGGCGAGCGGCCGCAGGAGAAGCGTGTCTCCGGCCGCCACCTGCAGGCGGCGTGCGGCATCGGAGCCGACGAAAAGGGGCACGCGCGCCGACGCCTGTGGGGCGCGCTGAAATGCCCACCCCGAGTAGAGGCGCTCGAGCCCGTCGAGATCGGTGCCCGCGACGATCACCGTCTCCCAGCGCATGGGGTTCGGCTGGGCGCGCCCACTTCCATATAAGCGAGGAAGAGCGGATTCGGCGCGCACCGCGCCGGCGGAGGTCGTCGTCGCGGCGGGCCAGGAGGCCGGAGGCACAGCGAAGGTCTCGCGCGAGTGCACCTCGCCCACGCGCACGTCGCGCAAGCCCGATGCCGCCTCCTCGCTCTTCGGCCGCACCACGATGTTGGGCCCGTAGACGCGCAGCTCGCGCGACACCATGCGCTCGACGTCGCGCGACACGAGGAGCAGGCCCGACCCCACCGAAATGCCGATCGCCACGGCGCTGAGCGCGATCCACACGCGGTCGCGGCGTCGCCACAGCGAACCCCACACCATGCGGAAGAAGATGCGGTCGCGCGGCGAGAACGTCATGGCTTGAGTGCCTGCGCGGGCGAGAGCTGGGCGGCGCGGCGAAACGGAGCCCACGAGCCCGCGGCCGCGACCATGCACGCCACCAGGAGACCGAGCGGCAGGACGAGAGGATGGAACGGAACGTTGACGCCGAACGCCGCGCGCCCGGCGATCTGCGCCAAGAGGATGCCGAGCAAACCGCCGATGAGCCCGCCCGCCAGGGCGATGACCAGGGCTTCGGAAACCAGGAAGCGCAGCACGGCGCCACGCGTGGCGCCGAGGGCGCGCGCCAGGGCGATCTCGGGGGTGCGCTCGACCACGGATGCGGTCATCGTGCTCGTCACGCCGAGCGCCGCGCCGACGAGTGCGGCGAGCGAGAGCAGCAACATGAGCAGGTTGAGACGGTGCACGATGTTGCCTTCTGCTTCGACCATTTGCCGCACCGGCCGCGCCTCGACTCCCGGCAGCCCGCGATCCAGCTCGTAGGCGACGGACGTGACGTAGGGCGTGCACGACCAGCGCTCGAACGCCTTGGGATCGCGGCTTTGGTCCGGCGCCGGCGGAAATCCCGGCTTGATGAGCGCGCTCACCATGACCATGTCCACTTGATGAGGGCGGCCCAGCCAGCTCTGAAGCGCATCCAGGGGCACGTAGACCGATTCCTCTTCGATGCCTCCGGTCTCGAGAATGCCGGCGATCCGCAGGAGCGGGTGGACGCCGCCCCAGGTCGAATCGTTCAGGCTGCTCAGACGGATGGTTTGCCCGCTCTGGGCTCCGATTCTTTGGGCGAGATGCCGCCCAACCAAGCATTCGATGGGATCGCCATCCGGATCCTCGCGCGGATAACGCCCGGTCACTTTCCACCAGGGCGCGACTGTCGTCATGCCGGCGACGAAAGGAAACCCGCTCGGCGTCTTGAGCTCTCTTCGAAACCAGGTCCCCACGACGCTGGCCGAAACAGCTTCCTCTTTGGCCGCTCCGACTTCGGAGAGCACCGCCAGCTCGGGCGCATAGCCGAGAATGTTGTTGCGCCAAAACGTCTCGTGGATGCGGTAGAGCGATGTATCGGCGATCGAGCCGGTGCGAATCGGCGGGCGATAATCGGTGCCCGCAAGCTCGACGCCCATCGAGCCGCCTTCGGGCACGAGCACGATGTTGGCGCCGTAGGCGCGTAGCGAGCGCGCCAACCGGTCGCCGAGCACCAGCGATACGCCGGCGAAGGCGACCGCGACCGACGTGCCCATGGCCACCGACAGGATGCCCAGAGCGACGCGGCCGCGCCGGACGCGAAGCGACCGACTGAGGAGACGGAAGAACATCGTCTACTTCATCGCCGCGAAGCGCTTCTCGCCCTTGGCGAGCTCGGCTTGGCGAATGATGAGGTTGGCGCCCTCGACCGACGACGCCAGCGGCACTGGATTACAGCCGCCCGTGCGCCCCAGCGTGGCGAGGTTGATGGGGGCCGTGCAATTGCGGCAGGTCATACCACCGGTTTCCTCGTAGTAACCCTTGTCGCCGCAGATCTCGCAGGCGTCGAAGCAGGTGACGTAATCGCCAGCCGGGCGCTTGATGGCGAAGAAGCGCACGCCGTGGCCATCGAGATCGGCGCGATAGAAGTGCGCGTGACCGTCGCCGAGCGCGGCCGTGGGGAGGAGCACGGTGCCTTCTTGCAGCGTGACCGGCGCGCCCTCGGCCTGCGCCGGAATCTGTGCCTGGGTCAAGAACCCGGTCGCCAAGATGAGAATGACGGTGGTGGCCGCCACGGCCGTGGCGCGGCGCGCCCAGCGCTCACGCTGCTCGCGCGCCATGCGGCGGCGGCGCTCGGCGGGATTCTCCTCGGCGGGAGCCGCCGGCTCGCTCGCGCGCGCCGCACCCCGCTTGCCGACCAGGAAGAGCACGAGCAGGACCGCCACCGCGAAGACGAGTGAGTCGTAGCGCACCAGCGGCCCCACCAGCGCCATCGATGTCTTGCTCGCCGGCAGATAACCGGCCTCGGCGAACTCGTGATACGCGCCCACCACGAGCTGGGCGGCGAGCACGATGAGGATGGTCGTGGTCACGGCGAAGAAGCGCTTGAGGTCGACGCGCACCGTGCCGCGCAAGAGCAAGTAGCCGAAGGTGCCCGCGACCGCGAGGCCGAGCACCGCGCCGAGCAGGCGCGCGAGCCCCGCCGTGTTGAACGAGATGGCAACCAGGAAGAGCACGGTCTCGAGCCCCTCGCGAGCCACGAGGAGGGCGGCGAACAGGAACACGCCCCACCCTGCCGCACCCGACGAGCCACCCTGGAAGCGCGAGAGTCCGCTCTCGATCTCCTTCTTCATCGACTTACCGGCGTGCTGCATCCAGAGGACGAGCGAGATGACGCACACGGCACCCGCGAGCAGCGCCCAGGCTTCGACCGTCTCGGAGACCGTGTTGATGTTGGGCACCGAGAACGCGGCGATGACCGACAACACGATGGCGGTGGCCACGCCGCCGTACACCCAGGGCGCCAGCCTCTCCTGCCCGCTTCGCCTGAGATACGCGATCACGATGGCCACCACCAGGGCGGCCTCCACGCCTTCGCGCGTGACGATGACCAGGGACTCGAACATCGCTCGCCTCTCCTAGCGGCCGTCGCCGCGGGCGCGGCGCATGCCTTCGCGGAACAGGACGCGGACGTGCGCGTCATCGAGCCGGTAATACGTGGACTTGCCGGCGCGCCGCGGGCTCACGAGATCGAGATCGCGCAGCACACGCAGCTGGTGCGAGATGACCGACGACGAGGTGCCGAGCAAGCGGGCGAGGTCGCCCACGCACAGCTCCTCGACCGAGAGCGCCAGCACCACCTTGGCGCGCGTGGGATCTCCGAGGGCGCGGAAGGTGCGCGCCATGCGGCGTACCGCCCCGTCTCCGGCCAGCGCGGCGCGCGCGCGGCGGGCGCGCTCGCCATCCAGGAATTCCGGGCGCGAAGCACGACGCTGCATCGATCTCTCTTTGGGTGTGGCCATCGGGATCTCCGGGGGAGCGCGGATCTGTCTGACATGTGAACAGATGTTCAAACGTTCACCGCATTCTAGGCAGCGGACGGGCCTCCGCGCAAGCCGTCGCGCCGAAACGGCTGTGATAGCATCGAAGAGGTATGGAAGCCTTTCCGATACCGCCGGCCGATACTCGCGCCCAGGCCCGGGGACACTTCGCGGAGCTGGTGGGCGACGCCAAGCAGCCGCCGCTCATCGAGGCGGCTCTGGTCATCGCGCTCGAAGAGTGTCCGGACCTCACGGTGCGCAAGTATCTGGCGTGCCTGCACGCCTACCGCTCGGTCGTGGCCGACCGCATCCGCGAGGCGCAGGCAGCGGCTCCCGACCGCCTCTCCTTCGCCGATCGCCTTCGCATCCTCAACGCCTACGTCTTCGGCGATCTCGGCTTCCACGGCGGGCCCGAAGTGTTTCGCGATCCGCGCGGCTCACTGCTCAACGAGGTGATCGATCGTCGCGTCGGGCTGCCGCTCACCCTCTCCCTCGTCTACATGGAGCTCGCGAAAGGGGCCGATCTCGAGCTGATCGGCGTGGGATTCCCGGGCCACTTCCTGGTCAAGACGCAGGGCGAAACCCCGGTGCGCCTGCTCGATCCGTTCCGCGGCGGCGTCGAATTGGATGTGGAGGATCTCGAGCAGCTGCTGCGCGAAGCGGGAGCGCCGAACGCCGATCTCGTGCAGTCGCTGCGAGCGGTCGACAACCGCACCATTCTGCGTCGTCTGCTCGCCAATCTGCGGCAGGTCTATCTCCTGCAGAACGAAACCGAGCGCGCGCTGGCTGCCGTCGAGCGTCTGCTCTTGCTCGATCCCGATTCTCCACAGGAATTGTACGAGTGCGGTCTCCTTTGCGGGCGTGTCGGCCGCTACGCGGAGGCCATCGCCGCGCTCGAGCGTCTCGCCGAAGTCGCCCCCGAGAGCGAATTGGCCGAGCGCGTGGAAGCGCATCTCGTGCGCTTCCGCTACTGGAGCTCGCGCCTCAACTAGTCACTTTCGCGAATTCCACACGCCGGTTCATCGCCCGCCCTTCCGGCTTGTCGTTGGGCGCCAGAGGCGCGGTGTCGCCTTTGCCGTCGGTGACGAAGCGATCCGCGCCAATCCCGAATTGGTCGTTCAGCACCTTGGCCACCGAGGCCGCGCGCCGCTTGGAGAGATCGAGGTTCGAGGCCGTCGCGCCCACGTTGTCGGTGTGGCCCGTGATCTGCAAATGGACGTCGGCGTGCTTCTGCATATATGCGGATACCTGGCGCAGGACCGGCGCCGACTCCGGCATCACCACGTCCGATCCGGTCGCGAAGCGAATGCCGTAGGTCACGAGCTTGCCCTGATCGAGCGCGTCCTGCGGCGGCTTGCAGCCCTCCGCGAAGCGCACGTTGGTGATCATGGGCTTGTTGGGCGATCCCAGACCGAAGTCGATCTCGACCGGAGTGCCCTTCTGGGTGACGTCGGGCACATTGGCCATGCGGTCACGGTCGACGTACACCTTGAGCGCGGTGCCGCGCGCCATGAACATGAAGTGGTGACGGCCGCCCGGCTCACCGAACGGCGTATCCGAAGAAAGCGGCCCCGACTGGAACCACATGTTGTGTCCCGAGTACGGGAAGATCGCTTCCCACGCCTTGTTGCCGTCGGCCGTCAGGGCGGCGAGGTCGAGCGTGTTGCCCGCATTGTCGAGCTGAGCAGCATCGAACTCGAGCGTCCAGAACTCGGGCAGGTTGGGCGCCACCTTCATGTGCACGTGACCGTTGTTGCTCGTGCAGCGGAGCCAGCGCTCCCCCTGTTGCTCGGCGGTTTCCCAGGTTCCTTCCAGGAGCTTCCAGCGCGCCGGAAACTCTCCCAGCTCGTCCTGCGTGAAATCGTCGGCGAACAGCACCTTGTCGCCGGGCACGAAGTCGAACTTC
>DASYSL010000013.1:0-12308 GCA_036003365.1 Candidatus Eiseniibacteriota bacterium
GTCACTCCGCCGCCGGCCGAGATCGATTGCACGGCGCCGCCGTACTGGCTGACCCGATTGCTGTCCAACGTACAAGACTCGACCAGCAGGCTCCCTCCAGAAACGATCGCGGAGTTGCCGTTGCCATAGAAGGTGCAGCGCGTGAGAAGAATCTGGGAGTTGCTCAAGATCCCTCCCCCCTGAGCGGGATTCGCCACGTCGTTGCGCATGAACGAACAGTCGACGATGTCGAGCGGGCCCTGACTCCAGATGGCGCCGCCGGCGGACGCATGGTTGTTTTCGAACCAGCAGCGCTCGAGACGCAGGTTGCCCGAGTTGGCCAGTCCTCCCCCGTACATGGCAGCGCCTAGGGTGACCCTCAGGTCGGTGATTTTCACGGCGCCGCTCGTCCCGAAGACCTCGGACACGTTGTTTCCGCTGATCGAGAGAACGGGCCATCCGGGGCCCAGGATCGTCAGGTCATGCTGGATTTGAAGAAGGCCGCTCACCAGCGTGATGGTGCCCGTGAGCCCCGCGTTGAACCGGATCGTGTCCCCGGGCGCGGAATCCTGAATGGCCTGACGCAGCGAGCCGGCCGCGTTGTCGTTGAGATTGATGACCGTGAGCGTGGCCGCCCAGGACGGCGTGGCCAGGAATAGGACGAGGGCAGCGAGAGCGAACCGGGACCGGAACATGGGATGCCTCCAGAGGGTGTCACTCTGGAGAACGGATCCGGACGCCCGAACCGAACATGGCCCGGAATTCCGGGGGCGAGCCCCTGCTATGCTCGGGGCCATGAGCGACTTGCTGGCGGCTCGCAGCCAGATGGCCGTCTCGCTCGCCTTCCACATCGTGTTCGCCGTCGCCGGCATCGCCATGCCCGTGCTCATGGCCATCGCCGAATGGCGCTGGCTCGCGCGGGGCGACGTGGTGGCTTTCGAGCTCGCCAAACGCTGGGCCCGGGGGACCGCCATCCTGTTCGCCGTGGGCGCCGTGTCGGGCACGGTGCTTTCGTTCGAGCTGGGCCTCTTGTGGCCGCGCTTCATGGCCTTCGCCGGGCCGATCATCGGCATGCCGTTCTCGCTCGAAGGCTTCGCCTTCTTCCTCGAAGCCATCTTCCTCGGCATCTATCTCTACGGCTGGGAACGCGTGCCACCCCGCGTGCACTGGGCGGCGGGCCTCGGAGTCGCCGTGAGTGGTGCGGCGTCGGGGTTGTTCGTGCTCACCGCCAACTCGTGGATGAACCATCCGGCCGGCTTCAGCTTCGTCGACGGCCGCGTGATGGACGTGAATCCGTGGGCCGCGATGTTCCATCCGGGTTGGGCGATCGAGTGCCTGCACATGATGCTGGCCGCTTATCTCTGCATTGGGTTCGCGGTGGCGGCGATCCACGCACGCGAGCTCCTGCGCGACGGTAGAAACCGGTTCCACCGGCAGGCGTTCGCGATCGCGCTCGCCGTGGGCGGGATCGCGGCGGTGGTCCAGCCCCTGAGCGGCGACGCGAGCGCCAAGCTCGCGGCGCAAACCCAACCCGCCAAGCTCGCGGCCATGGAAGGCCAGTTCGAAACCGAGAACGGTGCTCCGCTGCGCATCGGCGGCCTGCCGGACGAGGGCGCCGAAGTCACGCGCGGCGCGGTCGAGATTCCGGGCGCTTTGAGCTGGCTCGCCTACGGTGATCCGCGCGCGACGGTGCGCGGACTGAAGTCATGGCCGCGCGAGGACCGACCGCCCGCCGCCATCGTGCACGTCGCGTTCCAGATCATGGTGGGGTGCGGCGTGGTGCTGATGCTGCTCGCCCTCGCTGCCGCCACCAAGCGCCGCACCCTCTACGACGCGCGCGGGCTCCTGCGTGCCATCGCGGTCCTCGGCTGGCTCGGCTTCGTCGCACTCGAAGCCGGCTGGACGGTGACCGAAGTCGGCCGCCAGCCGTGGATCGTGTACCGCCTCATCCGCACGGCGGACGCGGTCACGCCCATGCCGCACTTGATCGTGCCGTTCCTGCTGTTCACGGCGCTCTATGTGTTCCTCGGGGTCATCGTGATCGTGCTTCTGCGGCGCCACGTGTTCGCGAGCCCGCGCGCATGAGCGCCGCCGAGCTGATCGCCGCCGCTCTGGTCATCTCGCTCGTCCTGTACGCGCTCGCTGGAGGAGCCGACTTCGGGGGTGGCGTGTGGGACCTCCTGGCGTCCGGACCGCGCGTCGAGCGCCAGCGCGCCACCATCGCGCACGCCATCGGCCCCATCTGGGAAGCCAATCACGTATGGCTGATCCTGTGCGTCGTCCTTCTGTTCACCTGCTTCCCCGCGGCCTTCGCCACGGTCGGCACGGCGCTCCACATCCCGCTCACGATCCTTCTCGCCGGCATCGTGCTGCGCGGCTCGGCGTTCGCGTTTCGTTCGTACGGACTCGAGCCCAACCGCGCGCAAAGGCGCTGGAGCCACGTGTTCGCGGTCGCGAGCCTCGTCTCGCCGATCATGCTCGGTGTCGTCGTGGGTGCGATCGCCTCGGGCGCCCTGGGCGTCGAGATTGCGACCGGCCGAGTGCACACCGATTTCGTGTCGGCCTGGCTGGCACCGTTCCCGTTCGCCGTGGGACTCATGACGCTGGCGCTCTTCGCGTACCTCGCGGCCGTCTATCTCACGCTGGAGAGCGAAGACGACGAGCTGCGCGACGATTTCCGCAAGCACGCCATCCTCGCGTGGGCCGTTTCCGCCGCGCTCGCCATCCTGACCCTCGCGCTCGCGCGCCACGGTGCCCCCGCCATCTACGAAGGGCTTCTGAGCCATCTTTGGCTGCTCGCGGCGACCGGCATCGCCTCGATCGTGGCCTTCTTCGCTCTGGTCCGGCGGCGCTACGGCGCCGCCCGCGCTCTCGCGGCACTTCAAGTGGCACTCACGGTCGGCGGCTGGGGGCTCGCGCAGTTTCCCGCCATCGTGCCGCCCGACCTCACGATCTCGAACGCGGCCGCGCCGCAGCACGTCCTGGAAGCCGTGCTCTGGGCGCTGGCGCTCGGCGCCCTTCTCCTCTTCCCCGCTCTCTTCTATCTCTTCCGTGTGTTCAAGACTCGGTGATCGAGAAGCCGCTTCCGAGCCGACTCACCCTCCTTCTCCTCCTCGGCTTCGTGTTCATTGCTTACGCGGACACGTTCCACATCGGGTTCTATGCCGACGATTTCGTCTTCTTCGACGCCGTGCGGCGCATGCCCGTGCTCAAGGTCCTCATCGGTCAGTACGGCATCTATCCTTGGTACCGGCCCCTCTCGCGCGAGCTGTTTTTCTACCTACTGCTCGCTACCGGGCCCTATGCCCACTTGGTCGCGCACGTCATCGGGCTCACGACTCTGGCCATCTCGGCATGGGCGTTATGGCAAATCGCGGAAAGTGTGCAGCGCGGCACCGGCCCGGCGGCCGCAGTCCTCTATTTGACCTGCGACTTCACCAAGTTCCTGGGCGCCTGGGCGAGCGGTTATCAGGACACGCTGTCGGTGACGCTCATCCTGCTAGCGCTCCTGTCTCACTTGCGCGGGCGTCCGCGCCTGACCCTTCTGTTCGCCTTCCTGGCTCCCTTCGCCAAGGAGACGGGCATCATCGCCATGCCTCTGGTGATGGCATTCGAGCTCATGCGATCGCGGCGCATCCCGGCCCCGCTGATCCGTGACTCGCTGGTCGTGGTCGGGTGCGCGGCCGCGGTCCACGCGCTGGTTCGCACCCTGTGGGTGACCGGCGGGACGAGCTTCAAGGTGCATCCCTCGCTTCACGGTCTGGCCGTCGCTCTGTCCTCGTATGTGGCCTCGTTCCTCTCGGTCCCGAGAGCGGTTCCGGCGTGGCCACAAGTCGTGCTGATCGGCATCGCCCTGGCGCTCTTGTTCGTGATCACGCGTTCCCGCAACGCAGCGGCCGAACGATCTCGCCCGGGGCTGCGCTGGTTTCCTCTCGTCGCCGTCGGCTTCGCGCTGGCACCTCTCGTGGGCGGCTATCTCCTGGCGATCAGCGGGGCGCAGACCTACTACGCCTATCCGGCCACGCCCTGGATGGCGTTGGCCCTGGCCCAAGCCCTCTCGTTCCTCGGGTCTGCCTTTCGTCTGCCCGCGACGCTTGCCATCGCGGCCTTCAATCTCGTGGGCCTCGCCTACGCGCCGCCCCATCTCGATTCGGTTGCCGGATGGGTGCCGAGCCCTCCGAGCTGGAGCGAAGCCATCCGCCTGTCGGCGGTCACACGAAGACTCGGCGACGATCTGCGAAGTCAGGCGCCACGCGGCGCCGACAGTCTCGTGGTCGTGTACCACAGCCTTTCCTACGGCTCCTTCTTCCAGCAGTCGGCCGACGGCCCCGCGACGCGTGAGCTGCTCGGCGATCCCCGCGTGCAGGCGTATTTCATCAGCGACGCGCCGCCGACCCTTGCGTCGCGGTATCTGGCGGTCTTCGGTTTCGACCCCCATCGTTTCCACTTTTTTCTGGAGCCGCGCGACGCCAAGCGCGCCGCCTTCGGCGCGATGAGCGCCATCGCCATCGGCCGCCCCGGCGGCTCCCGCGTGTGGGAGCTGTACGCCGCCCCCGCCGTGCCCGACCCGATTCTTTCCTATCTGAGCGCGACCACGGAGCTGGTCGAGCACGGCGCGTCGGCCTATGCATCGCGCTGGCGCGCGATTCGCGATCTGCCGTATGCGAGCTCGGGGTACGAAGGTCTGATCCGGGACAGCCTCGCCGCCGACCCTCGACGCGCGCTTCGACCCGAGGTGCACCTGTCGATGGCCGACTCGCTCTTTGCCCACGAGCATCTGCTGGAATCCGCGGTCGAGCTGCGGGCGGCGATCGCGCTCGGCATCGACACCGGCCGCGAGCACCTCAAGTTGGGATTGATCCTGACGGAGCTCGGCGTCTACGACGCGGCGCAGGCGGAGCTGCAGACCGCGATCGGGCGCGGCGACGCGCCTTGGGCGGGCGTGGCGGCGAACGCGCTGCGTGATCTCCGGGACATGCTTCGGGGAAAAGCCGCGACCGGCTGAGCGTCCTAGGTCGGAAAGCTGATGACGAAGGTCGTGCCCTTGCCGGGCGCCGACTGGCGGATGGCGATGCGACCGCCGTGATAGTCCTCGATGATGCGCTTGGCCAGCGCGAGGCCGAGCCCCCAGCCACGTTTCTTGGTGCTGAAACCCGGGTCGAAGGCGCGCTTCTGCTGTTCCAGGCTCATGCCCTTGCCCGTGTCGGAGACCTCGAGCTCCACGCTCTCCACCTCGGGGCGGCGGCTGAGCGTGACCTCGATCTTGCCCGGCTTGCCGTCCATCGCCGTCATCGCGTTCACGAGAAGGTTCTCGACCACCCACTCGAGCAGCTCGCGGTTGGCGTTCACCGGCGGGACTTCGCCGTAGCGCTCGGCGATCGTGACCTTGCGACCCAAGTCCGGCAGACGGCGCTTGAGATAGCCGACCGCCTCGGCCACCACGGGCGCGAGATCCTGCGGCGTCAGCGCCGGCTGCGAGCCGATCTGGCTGAAGCGCGCCGAGACCTTGGTCAGCCGCTCGACGTCGTTGTGCATCTCGTCGAGCGTCTGGACGAGGAAGTCGCGCTCGATCCGCACTTCGTTCTCCGGATCCATGCGCACGCGCTCGCGTAACAGCTCGATCCAGCCGAGAAGTGAGCTCAAGGGCGTGCCGAGCTGGTGCGCCGTCTCCTTGGCGAGCCCCACCCAGATGCTGCGCGACTCGGCGAGACGCAGCCCGCGCGCGCCCCAGAACGTGAGCCCCAACAAGATGACGATGACGCCGACCGAGAGGTAGGGCACGTAACGCAGGATGGTGAGCGAGCGCGGCTCGCCCCAGTGCACGAGTCCGATGGTCGTCTTGCTCTTGGGATCGGTGAGCGGAATGGGAGTGCGACTTCGGTCGAGCGTCGCCGCGGCCGTCTTCACACGATCGATGCGGGCCGCGATCACCGGCGAAGGCCGCGTTCCCGCGAACAGCGAGTCGAGCGAAGCCGCCGGCACCGAATCCTGATCGACGCCCACTTCTTTCCACGCGCGCGGCGTCCCCGAGATGTCCGACAGCACGATGGGAAAGTGAATGCCATCGATGACGCCGGTGAGGATGTTCTCGATCACCGTGTCCTGCGCGGCGGGATACGACGCGGTGGCGCACAGATTGGCGAACAGGCGCGAGGTACGCTCGGTCTCCTCGGCCAGCCGCCGAATCAGGATGTTGGTGAACACGAACAGCGCCAGCAGCACCGCGGAGAACGCGAGGAAGAGATAGACCTTGATGTTGCGGGGTGGCGCCGTCGAGAACAGCGTCCGAGCCATGCGCTCTCGGTCAGCTCGTCGCCGGGTGGAGCGCTTCCGCTCCCCCGAGATAGGGCCTCAGTGCGGCCGGGATCGTGAGCGAGCCGTCCGGTTGCTGGTTGTTCTCGAGCAGAGCCACGTAGATGCGCGGCAGCGCGAGCCCCGAGGCGTTGAGCGTGGCGACGTAGTCGGGCTTGGCGCCGGCGTCGCGACGGAAGCGGATGCCGGCGCGCCGCGCCTGGAACTGCTCGAAGTTCGAGCATGACGATACTTCGAGCCAGCGCTTCTCCCCCGCCGCGTAGGCTTCGAAGTCGTAGCACTTGGCGGCCGCGAACGACATGTCGCCGCCGCACAGGAGCATGACGCGGTAAGGAATCTCGAGCGCCTGCAGCACGTCCTCGACGTCGGCGCGCAGCGATTCGTGCTCGTCGTAGGAGCGCTCGGGATCGACGAACTTCACTAGCTCGACCTTGTCGAATTGATGCAGACGAATGATGCCGCGCGTGTCCTTGCCGTAGGCGCCCGCCTCCTTGCGGAACGAGGGGCAGTAGGCGACGAAGCGCGTCGGCACCTGGTGCGGCTCGAGGATCTCGTCACGAAAGATGTTGGTGACCGGAACCTCGGCTGTGGGATTGAGCCACAGATCCTCGTCGGTGATGCGGTACATGTCGTCGGCCAGCTTGGGCAGCTGGCCCGTGCCCTCGAGGCAATCGCTCTTCACGAGAATGGGCGGGTGCACGAGCGTGTAGCCGTGGCGCGTGCTGTGGATGTCGATCATGAGTTGGATGAGCGCGCGCACGAAGCGCGCACCGTCGCCCACGAACAACGGGAATCCCGAGCCGGCGATCTTGGGCCCGCGCGTGAAGTCGATCCACCCGAGGCGCTCGGCGACTTCCCAGTGCGGGCGCGGCTCGAAGCCCAGCTCGGGCGTGTCGCCCCAGCGCGCCACCTCGAGGTTGGCGCTCGCGTCGGCGCCTTCGGGCACGGTCTCGTGCGGGAAGTTGGGCATCCAACGCACCATCTCTTGCACGCGCGATTCGATGAGATCGAGCAGCCGCTCTTTCTCGGTGAGGTCCTCGCCCAGCTTCTTCATCTCGGCGAGCAGCGTGCTCGCGTCCTGACCCTGCTTCTTGAGCCGGCCGATCTCCTGGCTCGCCTCGTTGCGGCGGCGCTTCAGCTCCTCGACCTCGGCCAAGCGCTGGAGACGCTCCTCCTCGAGCTTGAAGAAGCTGGCGACGTCGATCTTGGCGTGCTTCTTGGCGAAGCCTCTCTCGACATCCTCACGATGGCCGCGCAGGTACCGCAAATCGTGCATGAAGGTCTCGATCTCCCTATCGCTTGGTCGCCGGCCTCTTGCGCGTGGCCAGCTTGGCGTTTACCGCATTCATGGCCCGGTCGACCGCGTCTCCGGAAACGGGGACGATGGCCTCGATCTCACCGCCGTCGTCCGTGCCACCGCCCGAGCGGACGACGAAGAATTCCAGGTGCGTGCTATCAGACCCATCCGCCTGCATCACGCTCACGATTCGCCGATCCTGGCCGCGCGCATCGAGCTGAGGCAGGTCGAGGGTGACCCATGCGTTCAGCTCGGCCGCGCTCATGAAGTAGCCCTTCTGTCCGCGGCGGTGATAGTACATGCCGCCCGCGTCGATCGCGACCGATTCGGGCAGGGCCTCGAAGAACGCCGGGCGAACGTCGTGCTCGGAGAGATATGGCGCGAGCCCCAAGTCGGCCACGAAGGCTTCCGTGTCCTTGCGCTCGCCTGTCTTCGCGTCGGTGGTGCGCAGGGTGACGCGCAGCGTGGTGCGCTGCACCCAGCGCGCATCCGCATTGGAGCGCTGGTACACGGAGAGGGACTCGACGGAGTCGTAGTAGGTGCCGGCGTTCGTCATGCTCTCCACGAGATAAAAGTGCTCTTGCTGGTTGGCGCCGAGCAGGATCTCCCGCCGCCAGACGTACGGGCTCGGGCTCGCCTGCACGCTCGATGCCGCTGCCAGTGCCATCAGCACGACGAGCGCTCTCAACGTGCCTCCTTGGCGGCTTCGCGGGCCGCGGCGATCACTTCGTCGATCACAAGCTCGGTGTGCGCGGTGGACACGAACCAGGCCTCGAATTGTGACGGCGGCAGGTAGACGCCGCGCTCCAGCATGGCGCGGAACCAGCGCGCGTAGGCCGCGGTGTCGCTGCCCGTGGCGGTCGCATAGTCGGGCACTTCGCCGGCGTGGAAGAATACGGTGCCCATCGAGCCCACGCGCGCCACGTAGTGCGGCACGCCTTGGGCGGCCAGCGCGTGCGCGAAGCCCTCGGCGAGTCGCGCACTCGCGTTTTCGAGCCGCTCGTACACGCCGGGCCGCGAAAGCTCGCTGAGCTGCGCCGCGCCCGCCGCCATGGCGACGGGATTTCCCGACAGCGTCCCGGCTTGGTAGACCGGGCCCTCGGGCGCGATCTGCCTCATGAGATCGGCGCGTCCACCGTACGCCCCCACCGGAAATCCGCCGCCCAGGATCTTGGACAGGATGGTGAGGTCGGGCCGCATGCCGTAGAGCTGCTGGGCGCCGCCCCAGGCCACGCGGAAGCCGGTCATCACCTCGTCGAAGACGAGGAGTGCTGCATGCTCCTCGGTGCGCGCGCGCAGGCGATCGAGAAACCCGAGGCGCGGCGGCACGACGCCCATGTTGCCGGCGATGGGCTCGACGATGACCGCGGCGATGTCGCGGCCGCGCTCGGCGAACAGGCGATCCACGGCGGCGAGATCGTTGAAGGGCAAGACGGCCGTCTGCTGCGCGACGGCGGCGGGCACGCCCGGGCTCGTCGGCACACCGAGGGTGGTGGCGCCCGAGCCGGCGGCGACCAGCAAGCCGTCGGCGTGGCCGTGATAGCAGCCTTCGAACTTCACGATGAGATCGCGCTTGGTGGCGGCGCGCGCCAGTCGCAACGCGCTCATCGCCGCTTCGGTGCCGGAAGACACGAAGCGCAGGCGCTCCATGCTCGGAAACGCACGTTGCACGAGCTTGCCCAGCTCGACTTCGTAGGCCGAAGGCGCGCCGAAGCTCGAGCCCTTCTCCAGCGCCGCCCGCGCGGCGGCCACAACCGGTGCCGGCGCGTGGCCCAGGATGAGCGGCCCCCATGAGCCCACGAGATCGACGTAGCGCTTGCCGTCGGCGTCGAAGAGATACGGGCCCTCGCCACGCTCGAAGAACACGGGCTCGCCGCCCACGGCGCGAAAGGCGCGCACGGGCGAGTTCACGCCGCCCGGGAAAAGCGCGCGCGCCTCTTCCCAGAGCGCGCGGCTCTTCGAAGCCTGCGTGCGCGAAGCGCTCACCCTTCGCCGCCCTCGGCGAGCCAGCGCGACGCGTCCGCGGCGTAGTAGGTGAGGATGAGATCGGCGCCGGCGCGGCGGATCGCCGTCAGGATCTCCAAAGCGGCACGGCGTTCTTCGAAGGCGCCGGCCTTCGCGGCTTGCTTCACCATGGCGTACTCGCCGCTCACGTTGTAGGCGGCGATGGGCACGTCGAAGCGCTCGCGCGCATCGCGGATGACGTCGAGGTAGGCGAGCGCCGGCTTCACCATGACGAGATCGGCGCCCTCTTCGATGTCGAGCGCGATCTCGGCCAAGGCTTCGCGGCGGTTGGGCGGATCCATCTGGTAGCTCTTGCGGTCACCGGAGGAGGGCGCCGAGCCGGCGGCGTCGCGGAAGGGCCCGTAGAACGCCGAGGCATACTTGGCCGCGTAGGAGAGGATGGCCGTGTCGGCGAGGGCGGCGTCGTCGAGGGCCGTGCGCAACGCGCGCACGCGCCCGTCCATCATGTCGCTGGGCGCCACGATGTCGGCGCCGGCGCGGCCGTAGGCCACGGCCGCCTTGGCCAGCATGGGCAGCGAGCGATCGTTGTCGACGAGCCCGCTCGCCGGATCGAGCACGCCGCAGTGGCCGTGCTCGGTGTACTCGCACAAACACACGTCGGCGATGAGCGCGAGATCGAGCTTGGCATCGCGCAGCGCGCGCAACGCCGTGGGCACGGGGCCGTCCGGATCCCACGCCGCCGCACCGTCGTCCTTGCGATCGGGAATGCCAAACACGAGGACACCCCCCACGCCCAGCGCCGCCAGCCCTCGCGCTTCCTTCACCGCCTCATCGGGCGAGAAATGGAACACGCCCGGCATGGACGGAATCTCGCGGCGCACGCCGCGTCCGTTGACGATGAAGAGAGGCGCGATGAAGTCGGCCGGCGAGAGGCGCGTCTCCCGCGCCAGGCGCCGAAGCGCAGGAGTCCGTCGCAGCCGCCGCAGGCGCCGTTGGGGAAAGCTCATCGATCCTCCGCGCGTGCCGCGCGGTGACGCGCCAGCGCCTCGACCAGCGCCGGCACCGTGTAGGGCGAAGCTTCGATCGCGGGCGTGAAGCCTTCCTTGCGCAAGGCTTCCGACGTGATCGGCCCGATGCTGGCGATCGTCACGTCGCGCAGCCGCTCGCGCGCGTCGGTGATCGCGGTGAAGAATCCGTGCACGGTCGAAGCCGAGGTGAAGGTCACGACATCCACGCCCTGCGCGAGCGCCTGGCGCGCGACCGCCCCGCCTTCGGCATCCGGCACCGTCTTGTAGACCGGCGTCACGTCCACGTCGGCGCCCGCGGCGCGCAGCCGCTGCGGCAGCACCTCGCGTGCCACCCAGGCGCGCGGAATGAGGACGCGCTTGCCGTGCAAGGGCTCCTGCGCCAGCGCTTCGGCCACCGATTCGGCGCGATATTCGTCGGCCACCACGTCCACGCGCAAGCCGTGGGCCCGCATAGCTTCGGCCGTGGCCTCGCCGATGGCCGCATGTCGCGAGGACGCGAGCCCGCCCTCGTCCACGCCGCGCCCGCGCAGGCGATCGAGAAAGCGCGGTACGGCGTTCTGGCTCGTGAACACGATCCAATCATAAGAGGTGAGGCGATCGAGCGCACGGTCGAGCGCGCTCCAGTCGGGCGGATCGATGAAACGGATGGCCGGCGCTTCGATCACCGTGGCGCCGAGGGCGACGAGCCGCGCCGCCATGTCTCCCGCCTGTTCGCGGGCGCGCGTCACCAGCACGCGGGTTCCGGCGAGTGGAGCGCTCATCGGCCAGCCGCCTGAAGCAGCTCGCGCCCGCCGTCGGCGAGCACGCGGCGCGCCGCGTCGCGGCCCATGGTAGCGGCATCTCGAGCCGCGCCCTCGATCGTGTCGCAGGCCGAGCGCTTGCCATCGAGACTCGAGACGATGCAGCGGAAGCGCAGGCGCCCGTCGGGCGCCAGGCGCGCCAGCGCCGAAGCCGGCACGGCGCACCCGCCACCCAGCTCGGCGAGGAAGGCGCGCTCGCAAGCGCTCTCGGCGGCGGCGACCGGATCGGTGAGCGGCGCCACGATGTCCTTCACGCGCGCGTCGCCCGTGCGCACCGTGACCGCAAGCGTGCCCTGGCACGGCGCGGGCAGGCAGGTGTCGGGAGCGAACACTTCGCGCACCCGCGCGCGCCAGCCCAGCCGCTCGACGCCGGCTTGCGCCAGGACGAGTGCCTCGCACTGCCCTTCTTCGAGCTTGCGCCAGCGCGTGTCCAGGTTGCCGCGCATCTCCACGATCTCGAGATCGGGCCGGGCGTGGGCGAGCTGCGCGCGACGCCGCACGCTGGACGTGCCGAGGCGCGATCCCGCCGGCAGGCTCTCCAGGGTGACCGCCGTCGCAGCCAGCAGGCAATCGAACGGGCTCGCGCGCTCGGGCACCGCACCAATCTCGATGCCGGCGGGAATCGCGGCCGGCAGATCCTTCATGCTGTGCACCGCGAGATCGATGTGGCCGGCGAGCAGCGCTTCATCCAGCTCTTTGGTGAAGAGTCCCTTGGTGCCGACTTCCGAAATCGGACGGTCGAGCACGCGGTCGCCGGTCGTCGTCATGTCGCGGATCTCGATCGCGAGCGCCGGATCGAGCGCGCGCAAGCGCTCGACCACGATCCCGGTCTGGGCGAGCGCGAGGCGGCTGTTGCGGGTGCCGACGACGAGTCGGGTCATGGGTGCGTTTCCGAGGGCGCGGGAAAGAACGCGGGCGCGGGGAGTC
>DASYSL010000014.1:0-4568 GCA_036003365.1 Candidatus Eiseniibacteriota bacterium
GCTGGATGACACATGGGTCAGCCAGGCGGGAAAAGAACCCGTTCTTCACGAAACGCCATAAGTGCAGGTCGTTTCGATGGAAGTAGCACTTCTCGTTGGGGCAATGAGGGGGCACTTGGGGGGCGGTCCAAGTGCGCATGCCCCTCCATCACGCACGAATCAAGCCATCCGCAATTTCCCGAGCACAAGGAAGAGAGTAAGATGCTGCCGGCGTCCAGCGGGCGCCGGCCCGTCCCCGCAAACGCCGTTGCGATGGTCAACGCTCTCCGCCTGGCGGCCGATCCCGGCCCGAGAGCCTGCGAGATCCCGAACAAGGAGCTTCCGATGTTCCGCACGTGCGACCCCCCGCGCGCGCTCCGTCCGTTGGCTTTGCTGGCCGCGGCGGTCACGCTGCTCGGCTCCCTCACCGTCGCCTGGGCCGATGTGCCGACGACCGTGCCCTCGCCGGGGCTGCGCGAGAGCACGCCCGACGTGATCGCCTTCAAGAACGCCCGTCTGGTGCTGGCACCCGGGCGCGTCGTCCAGAAGGGCACGCTCGTGGTGCGCGATGGCGTCATCGTGGCCGCCGGCACCGGCGTATCGATCCCCGCCGACGCGGTGCAGATCGATGCCCTCGGCAAGACGATCTATCCGGGATTGATCGACGGCTACTCGACGGTCGGCCAGCCCAAGGGCGACGACGCTTCCGCCCCGCGCGGACCCGGCGGCTTCCGCCAGCCGGCGCCGGCGCCGCCCGACGTGGGCACGCCGTACTGGAATCCGCTGGTCACCCCGCAGACGCACGCCCACCTGCAGTTCCGCGCCGACAGCACGGACTTCAGCAAGCTGCGCTCCCAGGGCGTGACGGCGGCGGTGAGCGTGCCGGCCAAGGGATTGGTCAAGGGCACGAGCGCGGTCGTGCTCCTGGGTGACGAAGCCACCTCGCGCCTCGTGATCAAGCCGGACGTGGCGCTCGATCTCGCCATCACCGTGGTACAGGACTTCGGCCGCAACGGCTATCCCACCTCGCCGATGGGGGCCTACACGCTGGTGCGCCAATCGCTCTACGACGCCGACTGGTACACCAAGGCGTGGGCCGCGTGGCAGAAGGACAAGTCGCTGCCCAAGCCGGAGACCAATGCGGCGCTCGAGGCGCTGCACGGCTATGCGGGCTCGCTCAACAAGCTGGTGGTGATCGAGTGCGAGGACGAACACGCCTGCGTGCGCGCCGAAAAGCTGGCCAAGGAGTTCGGCCTGCACGCCATCCTGCGCGGCTCGGGCATGGAGTACCGGCGCCTGGACGAGGTGCGCGCCTTGAACCGCGCGATCATCGTGCCGGTGAACTTCCCCAAGGCCCCGGCGCTCGACAACGCGGATCAGGAGAAGTCGGTCGAGCTGACCGATCTCCTGCACTGGGACTTCGCGCCCGAGAATCCGGCGCGGTTGTCCAAGGCGGGCGTGACCATCGCCCTCACCTCCGACGGCCTCAAGGACAAGGCGCAGTTCCTGAAGATGGTGAAGCTCGCGGTGGCGCGCGGCCTCGACCCTGACAAGGCCCTGGCGGCCCTCACCACGACGCCGGCTTCCTTGTACGGCGTGAGCGACCGCATGGGCACGATCGATGCCGGCAAGATCGCGAACTTCGTGATCACCGACGGCAATCTCTTCGACGACAAGACGCGCGTGCTCTCCACGTGGGTGGCGGGCAAGCGCTACGACGTGGTGAAGACGCCGGCCGTCGATCCGCGCGGCACGTGGAAGCTCACGCTGGCGGGCAAGGGCTCGGCCCCTACGCTCAAGCTCGAGGGCGACGTCGACCGGCTGAGCGGCTCGCTCAAGGACGGCGCCGAAGCCAAGCTCAAGTCGGCGCAGATGACCGACGCTTTGCTGGCCATGACGTTGCCGGGCGATTCCCTCGGCCTTGGCAAGGGCACGGTGCGCATGAGCGCCACGGTGCTGGCCGACGAGATGATGGGAGACATCGATCAGCCGGATGGCAAGCGCTGGGAGTTCTCGGCGGTACGGAGCGCGCCCTACGTCGCGCCGCCCGACACGGCCAGGAACAAGCCCGAGCCCATGGCTTCGTTCCCGGTGCCGCTTCCGTTCAGCGCCTTCGGCCGTGAGCGGGTGCCGGAGCAGCCGGACGACGTGGCGTTCACGCACGCCACCATCTGGACCAGCGGCCCGGCCGGCAAGATCGAAGACGGCACGCTGCTCGTGCACAAAGGCAAAGTGGCGGGCGTGGGCAAGAACGTCTCGATCCCCAAGGGCGCGACCATTGTCGACGCCACGGGCAAGCACATCTCGCCCGGCATCATCGACTGCCATTCGCACAGCGCCACTGACGGCGGCGTGAACGAGGGTGGCCAGACGGTGACCGCCGAGGTGCGGATCGGCGACTTCCTCGACGAGGACGACGTCAACATCTATCGCGAGCTGGCGGGGGGCACGACCGAGGCCCACGTCCTGCACGGCTCGGCCAACACCATCGGCGGCCAGTGCCAGCTCATCAAGCTGCGCTGGGGCATGGGCCAGGACGACCTCAAGTTCGCGGGCTGGCTGCCCACCATCAAGTTCGCCCTGGGCGAGAACGTGAAGCAGTCGTACGCGCCACAGCCCACCGGCCGCTACCCGCAGACGCGCATGGGCGTTGAGCAGCTCCTGCGCGACGAGTTCACGGCGGCCAAGAACTATCGCGCGCAATGGAGCGCGTGGAACGCCAACCATCGCGGCATTCCGCCCCGGCGCGATCTCGAGCTCGATGCCGTGTCCGAGATCCTCGAGGGCAAGCGCTACATCCACTGCCACTCGTACCGCCAGGACGAGATCCTCTCCTTGATGAAGGTGTGCGACGAGTACGGCGCCACTATCGGCGCCCTGCAGCACATTCTCGAGGGCTACAAGGTGTCGGACGAGATCGCCAAGCGCGGCATCGGTGCTTCGACGTTCTCGGACTGGTGGGCCTACAAGCTCGAAGTGACCGACGCCATTCCATACAACGCCGCGCTCATGGAGAACACGGGCGTGGTGGTGTCGATGAACTCCGACTCCAACGAGCTGGCGCGACGTCTCAACACGGAAGCCGGCAAGACGGTGAAGTACGGCGGGCTCTCCGAGGAGGAGGCGCTCAAGACCGTGACCTGGAATCCGGCGCGCCAGCTCCGCGTCGAGAAGCAGGTGGGCTCGCTCGAGAACGGCAAGGACGCCGACTTCGTGGTGTGGAGCGGACCGCCGCTCCTCTACCAGAGCCTGGCCGAGGAGACGTGGATCGACGGGCGGCGCTTCTTCGACCGCGACGAGGATCTCGCGATGCGCGCCAAGCAGGACCAGATGCGCGCCACGCTGGTGCAGAAGGCGATGGCGCAGTCGGCGCGTGACGAGGGCAAGAATCCGTTCGAAGCCAAGCGCCGGGTCGCCGAGGACGTCTCGTGCGAATACGGCCTGCACGAAGGGGAGGGCCGCTGACATGCGCAACGCCATTCGCATCCTGACCGCCTGCGCGGCTCTTTCGCTCATCGCTGCCACCGGCTTCGCCGCCGTGCCGACGCCCGGCTCGCCCGAGGAGCGGCCCGTCGCTCTGGTCGGCGGCACCATTCATCTCGCGTCCGGGAGCGACATCCAGAGCGGCACCATCGTGTTCGACCGCGGCAAGATCGTCGCCGTGGGCACGAATGTCGATCTGCCGGCCGGCGCCGAGCGCATCGACGTGACCGGCAAGCAGGTGTATCCGAGCCTCATCGATCCCAACTCGATTCTCGGCCTCGCCGAGTTCGAGGCGGCGCGCGCCACCATCGACTACCAGGAGACGGGCGACCTCACGCCCAACGTGAAGGCCGAGGTGGCGTTCAACCCCGAGAGCGAGTCGATTCCCGTGACGCGCTCGAACGGCGTCTTGCTCGCCAACATCGTGCCGCGCGGCAATGTCCTGCGCGGCACCTCGGCCCTCATGATGATGGACGGCTGGACGTGGGCCGACATGACGCTGACCGCGCCCACCGGCATGGTGATCACGTGGCCGGGCATGGTGATCAACACCGTCGGTCCGGCGCGTGACACCGAAGAGGATCAGAAGAAGGCGCGCGACAAGTCCCTCAAGCAGATCCAGGACACCTTCGACCAGGCGCGGGCCTACATGACCGAGGGCAAGGGCCGCACCTTCGATGCGCGCTGGGAAGCCATGCTTCCCGTGCTCCAGGGCAAGGAGCCGCTCATCGTGGAAGCCAGCGAGATCCAGGGCATCCGTGCGGCGGTCGCCTTCTGCGAGCGCGAGAAGGTGAAGATGATCCTGCTCGGCGGCTACGACGCGCCCGACTGCGCCGACCTCCTGGTCAAGCACAACATTCCGGTGATCGTCGGCATCGTGCACCGGCTGCCGGCGCGCGAGTACGAGGCCTACGACACACCGTTCACCGTGGCCGACCGTTTGCGCAAGGCGGGGGTCAAGTTCTGCATCGCCAACGGCGGCGGCTTCTGGAACGAGCGCAATCTGCCGTACGAAGCCGCGACCTGCATCGCCTACGGCATGCCCGCGGACGAGGCGTTGAAGGCGATCACCATCTATCCGGCGCAGATCCTGGGCGTCGCCGACC
>DASYSL010000015.1:0-3765 GCA_036003365.1 Candidatus Eiseniibacteriota bacterium
ATTTTGACCTGTCAGCCGACGCTTCTCTCGTTCGCCGATCTTCCGCCAGGGGCCTTTCATTGCCGTCAGGGTTATCGTCAGGAGATCCCAGTGACGACCTTGCCGACGACTTGGGGACGGCTGAAGAGAGCCCCCGCTAGATCGATTCTTCGATCTCCGCCGTCCAGCTCACGTCGACCTTGCCCTTCATCCAAGTGGCGGTCGGGCAGCGGCTCTGGTGGCGCTCCAGCGCTTTGTCGACCAGCTCGCGCGAGCCAGCTGGGATGCGCATCTTGTAATGGATGCGCACGCGCGTGAGCTGCGGCAGGCCGTCGATCAGATCGTTGTCACCTTCCACGGTGGCCGAAAGATCTTCCGCGGCCAGTCGGATCCCGCGCACCTCCAGTGCGCCATTGAGGGTTCCGAACATTCAGGAGCCGGTGGCGTTGACGATGTAATCCACCGGGAAGGGTCGTGCGTTCTCAAAGGTGAGCTTGTAGTGGGCGGCCATGGCGCCGTGGAGGCCGTACTCCACGCGATCGCCGGTTTCGAGCGTGCCGAAGCGATCGTGCGTCTTGATCTTCTGCAGGCTCGAGCGGCTGGTATAGAGCGTGTCGGCCATTGCTAACCTCCCCAGGATTCCGTTCGAGACTCGGATCGTACGGCGGCTTCGAGCGCGTGGGCGACCTCGTCCAGCGGCTCGTCGAGCAGCGTGCGTGGATCGAGCAGCACGCGGCCGCCCTTCACGCGGGCGACGAGCGGCGGCTGGCCGAGACGCAAGCGCTCTTCCAACTCGGCGGAGCTGAGATTCTGCGCGCGCACCGCAACCACCCACGTGGGCAATTCAAGAGCCGGCAACGTGCCTCCCCCCGCCTCGCCCGCGTCCTTCCTTACCTCCACCGCCAGACCCGCGATGCGGGCCAGGCTCGCGGCCAGGATCTCGGCGCGCGCGCGCAATTCGTCGGGGGTGAGTGTCAGCATTCGTAGGGTGGGGATTTCCGTGCCCGCGCGCTCGGGGTCGAAGTAGAGAGCGAGGGTGGCGTCGAGGGCGGCGAAGGTGAGCTTGTCGACGCGCACGGCGCGCGCCAAGGGATCCTTGCGGCAAGCGGCGACGAGCTTGGCGCGGCCCAGCAGCATGCCGCACTGCGGTCCGCCCAGGAGCTTGTCACCGCTCGCGCACACGAGATCGGCGCCGCCCTTGAGCACGGCCTGGATCGTTGGCTCGCCGGTAAGGCCATAACGCGAGAGGTCGACGAGCGCTCCGCTGCCGAGATCTTCGACCAAAGGCACGCGATGCCGGCGGCAAAGGGTGGCGAGCTCTTCGAGAGATGGGCGCGCGGTGAAGCCGACCGTGCGGTAGTTCGACGGGTGCACGCGCAGGACGAGCGCCACCCGTGGGTCGCTCTTCTTGGCCAGGACGCGCTCGTAGTCGCGCAGGTGCGTGCGGTTCGTCGTGCCCACCTCGACGAGCTCGGCCCCGCTCTTCTCGAACACTTCGGGCAAGCGGTAGGAGCCGCCGATCTCGATCAGCTCGCCCCGGCTCACGATGACGCGCTTGCCGCTGGCGAGCGCCGAAAGAACGAGCAGCACGGCGGCCGCATTGTTGTTGACGACGAGCGCCGCCTCGCAGCCGGTCAGCGCCCGCAGCCGATCTTCGGCCGCGGCACCGCGCTGCGAGCGCTCGCCCTTGGCGAGGTCGAACTCCAGGGCGACATAGCCGCGGGCGGCGCGGGCGACGGCCTCGGCGGCGGCAGCGGCCAAAGGCGCGCGACCCAGATTGGTATGGAGCGGAACGCCGGTGGCATTGAGCACGCGCGGCTCGCCTTCGCCAATCCAGGAACGGGCGCGAGCCAGCACGATGGCGGCGAGTTCGTTTTCGTTTGGCAGGCTGCGCACCGAGCCCGCAAGCCATCCCCGCCTGAATTCATCGAGCACGCGGCGCGCGGCCTGGACCAAGGCGGCGCGCGGCAAGCGCTCTTCGGCTTCGCACGCAGAGACGAGACGCTCGACTTGGGGCAACGCGGGGCGCTCACGCTTCTTGGCCATCAAGCTCTCAGCGCGCGCGGCTGATACTCGGGCGCGTTGTCGTCGAAGCTCCAGAGAAAAGGCGGCTCGATGCCGAGGGCGCGCAGGTAGGCGTAGAACTGTCCGCGATGATGCAAATGCTCGTCGTAGATGATGCGCATGAGCCTGGAGCCCGTCATGTCGCTGCCGAAGAAGGTCGGCAATTTGTCGCGCATGTGCCGGTCTTCCATTTGCGCGATGGCACGGTCCGCCGTCCGAAAGCTCTCATGCGCGTAAGCCACGAGGTCCTTGGTGGTCGCGAGCTTTTCCGCGTAAGACGGGCAGTCTTCCTGCTTGAGCTCGCCGCGCAAGATGGCGTCCGGGACACTGCGGACGTAGAGATACATGTGGTCCACCAGCTCGCGCACCGAGCGCATGCCGGGCACCGGCCGCGCGTCGACACGGGCGTCGGGCACACGCTCGATGGTGCGCACGGTGACGCCTTGGATCTCGCGAAAATGATCCCACAGCGAGATGAGATCCTGCTTGTTCATGAGAAGCCTCCCCTGGCGCTTGCGCTCGCGATTCTAGGTGAGGCTCGGGGGAATGGAAACGGCCCACCCGGCGCGGGGAGCCGGATGGGCCGCGGACGAGCCGGATGGGACGGCTCGCTAAACCTTGGGAATCTTTCCGTTCAGTTTCTGGTAGAAGGCCGCCACCGTGAGTCCGGCCCCCTGCAGTGCCGCAACGGTCACGACGGCGATCAAGGCGGCGAGCAAAGCGTATTCGACGAGGTCTTGCCCGGATTCGCCGTCCCAGAGCCGTCGTAGAAGGTTCATGCTCCGTCACTCCCATGCGCTCGTTGCTTCAGGCTTTCCCAGGGCCGCGCACGTCGCCGAGGGAGACCTCCGTGAACCGTCGCCAGATCGAGCAAACGCTATGCCGCCGGGGATGAGCGGCATCTTTCGCGGTGGCAAGAGCTTCGCCGGGCGGGCAACTCGCCATGCGCCCACGATGATCACGAATGCCACTCGGGTGCGTGCGTTTTGCGGTTTGCTTGACAGCCCGCGCGGCGCTGTTAGCCTGCCGCCAATCATGCCGACGCCACGCGCACGCGTCACGGCCGCCCTCTTGGCACTCGCCGCATTCGCGGCAGGGTGCGGACACCACGGCGCGCCGCCCATCAAGGTTACACCGCCGCTCGGCGAGCCCAGTGCGCCCGCGGGGGTCCGCACCGGTTACGACGGGGATCCCGGATATCGGGCCAATCTCGACGTCTCCGCCCTGTCCGGGCGCCGCATCCTGCTCGATCCCGGGCACGGCGGGCGCTGGGCCGGCGCGCGCGGCGGGAACGGAACACGCGAAGCCGACGTCAATCTGAGGGTGGCCCTGGATCTGGCGGCCCTGCTGCGCCGGGCTGGCACGCAGGTGTTCTTGACGCGCGAGTCCGACACGACGCTCGTTGTCCCGCCCGACACGAGCCTGGCTACCGATCTGCGCCTGCGGGCCCGCATGGCCGACTCGCTCGCAGCCGATGTCTTCCTGTCCATGCACCACAACGCCGACGCCGGCGGGCGTCATGACGTGAACGAGACGCAGACCTATTATCGCACCGGCGACGACGGCCCTTCCCTGGATCTCGCGCAGCGCATCCACCGTCGCATGGTCATGGGTCTGCGCACCGGGTCCGATCGTCTGCTGCCCGGCAACTATGCGGTGCTGCGCCAGACGCACGTGACCGCGGCGGTGCTTGGCGAGGCGTCGTACCTCACGTATCCACCC
>DASYSL010000016.1:0-31034 GCA_036003365.1 Candidatus Eiseniibacteriota bacterium
CCCGTGCGTGCATCGAGAAGACGCGCGACAGCGGGAGGCCTTCGACGAGGATCTCGAGATCGGTCCCGACAAACCGGGCCTCGGCCGAGGTCACGGGGATCGGTGTCACTCCGCCCCCATCGGTCACGCTGACCAGCGGCGGAGTACCTCCCGCGCCGCCGTGGACGGAGACGATGCAGTCGATCACGCCATCGCAGCTCGTATCGAAATTGAACCGATAGGTCTCTCCGTTCCCGATTCCGGGCGGATCCTCGGGCATTCTTCCTGTCTCTCGTGAAGGGCAATCCACGCCCGACGAGTCCGTGCCATCGCCATCCGTGTCGGCGATGTTCCCGCCGTTCACCCGCATGCCGATCCACGTCTGGTCGCCCACGACGGCCAGAGCGACGAGGGCGATGTCGAAGCCGTTGTCGTAGCACCGGCCGTTGGTGGCGCATTCATGCAGCACCCCATCGCAGGGCAGAAAGAGCGTGTCCGCCAAGCAAATATCTCTCGTGGGATCCTGCATGACGATGCCGCCGGCCGATCCGTCCCCGCTGATGTTCTGGTTTGCAAGAAGAACGACATCATCGATGTTGCCGTCCAGCACCGGATCCGCTTGGGCGAGGGAGAGTGGGATGACCAACGTCACCACGAGGACGGGAAGAATGAGCCATGCCGTCGACAGGGCTCGCGCGAATCCAAGTTGTTTGAACACGGCCCGAATTCCTTTCCATCTCCATCGTGTCTGGACAGAAGGGTGCTCGCTCGGGCTTGGGATGGGATGAAACCGAAGTGACCACGGCCCGATCGTGGGCGTTCTATGTTAGAGCCCAGAGGTTACATTGAACAAGGGACCAAAATCAGAATGGTGGGCGGAGACGTGGGCGGAGACGCGGGCGATGATCGAGCGACAGCGGAAACTTGCCTGAAAAATCGTGAGGCGGCGCATCATGCGCCGCCTCGACGGGGGCCGCTTCGCTTCGCACAGCTATCGGGGAGATCCTCCCCGCATCGCCGGCCGGTCCTGACGGCCGGCGAATCAGTGGGCGTAGAAGGTAGGACCTTCCACGCGCGATGCCTCATTCTGGTCCGGGCGCGGGACCAATGCAAGCTCCAAAACTTCGTCCATCGACTCGACCGGGACGAATTTTAGACCCCGGCGCAGATCGGGCGGCAGCTCGGCCAGGTCCTTGACGTTGCCCTTGGGCAGGATGACCGTCCGGATCCCGGCGCGCCGCGCGGCGACCGATTTCTCGAGCAGGCCGCCGATGGGTAATACGTTGCCCCGCAAGGTGATCTCACCGGTGAGCGCCACGTCCGGGCGGGTCGCCGTCCCGGTCAAAGCCGAGATCAATGCCAGCCCCATGGCGATGCCGGCCGAAGGACCGTCCTTGGGGATCGCCCCTTCCGGCACGTGCACGTGGATGTCGATGTCCTTGTAGAAGGTCTTCTCCAGCCCCAACCGGGCGGCTCGGCCGCGGGCGTACGACAACGCCGCCTGGCCGGACTCGCGCATCACGTCGCCGAGCTTGCCGGTGAGCAGGAGCTCGCCCTTCCCCGGCACGACCGAGACTTCGATGGTCAGGATGTCGCCGCCGGTCTCGGTCCACGCCAAACCCGTGGCCACCCCGAGGCGCTGGGTCTTCTCGACCTCGCTCTCCAGGAAGCGCGGCGGACCCAGATAGCGGTGCAGGTTCGAGGGCGTGATGTCGGCCGGCTCCTCGAGCTCCTTGGCCGCCTTCTTGCGCGCCACCTTGCGGCACAAGGCCGCGATCTCGCGCTCCAGCGAGCGCACTCCGGCCTCGCGCGTGTACTGGCGCACCAGGGCGCGCAGCGCGTTGTCGGAGACCTCGACGTCGCCCGGCGTCAGGCCCGCCGCCTCGGTCTGCTTGGGCAGCAGGAACTGGCGCGCGATCTGAAGCTTCTCGTGATCCTGGTAACCCGGCAGGCGGATGATCTCCATGCGGTCCACGAGCGCGGGCGGGATCGAGTGCAGCACGTTGGCCGTGCAGATGAACATCACCTGCGAGAGATCGAACTCGACCTCGAGGTAGTGATCGGTGAACGAGTGGTTCTGCTCCGGATCGAGCACCTCGAGCAGCGCCGACGCCGGGTCGCCCCGGAAGTCGTTGCCGAGCTTGTCGACCTCGTCGAGCAGGAACACCGGGTTCTTCGAGCCCACGCGCTTGAGCGCCTGGATCACGCGCCCGGGCAGGGAGCCGATGTAGGTGCGGCGATGGCCGCGGATCTCGGCCTCGTCGTGCACGCCGCCCAGCGAGATGCGCGCGAACTTGCGACCCAAGGCGCGCGCGATCGACTTGCCGAGCGACGTCTTGCCCACGCCGGGCGGCCCCACGAAGCACAGGATCGGACCCTTGTTCTGCTTGGTCAGTTCGAGGACGGCGATGTACTCGAGGATGCGGTCCTTCACCTTGCGCAGGCCGTAGTGGTCCTCGTCGAGGACCTTGGCCACGGCGTGGATGTCCATGGTGTCATCGGTGCGCTTGTCCCACGGCAGGTTGACGAGCCAGTCGAGGTAGTTGCGCACCACCGTGGCCTCGGGCGAGAGGAAGGACATGCGCGCCAGGCGCTCCAGCTCCTTCACCGCCTTCTGGTGCGTCTCGCGCGGCATGTGCGCCTTGCGCACGGCGCGGCGCAATTCCTCGATCTCGCTCGAGAACTCGCTCTGCTGCCCCAGCTCGCGGCGGATCGCCTTGAGCTGCTCGTTCAAATAGAACTCGCGCTGGTTCTTGTGCACCTGCGAGCGCACCTGGCCCTCGATCTTACGTTCGAGCTTCACGATCTCGAGCTCGGCGGCGAGGATGCGCGACAGCATGCGCAAGCGGTCGGCCGCGGAGTCGGTCTCGAGCACCTCCTGCTTGACCGGCACCTTGACCAGAAGCTGCGCCGCCACGGCGTGGGCGAGGCCCGAGGGATCGGTCATGTTGTTGACCGTGCCCAGCACCTCGTCGGGGATGCGGCGGTTCAAGCGCACGTAGTCGGAGAAGCTCGTCAGCACGTTGCGCTGGAGTGCTTCGGTTTCGGGCGAGGCGTGCGTGTCCTCCTCGACCAGCTCGATGGCCGCGTCGTAGGAGTCTCCCACCCAGTGGAGCGTGCGCACCCGCGCCCGGGCGATGCCCTCGACCAGGACGCGCAGCGTGCCGTCCGGAAGCCGGAAGAGCTGCAGCAAGCGCACCACGGTGCCGGTGGCGTGGAGATCGGCCGGCTCCGGATCGGCCACCTCGGAGCGTTTCTGGGTGACGACCACCGCGGTGCGGTCCGCCGCCACGGCGCGCTCGATGGCGCGCACGGACGCCGGACGCCCGACCAAGAGCGGGATCGTCATGTACGGAAAAACGACGACGTCGCGCAGCGGCAGACACGGCAGCTGCGAGGCGAACTCGAAGCTCTCGTCGGCGCGCTCCACGCGATAGCGCAGAAGGGAGAGAGCCCTTTTCGAGGACTTGACGGAATGCGGACGGCGGGACTTGCGGCCCCCTGGGGCTTTCGATTTGTCGCTCATGTTCCCTTGGATGCGGGGAGGTCGCGGATGGCTATGCTTCTTTCTTGCGCCGCTCGCGCTCGCCCCGGTACGTGAGAATGGGCGGCGCGCCCTCGCCGATGGCCTCGCGGGTCATCGTGCAACCGACGACGTCGAGCCGCGACGGAATGTCGAACATGAGATCGAGCATCGATTCTTCGAGCACGGCGCGCAGGCCGCGGGCGCCGGTGCCGCGCTTCATCGCGGTGCGCGCGATGGCCGACAAGGCGTCCTCGGTGAACTCCAGCTTCACGCCTTCCATCTCGAAGAACTTCTGGTACTGCTTGGTGACCGCGTTCTTGGGCTCGACCAGGATCGAGACGAGAGCCTTCTCGTCCAGGGGATCGAGCGTGCCGATCACGGGCAGGCGGCCCACCAGCTCCGGAATGAGACCGTACTTGAGCAGATCCTCCGGCTCGACGAGCGAGAGGAGCTGACCCACGTTCTTGTCTGCCTTGGACGAGATCTGCGCGCCGAAGCCCAGCACCTTCTGGCCGGTGCGCTTCTCGATGATCTTCTCCAGGCCCTCGAAAGCGCCGCCGCAGATGAACAGGATGTCCTTGGTGTTGACCTCGATGTACTTCTGCTGCGGGTGCTTGCGGCCGCCCTGCGGCGGCACGTTGGCCACCGTGCCCTCGATGATCTTGAGCAGGGCCTGCTGCACGCCCTCGCCCGAGACGTCGCGCGTGATCGACGGGTTCTCGCTCTTGCGCGAGATCTTGTCGATCTCGTCGATGTACACGATCCCGTGCTCGGCATTGACCAGGTTGAAGTCGGCCGACTGGAGCAAGCGCACCAGGATGTTCTCGACGTCCTCGCCCACGTAACCCGCCTCGGTGAGGCAGGTGGCGTCGACGATGGCGAACGGCACCTTGAGGAAGCGCGCCAGCGTGCGCGCGAGCAGGGTCTTGCCCGTGCCCGTGGGCCCGATGAGAAGGATGTTCGACTTCTCGAGCTCGACGTCGGCCGAAGCGCTCTGCGAGTAGATGCGCTTGTAGTGGTTGTAGACCGCGACCGAGAGCGTCTTCTTGGCGCGCTCCTGGCCCACCACGTAATCGTCGAGAATGCGCTTGATCTCGGCCGGCTTGGGCAGCGAGCCGGCCGCCGTCGGCTGCTCGCGCTCCAGCTCACCCTCGAGGATGTCGTTGCACAGCTTCACGCACTCGCTGCAGATGTAGACCGAGGGACCCGAGACCAGGCGCGCGACTTCGTCCTGGCCGCGCCCGCAGAACGAGCACCGGATGGGATGTGGGGAGGCGATGCGCTTCTTCATGTCCGGACCGGGCCCTTTCTACTTCCGCTGCATCATCACGTCGTCGACCAGGCCGTACGCCTTGGCTTCCTGGGCCGACATGAAAAAGTTGCGGTCGGTGTCCTTCTGGATCCGCTCGAGCGGCTGGCCGGTATGCTTGACCAGGATGGCCTCGAGCTGGTCCTTCATCTTCAGCATCTCACGCGTCGCGATCTCGATGTCGGTCGCCTGCCCCTGCGCGCCGCCCAGAGGCTGGTGGATCATGATGCGCGAGTTGGGCAGCGCCGAGCGCTTGCCGGGAGCCCCGGCCGCGAGCAGCAGAGCCCCCATCGACGCCGCCTGGCCCATGCAGATGGTGGCCACCGGCGGCTTGATGAACTGCATGGTGTCGTAGATCGCCAGTCCGGCCGTGACGATGCCCCCCGGCGAGTGGATGTAGAGCCAGATCTCCCGCTCCGGATCCTCCGCCTCGAGGAACAGCATCTGGGCGATCACCAGGTTGGCGATGGTGTCGTCGATCGGGGTGCCGATGAAGATGATGCGATCCTTGAGAAGACGGGAGTAGATGTCGTACGCCCGCTCCCCTCTGGCACTCTGCTCGACGACGATGGGCACGAGACCCATGGATTCCCTCCCCTGGAGACGACGTTACGCCGGGACCACGAGCGGCGACTTGTCGGTGATCTTTTCCTCCTTGATCTCGGCCGCGTCGAGAAGAAAATCGAAGACTTTCTTGTCGACGATGGCGTCCCGCACGCGGGTGCGCCTCTCGGCCGGCGGGAGCGCCCGGTAATCGGCCCCGGCGCGTCCGCGCGCCCGGGCCAGCTGGGACATCTCCTCGCTCAGCTCTTCCTCGGTGGCGTCGATCGCTTCCTTCTGCGCCACCGCGTCCAGCAGCCACTCGCGGGCGATGCGCTGCCGCATCGCCTGGCGGAAGCTCTCAAGGAGCTGCTCCCGCTCTTCCGCGGCGACCTCCTGCCCGGCGCTGGCGCGCGACAGCGATTCCTGCGCCAGACGGTCGGCGAAGCCTTCCGGCACCGGCACCGGATTGCGCTTGAGCAGCTCGGCCACGGCTTCTTCTTCCAGGGCGCGCCGCGAGCGCAGCCGCTCTTCCGCTTCCATCTGTCCGCGGATGCGGGAGCGCAGCTCGTCCAGCGTTTCCAGGCCGAAGATGTCCCTGGCCAGGTTATCGTCCAGCTCGCGCGTCTTCTTCTCCTGAATCTTCTTCACCTTGACGTGAAAACGGGCCGATTTTCCGGCCAGTTCCGCGTTGCCGAAGTCCTCGGGGTACTGGACCTGCACGGTCCGGCTCTCCCCCGCCTGCGAACCGAGGAGCGCCTGCTTGAACTCGGGCAGAAGGCCCGGGCGCTCGAGATCGAGCGCGGCATCGCGCACGCGGCTCGCCTTGAGGGTGCGGCCCTTCTCGTCGATGCGCACATGATCCACCGTGACCACGTCATTTTCTCCGACCGGCCGCTCGACAGGGACGAGCTGCGTGGCTTCCTCGCGCACCTGCGCCAGGGCGCGCTCCACTTCCTCTTCGGGGACCTCGCGGATCCGGCGCACGAGGGTCACGCCCTTGTAATCCTTGAGCTCGACCGTGGGCCGCACCTCGAGCGTGGCCCGGAAGCGCAGGGGCTCGCCGGGGACGAAGCGCACCTCGTCGATGGCGGGCATGGACACCGGCTCGAGCGCCTGCTCCCGCACCGCCTTGGCGTAGGCCTCCTCGACGGCGCCCTCGAGCGCCTCCTGCTCCAAGCTGGATCCAAATCGCGCTTCGAGGAGACGGCGGGGCACGCGGCCCTTGCGGAAACCAGGTAGGGTCGCGCGCTGCTGGAGCTGTCCGGCCACACGGTCGAGATGACGCTCGACTTCCTCGCGGGGCACGGTCAGCTCGAGCACGCGCCGGGTCGGGGCTTCCTCCAGAACGCGAATCTCCATCGGGTCCGGTCCACTCCTCGGGCGGGTCTCTGCGCGATGCGAGAGGGGGGATTTGAACCCCCATGAGTTTCCCCACCGGATCCTAAATCCGGCGCGTCTGCCAGTTCCGCCACTCTCGCACAGGGGAATGACTTAGAGCTCGGGCGCAGTATACCAAACCAGGCCCCGGCGCGTCAGGCGCGCAGACGCCGAAGAGGGAGCCGGGACCCGAATCTCACCGGTAATGCGCCTTGAGCGCGCCCCACGTCACAGCGACTGTCGATGTCGAGCAACGGCGCGCAAGATCGGCGGGAAATCGCGGCACGACCGCGTACCCGACGCGGTGACCCGGCGTGGCATCGAACTGGGCCAGCACGCCGCTCACGTCGAGCGCGCAGCCGGTGGGGATCGCGGCGCCCACGAGCGGATTGGAGATGCCGCAGTCGTTGGCGTCGGCGAGCACGCGCAGCGGACATCCGGCGCCGGACTTCAAGGAGTAAATCTGATAGGTCGCGCCGCCCGCGAACGTCTCCCCGGCCGCGATGGAGCTCAGGTCGGCGTGACGAATTTCCACGTCTGACAACTTCACCAGATAGGACTCGAGGGTCTCCGCACCGCTCCCGTACTCGCCATTCACGATCTCAGGGGTGGCGTACGCCGGAACCGGCTGAGTGACGCCCGCCGGGTTGAGCACGTCGACGGTCAGGGGCGGAACGAGCGCCGTCCAGCCGTTCACCTGTCCAACCACGCCCTGCACCAGCACTTGGTCGCTCAGACCGACGCACGCCACCGGCGCCCCGATGACGGCGATGCCGCCGGTGCCGTCCTGCAGCGTGAAGCGGCTGCCACTCGTTGTCGGCCACTCGCCCGTCACCGTGCCCACCACACGCACCGTCTGCCCGGCGAGCAGCGGAACCCCGTTGGCGTCGTTGCCGTGGAGCAGCGCCGCCGCGGTCGCGTCTTGTGGCGAGCAAGATGCCGTCATGTTGTACGGCGTGCCGCAAGGAATGCCATCGAAATCCGTGGGCGCGACATAGAAGTAATACGTGCCGGGCGGCACAGCCGCGCCGCAGCTCGTCACGGTGCAATTCGCCGACGAGTACCGCGCGCAAACCGGCAAGGCGGAGCCGAACCCCGCGCTGAGAATCGCGATCAGAGTCGGTGAAGCTGCTTCCACGTCCAGGCTCAGCACCGAAGGCTCGGTCACTTGCACGGGATACAAGTCGACATCGCGATCATGGCTCGTCGCGTTGTACGTGCCGCACACGTGCATCGGACCCGTGCCACAAGACAGGTTGATGACGGGCCCTGCCGTACACCCCATCGTGGGATCCAGGCAGCACGGCTCGTTCTCCTGGATGGCATCGGGAGGGCACGCCGGCAGATCACAGCACATCGCGATGGACAGGCGATACGTCCCGCACGCCACCCCGTCGCCGTCGATCACCAGGTAGTACGTGTCGCCCGCGTGCAGCGTGCGATGCGACAAGCGGGAGCCCCAGTTGCAGGCGTCGTTGTTGCAATTCACCGAGTCGGGGCCATTGGTGTAGAGCGCGACCGCGGTGTCGAAGTTGGATCCGCACAGGGAAACGTCCACGCATTGATCCGTGGCCGGCGCGTAGCGATACACGACGTCCGGATTGCCCCAGGCGGCGCACGGCGGCAGATAATCGTCGTTGTATTCGCAGGTGGTGCCGATGTCGCTGAAGGGCAAGCTCGTGATCAGGGTCGCGGTGGCGAACGTGTCACCGCCCCCCAGCGGACGTGCGAGAGCCGACGAAGTCCCCACCTGGCTCCAAGGCGAGAACTCGGGGGGCAGCACGGGATCGGCGGGCGATGGCGAGGGCGCGAGACCGAGCAGGACGGCGGACAGCAGGAACTCGAGCTTCATCGGAACTCCTTCGCGACGGGTTCCGAGACGGCGCCAAGCGATTTCGTGCGCGACGGAAAATCAGCGACGGCCTAGAGCTTCAGATCGAATCCCAGCGTGAACCAGTTGCGGCTCGTGTGCACGTCGTCCGATGAGGTGCGCGCGTCGTGGCTGTAGGCGAGGCGCACGAGAATGCCCTGAAGGTCGTAGCCGACGCCGGCGCCCATGCGCGAGAAGCGTGGCGCGCCCTCGCCCGGATAAGGCGACCAGCCGAAGCCGATACGGAAGTCCCACGGCTGCTCGTGCGGCTTGTAATAGTAGCCGGCGGCGACATTCCAGCGCGCGGGATCGTGAGAGACTCCCGGGCTCGTCGAATCGCCCAGGGCCACGTTGCGCGCGCCCTGGTAGCTGAATCCGGTCAGCAGATGCCCGCCTTTCTCCTTGCCCACGGTGACGCCGAAATCGATCGTCGCCGGAATCTCGTCGAGCCCGACCTTGTTGCCGCCTTCGTCCTCGAGCTTGGGTTTGCCGGCAACGCGGCCGTCGGCGGCGACGAGAACGAGGGGCGACACCTGGTAGGCCACCCCCGCAGCTCCGCCGACCGAGGTGCCTTTCAAATTGGAGCTGGCGGGGATTGCGCCCAGGTTCTGCGCGTCCTGGGAGGGCTGGTACTCGAAGCGCTCCTTGACCTGATTGCCTTCGATGGCAAGTCCGCCGCTCCACGCGCCGCGCGCCGCCCCCGCCGAAAGTCCGAAGCGCGCGCGATGGGTCTCGGTTTGCGTCTCGAACGACAGCGGCCCGAAGCCGGGCTCGGTGGCGATGTACTGCTCCTTGCTCTGTTGATAGGCGTCCTGCACGTAAAAGAGGGCGAACGCCATCTCTTGACGGCGGAGGCGAATCGCACACTCCCCCACGTTCACGAACGGGCTCGTGTCCGAGTAGTCGAGCGTGCTGGCGCGCAGATCGTTGCGCTGCGGGTCGACCGCGAGTGCCGTGGCGCGCACGCGCCACACACTGTCCCGCGCCATGGTGGCGGGATTGACCGACCAGGAGGAGGCCGGATCGGCGGCGCGGCCGGCCCCCGCCAAAGCCCCATCGGCCGCCGTGAGCGGGTTCCACGGACGATCGGGAAACTGCGAGCCGGTGATGGTGACGACGTCGGCGGAGGAGGAGGGCGGGAAGGCAACGAGAGCGGAAGAAACGATCAAGAAAGCGGCGGTCGCGTTGAACTTCCAGGTCATGAAGGAACGAGCCTCCCGCCGCGGTCGCCCCAACTATACCATGCGATCACGCACGCTGCTCTTCGAGCCCGAATCCGCTACCATGCCGCGCGAATCTCAATTGTTTGGCGCGACCCCCTCATCGGAGGCAAAGCATGGCGATCCGCAAAGTTGGCGTGGTGGGACTCGGGCTCATGGGCAGCGGCATCGCCCAGGTGTGCGCGCAGGCCGGCCTCCCCACCGTGGCCCGGGAAGTCGATCAGGGGCTCGTGGACAAGGGGCTGGGACGCATCAAGAAGTTCCTCGACGACGGCGTCGCCAAGGGCAAGGTCGAGGCCCAGGTGCGCGACAAGACGCTCGCCAACCTCACGGGCACGGCCAAGGTCGAGGATCTCGCCGACTGCGACCTGGTGATCGAGGCCATCGTCGAGAATCTGGATGCCAAGCACGCGCTCTTCGCCGCGCTCGACAAGGTCGCCAAGCCGGAGACGATCTACGCCTCCAACACCTCCTCGCTCTCGGTCACCGAGATGGCCGCGGGCACCGAGCGGCCGGGCCGCTTCGTCGGCCTCCACTTCTTCAATCCCGTGCCGCTCATGAAGCTGGTCGAGGTCGTGAGCACGATCGTCACGGAGCCTGCCGTGGTCACCGAGGTGAAGGCGTTCGCCGGCGCGATCGGCAAGACGCCGGTCTCGACCGGCGACACCACGGGCTTCGTGGTCAACCGGCTCCTCGTCCCCTACCTGCTCGACGCCATCCGCATGCTCGAGCGCGGCGTGGCCACGCGCGAGGACATCGATAACGCCATGAAGCTCGGTTGCGGCTATCCCATGGGGCCGCTCACCCTGCTCGATTTCGTGGGCCTCGACACGACGTACTACATCGCCAATATCATGTTCGACGAGTTCAAGGAGCCCAGCTTCGCCCCGCCGCCTCTACTCAAGCGTATGGTGCTGGCCGGCCATCACGGGCGGAAGAGCGGGCGCGGCTTCTACGACTATTCGCAAAAGAGCTGATCGGGAGGAACACGTGGACAAGAAGGAAGTGGTCTTTCTCTCCGGCGCGCGCACGCCCATGACCGAGTGGATCGGCGGCAAGCGCGGTGACGGCAAGCCGGGCGGCGCTCTGGCATCGGTCTCGGCCATCGATCTCGGCGCCATCGCGGCCAAGGAAGCGGTGGCCCGGGCGGGGCTCCAGCCGGCGGACATCCAGCACGTGATCATGGGCAACGCGCTGCAGACGAGCGGCGACGCGCTCTACGGCGCGCGGCATGTGGCGCTCAAGGCCGGCATGCCCAAGGAAACGCCGGCGCTCACCGTGAACCGCCTGTGCGGCTCGGGCATCCAGTCGATCGTCGAGGCGGCGCACTTGCTGATGCTCGACGAGGCCAACGTCGTGGTGGCCGGCGGCATGGAGAATCTCTCGCAGGCGCCGCACGTGCTGCGCGGCCTGCGCCAGGGACTCAAGCTGGGACAGGGGCAGCTCGAAGACTCGCTCATGGTGTCGCTGCTCGACACCTCGTGCGGCTGCTACATGGCGCAGACGTCCGACAATCTGGCGCGCGAGCACGGCATCACGCGCGAGGAGCAGGACGATTTCGCGCACCGGAGCCACGCCCTCGGCACCAAGGCGGTGGCCTCGGGACGCTTCGCCGAGGAGATCGTGCCCGTCCCCTTGCCGACCAAGCGCGGCGACCCCGTGGTGGTGAAGGACGACGACCACTTCGTGCCCAACCCGTCGCGCGAAGCGCTGGGCAAGCTGCCGCCGGCCTTCGGCCCCGAGTCGTTCGTGACCGCGGGCAACGCGTCCGGGATCGTGGACGGCGCCGCCGCCATGGTCGTGGCCACGGCCGAAGAGGCGAATCGCCGCGGCAAGAAGCCGCTCGGCCGCATCGTGTCGTGGGGCTATGTCGGCGTCGAGCCCAAGCACATGGGCATCGGTCCCGTGCCCGCCATCCAGAAAGCCCTCGAGCGCGCCGATCTCAAGATCAGCGACGTGGACCTCTTCGAGATCAACGAGGCGTTCGCGGGCCAGTACCTCGCCGTCGAGAAATCCTTGAAGCTCGACCGCGAGAAGGTCAACGTGAACGGAGGGGCCATCGCCCTCGGCCATCCGCTGGGCGCGACCGGAACCCGGCTCGTCTACACTCTCCTGCTCGAGCTGGCGCACCGCGGCAAGAAGACCGGGGTGGCGGCGGCGTGCATCGGAGGCGGCCAGGGCATCGCGATGGTGGTGCAGGTCTAGCACGGGGAGAAAGCATGGCGGGAGAGCGCGGACTCACGCTGGCGGCCATCGACATCGGCACCAACTCCATCCACATGGTGATCTCCCGGGCCACCGGGCAAAGCATCGAGGTGGTGGATCGTGAGCGCGAGGTGACGCAGGTGGGGCGCGGCTCCTTCGTGGGCGGGCGCCTGCGCGCCGAGGCCGTGAACAAGACGCTCGACGCCCTTGCCCGCTTCGCGCGCCTGGCGCGGAGCCACCAGGTGGATCGCATTCTATGCACGGCGACCGCGGCGGTGCGCGAGTCGGCCAACGGCGGCCGCTTCGTGCGCGAGGCGCGGCGACTGACCGGGGTGACGCCGCGCATCATCCCGCCCGAGGAGGAAGGCCGACTCAACTATCTCGCCATCCGCAGCTCGCTCGCCCTGGGCGAGGACACGTCGCTCATCATCGACATCGGCGGTGGCAGCATGCAGCTCGTGGCCGCCAACGCTCACAAGTTCATGCGCGTGCGCGGCGCGCCCCTGGGTGCTCTCCGGCTCACCGAGCGCTATCTCCCCGAGGACCCGCCGTCGAGGCGCGCGCTGGCGCGCTTGCAGCGCCACATCCGAAAAACCGCCAAGCCGGCACTCGAGTCGGTGCTCGAGCTCTCCCCCCAGCGCGTGTACGGCTCTTCGGGCGCCATTCATGCGCTGGCGCAGGCCTGCTCGTGGCGCGAGACCGGGACCGCCATCGAGCAGCTGAACGGCTATTTCCTCTCGCTCGCCTCGCTCGCCAGGCTCACCAAGGATCTCGAGCGCATGCCTTACGCCGAGCGCGACAAGCTGCATGGCCTGGACGCGCGCCGGGCCGAGATCATCCTGCCCGGCGCCCTCGTCCTCCTGCACGTGATCAAGGCGGTGGGCGCCCACGGCATCACGCTTTCCGACGCCAGCGTGCGCGAGGGCCTGGTCCTCGATTACGTGGCCCGTCACGGCAAGGAGATCGAGGCGCTCAAGAGCGTCGACGACCTGCAACGCCGGAGCGTGCTGCGCCTGCTCGCCAAGTTCGGCGAGGACGGCCCCCACCCGCGCCACGTGGCCAAGCTCTCGCTCGCCTTGTTCGACGGTCTCCATTACAAGCACCAGCTCGGCGAGGACGCGCGGCGGCTGCTCGAGCACGCCGCCTTGTTGCACGACATCGGCAACGTGATCGGACACGACGATCACGCGCTCCACTCGCAATACATCATCAAGAACGGCAACCTGCGCGGCTTCACGCCCGAGGAGACGGAGATGATCGCCGCCGTGGCGCGCTACCACGGCAAGCGCAAGCCCAAGAAGCGCGACGAGGCCATGAGCGGGCTCGGCAAGGCGCAGCGCCGGCTCGTGAAGTGGCTGGCCGCGTTCCTGCGCATCGCCGAGGCTCTCGATCGCAGCCAGTATCAATTGGTGGAAGACGTGATCGTGGCCCGGCAGCCGTCGGGGGTGACCATCTACCTGCGGGCGAAGGGCGACGTGCAGCTCGAGCTGTGGGCGACCCGCCGGCGCGTCGCGCTGCTCGAAGATCTTCTGGGCAAGGCGCTGCGCGTGTCGCGCGAGCGGCGGATCAATCGCTCCGAAGCGAAGGCACGGAGAGCACGGCGCGCAGGCGATCCCGCCGTGAAGCCCACTCCGTCCGATGCCGAGCGCGCTCGGCGTGAAGCGCAGCCGCCCGCGAGCGCAGCGCCTGAGCGCGCGCGCCGTTCTCCCGCTTCGTCTCGCGGTGCGCCATCCGCTCGAGCAGAGCGGCCAGCACGGCGCGGTCCTGGTTTTCTCCCAAAGACCCCTGCAGGCCGCGGAGCTCGCTGACCACTTTCGGCGATTTGACGCCCATCATCTCCGCCACGGCCTCTTCGGCGTAGCGCCACTTCTTGGCTTCGATGCGGGCTCGGTGCAGGGGTTGGTCGCGCCGATCGGCAAGCGCGCGGTCGATGGCGGTGAGCGCGTCGTCGCGCCGCCGCTCGACCCTGGCCACGGCCTCGCGCATGGCCTTCTCCCCCGCCCATTCCTCGAGCGATCCGCGCTTCACGCTCGCCCGCAGGTCACGGACGATGCTCTCCACGTTCTTCTTGCGTGCCGCGCGCTCGACCTTGGCGCGGTCGCCCGGCAGTTGCTTGCGCAGGCGGCTCACCAGGGCGTCGAGGGCGGCCGCGTCCTCGCCCACCGCTTCGGTCACCACGCGCTCGATCTGCTCGAGGCTCACCTCGCGGTTGCGCGCAGCGCCGAGGCGAAGGCGCAGACGGGAGAGCGCGCGACGGGCGCGACGGCGCGGCTTGGGCGCGAGCTCCGCCTTCCACACGTCGAGCAAGGCCTGAAGACGCCGCGTGGCCACGCGCGCATCGTGCACGGCCTTGCCGTCCTCGCCGCGGCGCACGCGCTGGGCGGCCTGGCGCAGCGCCTCGATCTTTTTTTCGAGAAGATGCTCGGGGTCGAGGGCGCCGGCCTCGCGCGGCGTGGGCTGCGGAGGCGGCGGAGGCGGCGGAACGATGGACAGCTCGCGCTTGAACGGCGAAGCCATGGCTGCGATCCCTGCTAGTGAGTGCGCTCCTTCGGGGCGGCGGTCTCCGCTTCCTCTTCACGCGGCCCGTTCTGCAAGAGGCTCGAGACGCGGCGGAACAGCTCGTCGGAAACGACCTCGAACGGCTGCGTCACGTCGAGCGTCTCGAACTGGAACTCGCGCGCCAGCGAATCGAGCTCCTCGATGACCCGGCTCTGGTAGTGGATGAACGACTCGTAGAGGTCGTTCCCCATCGGCAGGTCCATGCCCGATTCCCAGTAATCGAAGCCGCCGCTCGCGAGCACGCGCGGCACCAGGTCCGGCGCTTCGATGCGCAAGTAGAATGTCGCGTCGGGCTTGAGGGAGAATGAATAGACCTGCTTGATCCAGTCCGGATCGGCGCCGCGCACGATGGCGCGGGCGATGAGCGAATAGGTGTAGCGGTCGGTCAGCATGACGAAACCGGCGCGCAGCGCGGGCACGATCTGGCGCTCGAGGCGGTCGGCGAAGTCGGTCGCGTAGAAGAGATTGAAGGCGTCGGAGCCGAGCGTGTTCCCTTCCTTGGCGCGCCGGATGCCCTTGCTCGCGAGGTCGGAGCGCGAGAGGCCGGTCTCGGCCACCGCGTAGCCCAGGCGCCCGAGCTGCGAGCGCAAGTGATCGACGTGCGTCGTGCGTCCGGCCCCGTCCGTGCCCTCGATGACGATGAGCCAGCCCGACAATTCTTCGAGGTTGAGTCCCGGGAGCGCGCCCCCGTACGTGTCAAACTTCCTCATACAAGCCTCTCTCGCGGCGCAGCCCGACCAGATGCGGCTCGATGGCGCGGCGCAGGATGCGCTGCTGCGCCTCGACCGGCTTGGTGGCGTCCATCACGCCCAGGCCGAACTCGCGCACGAGGGTTTCGTATTCGTCGAGGATCCGCGATTGAAAGATGCGATACGACTGCTGAATGTCCGGCGCGAGCCCGAGGTCCATCCCCGCCTCGTAGAACTTGAGGCGCGGGCGGCCAGCCAGAATGCGGCGCAGCGCGATCTCGAGCGGCACGCGGAAATAGAAGGTCTGCGTCGGCGTGACCGCGAAGCGGTACAGAGAGCGCACCCAGGCCGGGTCGACGCCGCGGGTCACGTCGCGCGCGAACGCGGTGTAGACGTAGCGGTCCGCGAGCACCACCGCTCCCGCCTTGAGCGCCGGCAGCACTTCGCGCTCCATGCGATCGGCGAAATCGGTGGCGTGGATGAGCGAGAAGGTGAGCGGCGACAGGAGCTGCTTCTTCTTGCCGCGCGACGTCGTCTGCTTGACGATGGGCGACGAGTTCCACTCGCTGAAAAGAACCGGATAGCCTTCGCTGCGCAGCCATTCGGCGAGCAGCGAGAGCTGGGTGCTCTTGCCCGAGCCGTCGATGCCCTCGACAATGAACAGGCGCCCCGGGTAGCTGTTCATGTGCGTGCCGTAGGAGCGGCGGTCGGTGAGCGCCCGCCCGTCCCCGTCACCGTTCGTGTAGGCCGGAATGTCCATCACGTCACTTCCTTGATCGCCTTCTTGCGGCGTCCCTTGCCGAGCCGGGCGAGCATGCGTCGCGGCAGGAGCCAGACCAGATCGCCGGCTCCGGCCCTCGCCGGTCCCTCGAAGCGGAGTGCCGCGGCACCCGCCTTTTTCAATTTGATCTCGCCCGTCGTGCCCGAGCCCAAGGCCAGGAGGGCCGCCAGCTTGCCGAGACCAGGCTCGTGACCGACCGCGACCACGGTGCGGCCCTGCGGAAGATCGGCGAGATGGGCGATGAGCGCCCGGTTCGATCCGCCCGGTGAAAGCTCGTCCAGGGTGACGATGCGCGCCCGGTCGCCGAGAGCGTCCTTCAAGACCTGAGCGGTTTCGGCGGCACGGGTGAGCGGGCTCGTGAGGATGAGCGAGATCCCCTTCTCGAGCTTGATCAGTCCCTTCGCCGCCTCCTTCGTCTTCTGCACCCCTTTGGCGGTCAGCGGTCGCTTGGCGTCGTCGGGCCACTTGGCCGCGTCGCGCTCGCCGGCGGGGCCATGACGAAAGAGAACGAGCCGCATCGCTTACATCCTAGGTATGGTGTTCGGCCGACATCTCAGGGGCACAACGGGAGGGGCGTGGGCACCCGGATCGCGGGATGAAGGCGTGCCAGCGACCCACAGAGAGAGTACCATTGGCCGTGACGCACTCACAATGGCCCCAAGTTACTTGTTAATAAAAAGATACGGGCGTGCGGGAGCATCGCGAGAGGCCTTTCTGGGCTCGCTTGACAGGCTCCGGCCGGGCAAGCCAACGTAGGGCCCGGTCGTCACTTCCACCCCTCGAGGAGTCATGCGCCCACCCGAGCACGAGCTCATCTACGACTGGAACACGGCGGGAAACCCTCCCCGGCCTCAGCAAGCGATCGAGTTCGACGACGAGACCCTGCGCGACGGGTTGCAAGGCCCCTCGGTCGTGAGCCCTCCCATCGAGGACAAGATCCGCTTGCTCCATCTCATGGACCAGCTCGGCCTGCACACCGCCGACATCGGTCTGCCGGGTGCGGGCCCGCACGTGGTAGCCCACGTGAAGCGCCTGGCCCAGGAGATCGCGAGCGCCAAGCTCCGCATCACCGCCAATTGCGCGGCGCGCACCCACGAAGCCGACATCCGCCCGGTGGCCGAGATCCAGCAGGAAGTGGGCATTCCCATCGAAGTCTGCACGTTCCTCGGGTCGTCCTTCATTCGCATGTACGCCGAGGACTGGTCGGTGGACCGCTTGCTGCGCATGACGGAGGAGGCGGTCTCCTTCGCGGTGAAGCAGGGTCTGACCGTCATGTACGTGACCGAGGACACGACGCGCGCACATCCCGACCACGTGAAGGCGCTCTATCAGGCCGCGATCCGCGCCGGCGCCCGCCGCCTTTGCGTGGCCGACACGGTCGGGCATGCGACTCCGGAAGGCGCCGCCAACCTCGTGCGTTTCGTGCGCCAGGCGGCGCACGAAGTGGATCCGACGGTCAAGATCGATTGGCACGGCCATCAGGACCGAGGCCTCGGCGTGATCAACACCATCGCCGCGGCGCTGGCCGGCGCCGATCGTCTCCACGGCTGCGCCATCGGCATCGGCGAGCGCGTGGGCAACACGCCCATGGACCAGCTGCTCGTGAATCTCAGGCTCATGGGCTGGATCGACAACGATCTCTCGGCCCTGGGCGAGTATTGCGAGCTGACGTCGCGCGCCTGCGGGGTGGCGATACCGGTGAACTATCCGGTGATGGGGCGCGATGCCTTCCGCACCGGCACCGGCGTCCATGCGGCGGCGATCATCAAAGCCTTCCGCAAGAAGGACGAGTGGCTCGTGGACCGCGTGTACTCCGGTGTCCCCTCTTCCTGGGTCGGCCGCGAGCAGGAGATCGAGGTCGGTCCCATGAGCGGCGAGTCGAACGTCGTCTTCTGGCTGCAGCGCCGCGGCATCGAGCCGCGTCCCGAGCTGGTGAAGACGATCTTCGAAGCCGCCAAGAAGTCCGACCGTCTGCTGACCGAAGCCGAGATCCAGGCCTTGATCGGCCGCGCCAGCGAGCGCGCGGCCGTCTAACCCACAAGGAGATCCCTTGAAGACGTTTCGCATCGCCGTCATCGGCGGCGACGGCATCGGTCCGGAAGTCACCCGCGAAGGCTTGAAGGTGCTGCGCAAGGTCGCCGAGATGGAAGGCTTCGGCGTGGACCTGACCGAGTATCCCTTCGGCGCCGAGCACTATTTGAAGACCGGCGAAGGCTTGCCGTCGGGCTTCTTGAACGAAGCGCGCCAGTATCAGGCCGTGCTCCTGGGCGCGATCGGCGATCCGCGCATCGAGGTCGGCATGCTCGAGCGCGCCATCATCTCCGGACTGCGCTTCGGGCTCGATCTCTTCGTGAACTTGCGGCCGGTGAAGCTCTACGCCGAATCGCTGTGCCCGTTGAAGGACAAGAAGGTCGGCGACATCGACGCCATCGTCGTGCGCGAGAACACCGAGGACGTCTATGCCGGCATCGGCGGCATCTTCAAGAAGGGCACGCCCGACGAGGTGGCGGTCGCGGAGATGATCTTCACCCGCCGCGGCACCGAGCGCGTGATTCGCTACGCCTTCGAGCTGGCACGCGCGCGCGGGCGCAAGCGCGTCACCATGGTCGACAAGGCCAACGCGATTCGCGCCATGGACCTGTGGACCCGCACCTTCGCGGAGGTCGGCCGCGAGTACCCCGAGCTGGCCCAGGACCACTGGTACGTGGACGCCGCCTCGATGCAGATGGTGAAGAGCCCCGAGTCGTTCGATGTCGTGGTGACGTCGAACATGTTCGGCGACATCATCACCGACCTGGGCGGCATGATCACGGGTGGATTGGGGATCGCGGCGTCAGGCAACATCCATCCCGGCCAGACGTCCATGTTCGAGCCGGTGCACGGTTCGGCGCCCAAGTACGCCGGCAAGGGCGTCGCCTCGCCCATCGCCTCGATCCTCTCCGTCTCGATGATGCTCGAGTTCCTGGGCGAAGGGCGTGCCGCGAAGCGCGTCGAGGAAGCGGTCGCGGGTCTGCTCTCGAGCGGGCGCCTGCCTTCGCTTGGTACCAACTCCGGTGTGCCGACGTCGAAGCAAGGCGACATGGTGCTCGAGCAGATGGCGGCGCCGGCCGGCGCGGGGCGCTGAGCTGCTCCGGCCGCTCGTTCTCGTCGTCGCCCTGATCGGATTCGGGAGCATTCCCCGACTGGCCGACGCCCAGTCCTTCGATACCACACGTACGACGGTGCCCAAGTCCGTGCAGGCCTCGACCATTCTCACGTTGTTTCAATGGCTGGAGCCCGACTACAAGAAAGACGATTTCGAAACCGACCAGCAATTCCGGGAACGAATGGCCCATACGCCCCTCGATCCCAAGCTCCGCGTCATTGCGCTCTCACCTGCAGCCTACGCCTACGATGCCGAGCGCCACGTGTTGAGCATTCCTCTCCACCACAAGCAGTGGCGATCGCAGCATTGGTCGGATGTGTTCATCTACGGGCACGCGGACGATCTGGGCCTGCCCATCGACTACGGCTTGTCCGTGCCGGCGGAGTCCGAGTTCGGCCAGCTCCTGGCTCAAGGGGACACAAGTGGAATCAAGCTCCCGGCCAATCCCGCGACCGCCGACGCGATGCACAACAAGCGCGTGGATTGCCTGCTTCTCTACCGGCTGATTCGCGGCGACGAGTCGTCGCCGATCTGGGAGAAGAGGAGCTTGCACCCGGGCTGGGACAACGGCCCGGAGATGTACACCTGGCGCTATCTCTATGCGGATGTCGTGGGACTCTGGCTCTTCGACCCGAGCAAGAAGCGTCCGGTGATCCAGAAGTTCGCCTTCGCCCCGCGATGACGGCTCGAGCACCGCGCCGGGTAATCTGAGTCGCCGCATGAATCGAGCGCTGCTGGTTCTGTGCGCCTGCGTGTTGTTTCCCGACGTGGTCCTGGCCCGCCCCGTCACGTGGAAGGACCTCGCTCCGCGCGCCTCGGGCATCTTCCTGGCCGAGGTGACCGCGGTCAGGCAGCACGACGATCGCCCCGTGGATGGCAACCTCGTCGAGATCTCCGATCTCAAAATCATCCGCGCCACCGGTCAGCCCCTGAGAGAAGTTGGAGCCTTCATCGCTGATGCCGGAATGCGGCTTGAAGTCCCGCCCGATCTTCCCACCCCACCGCCACCCAAGTTTATGATGAAGGCCGGCGATTTGGTCGTGGGCAAGCGCTATTGGTTCGCGACCGCCTCGACCAGAGATCCTGCTGCGTATCCCGACCGAGTCTCCGGGTGGTGGCCAGTCGATGACTCCATCGCCGCCCCTGCTTTCGACGCGGCGATCCGAGACAACGTGCTTCGTTGGAGCCCGACCTACGAACCGGGGAGCGGCCTCACGTACGGCTTGCTGGCGAACCCTTCAGGAGGCACCTGGCGGACCCGCGTTTGGAACGACCACGATGTCTTGTGGGAACGAGAGTTTCGAGGACAGCACGTCAAGGAATGGAATCTGGTCCCGGCTGACGTCTACCCGGATTCCTGCCTGCCTCCCCACACGAAGATGAACACGCTCCTGCTCCAGGTCGCGAACTTCGAGGTCATTCCGGAGAAGAACGAATGGCAGATTCCGGCCGGAGCCTATGACATCGTCTATCTGCTCGAAGCGCAAACGGGCCGCAAGCTCGCCACTCTCGTGCGCAGCCCGATCCGGCTCTTCTGCGTCCACACCTACGATTCCCACGGAAAGATCGTGAGTGGATTCTTCGGGCCGGCGCCGAAACCCTGAGGGCAGCGCCCGCCTCGCTCACCATATCAGTCGTCCTTGGTCTTCACCACCCAGTTCACATCGATGCGGGCGAAGTCGGATGCGGGGCCGGGATCGATCTTTGTGAAATGCCAGAGCAGGTGTGACTTGTTGCGCGATGTGGGTTCGGGGCGAGCTGTGGCGCCACTTGCGACCGGTTCGTCGAACTGAACGTCAATATCAGCGACGCCGATGGGTCCTGCCCACGAGGAGCCCGTCCATAAGATGTATTCGAAGGAGCGTGACGACAGGTCAACCGACGTGCCCGGTTTCGCAACGTAAGTTTCACGAAGGCACCTCGTCTGTCCCGCCTCGAACGAAACCTCTTTCACCCACCACGATCCCTTGTCCGCATAGACTTCATTGGTTGAATCCGGCAACACTCGAATGGCAGCGGGCTTTCCGTCTACAGACGAATGGAACTCATCGAAAGGCGTCGCCCCAGGAACATCGCCCTCCGAGGCACAGGGAAAGCCCACCGTCACCCGTGTTGCGGGGCCATGATTGTGGAGGTAGAACACGCAGTCCACTACGATACGATCCCTTCGGAGCTTCGCCCGCACACGCTCTGAGGTCATTTCGATCGTTGGATGAGCCTGAATCGCGCGGACTGCTCCGCCTACTGCCTCGATTGCGGCGTCGTCCGCGTGCGCCGGGCGTGCAGAAACCAGAAACCCAAAGAATAACGTTGCCAGGCCCCAACGAATCATGGCCGTCTCAATAAACCGCCTTCACGTACTTGAAGGCGTAGTCAGGCTCGCGGTAGCCGCCGCGCTTGCCGCGTTTCGGCAATTTGACCTTCTCGCTCGGCAACTTCTTGTAGGGAACGTGATTCAAGAGATGCGTGATCAAGTTGAGCCGTGCGCGCCGCTTGAAATCGCTGGGCACCACGAACCAGGGCGCATAGGACGTGTCGGTCGCCTTGAACATGTCGTCGCGGGCGCGTGAATAGTCGTACCAGCGGTTGTATGACTTGAGATCCATCGGCGAGAGCTTCCACACCTTGCGCGGATCGTCGATGCGGTCCTCGAGGCGGCGCGTCTGCTCCTCCATGGTCACCTCGAGCCAGTACTTGATGAGGATGATTCCCGATTCCACGATGCCGCGCTCGATGATCGGGATGACCTTTAAGAACCGCAGGCTGTCCTCCTCCTCGCAGAAGCCGAGGACACGCTCCACGCCGGCACGGTTGTACCAGCTGCGGTCGAAGATGACAATCTCGCCCGCGCTCGGGAAGTGTCGCACGTAGCGCTGCATGTACATCTGCGTCTTCTCGCGCTCGGTGGGCGCCGGCAGCGCCGTGACCCGGAAGATGCGTGGGCTCACGCGCTCCGTGATCGCCTTGATGGCTCCGCCCTTCCCCGCGCCATCACGGCCCTCGAAGACCACGATGACCCGGAGCCCTTTGTGCACCACCCACTGCTGCAGGCGCACCAGCTCGCCGTGCAGCTTCTTCAGCTTCTCCTCGTAGTCCTTGCGCTTAAGATCTTCGGTTGCCGTGGACTTCGCCGGCGTCTTCTTGCGCTTCATGGCTCGTGCCTCTCGAAAGCGGGCGTTCCGTGCCCGGTCATCTGGCGTCGGGATGTTTGGCGAGGTAGGCGTCGACGGCGTCACCGACCGTGACGAAGAACGTATGCTCGCCCAGCGTCTCGAAAGCGTTCATCCGCTTGAGTTGGTCCTTCACCGGATCCTTCATCTCCGCGAAGTTGAACTCGATACCGGCGCCGTGGAGTGTGGAGTCCAGCTCCGTCAGCATGTCGACCGCGGTCACGTCCACGCTGGTCACGGGCTCGGCCGCGACGATCACCCAGCGCACCGGAGTCACCGCCGCGGCGACGGCGTCGAGGATCGCCACGCGGAACTGCTCGGCATTGGCGAAGAAGAGCGGCGCGTCCCAGCGAAAAAGAAGGAGACCGGGAAACTGGTGGGCGCCGGGATATCGCGTCACGTCGTGAAAGCCGCTCACGCCTTCCGGTTTGCCCAGCACGGCGTGATGCGGCTTCCACGCGTCCCAGACGAACTCGGCGAGCGCGATCCCGACCGCAATCAGGATGCCGGGAATCGGGCCCAGCAGCACCACACCCAGGAACGCGGCCCAAGAGAGCCAGAACTCCCAGCGCTGGATCCGGTACAGGCGTCCGAGATCGGCGATCTCGAAGAGACCGATCGCCGAGGCGATCACCACCGCGGCGAGTGCGGTGTCTGGCAGGTCGTGCAGAAGACGCGGAGCGAAAACGAGCAACAAGGCGATGGCAACGGCACCGACGACGGTGGTGAGCTGCGTCTTGGCGCCGCTCGCCTCGGCCACCGGCGTGCGCGAGGCGCTGCTCGAGATCGGGAAGCCCTGGAAGAGACCGGCCGCGAGGTTGGCCGCGCCGAGCCCGATCATCTCCTGGTTGGGATCGACGTGGGTGCGCGTCTTGATGGCATAGACGCGCGACAACACGCTCGTGTCGGCGAAAGAGACCACGGCGATGCCGATGGCCGGCGCGCACAGCGCGCCGATCTCTTTGAACGTGGGCATGGGAAGGCCGAATTGCGGCAAGCCCTGCGGGAGATCGCCGAGAATCTTGACGCCAAGGCGATCGAGACCGAACACGGCCACCGCGATCGTCGCGCCGCCCACCGCGAAGAGCACGCCGGGCATCTTGAGGAAGCGCTTGAGGACCATGATGGCGACGAGCGTCGTGCCGCCCAGGGCGAGCGCCACGAGGTTGGTCTTGCCCTCGAACAAGCCCGATCCGAACCCGATCCCGCGGTCGATGATGCTCTCGCCCTTGACCGAGAAGCCGAAGAGCTTGGGCATCTGGCTCACCAGCACGGTGAGCGCGATGCCGTTCATGTAGCCGTAGCGAATCGGCTTGGCGAGCAGATCGGTGATGAATCCGAGGCGCAGGACGCCGGCGAGCACACCGAACGCGCCCGCCAGGAGAGCGAGCATGCCTGCCAGGATCAGCGCATGTGCCGGGTCCCCAGCCGCGAGTGGAACGATGGCCGCAGCGATCATGGGCGCGAGCGACGAGTCGGGGCCGAGCACGAGAATCCGGCTCGGGCCGAAGACCGCGTAGGCGAGCAGAGGAACGATGGTCGCGTAGAGACCGTAGATCGCGGGAAGACCGGCGGCGGTCGAGTAGGCCATGCCCACGGGAACGAGAATCGCCGTGAGCACGAGGCCAGCGCGCAGGTCGGGCATGAGCCATGTGCCCTGGTAGTGGCGCAGGACGTAGAGGCCCGGGAGCCAACGGTACATCCCCTTCTGGTCGGCAGGCGGCCCGATGCGCAGGAGTGCTGCGGCCGCGGGATTCTCGATCGCTCTCGCTTCCATCTACTTGGTGACCGCGATCGACTTGCGGAAGAGCGAGATGCTGTAGATGAAGAAGCTAGCGCCCACGAGACCCACCATCAGGAACTGGCGCCACACGGCGCTCAATCCGCCCCCGCGATAGATGATCACCTGCGAGAAGCTCACGAAGTGGCGCGACGGCAGGAAGTAGGTGATGGCCTGCAGCCATTGCGGCTGGCTCTCGACCGGCGTGGTGCCGCCCGAGAGCAGCTGCAGCACCATGACCATGAGGATGATGAGGAGCGCGAATTGGGCCATCGAGCGCGAGATCGTGCCCAGGTACAGCCCGAGCGCGGTGGCGAAGAACAAGTAGAGGATGACGCCGAAGAACCAGAGCAGGACGGAGCCGGCGAAGGGCACCTGGAGCAGCGTCTGCACGACCAGGAAGAGCGACAGGGCCACGGCCACCAGGATGACGAGACCGTTGGCCCATACCTTCGCCATGGCGATCTCGAAAGCCCCGAGCGGCATCACCAGGAGGTGCTCGAGCGTGCCGTGTTCGCGCTCCCGGATCACCGCGGCCCCGGTCAGCACGATGGTCAGGAGCGTGAGCTGGTTGATGATGGCGACGATGCTCGTGAACCAGGAAGAGACACCGTTGGGATTGAACAGCTTGCGGACGACCAGGTGGACGGGCTGCGCGGCATCCGCGTCCGTGCGCGTGAGATACGTGGAGATGGTCTGGCGTGCGATGTTCTTGATGTAGTTTGAACCGACCCCGGCCTGCTGCATGGCGGTGGCGTCGATGTTGACCTGGAGCTCCGGATTGCGGCTCGCCCGCAGATCGCTCTCGAAGTTCGGTGGCACGACGACCACGAACATGTAGCGCCCGCGGTCCATGGCGTCTTCGACCTGGCTCGTGGGAATGAGCTCCGGATACTGGAAGCGCGGTGGGAAGAAGGCGTTGAACAGCACCTTCGACAGCGGTGATTGATCCTCGTCAGCGAAGGCGATGGAGGCGTTGCGCACTTCGTTCGACGTGCCCGTGGCCTGCGAGTAGACGGAGAAGGTGAAGGCATAGAGGACGAACAACACCATCACCTTGTCGCTCAGAAGGCTCCGGATCTCCTTGAGGCCGAGATAGAGGATGTTCTTGAGCGTCTTCATCGCTACTTCTCTTGCTTCTTGAGCCCGAGCATGCTGAGCCCGAGAAGAATGGGAATGGACAAGGCCAGGACGAGGAAATCCTTCAACATGAGGGCCGGCCTCAACCCTTTCGTGTAGGCGCCGACGCTCGAATGCATGTAGTAAGTCGTCGGCCAGATCGAGCCGATGAACTTGGCGCTTCCCTCGAGCGTCGACACGGGCTGCATCAGCCCCGCGAACTGGATGGTGGGCTGCAGGGTGAGGATGGCGGTGATGAACACGGCTGCGACCTGGGTGCTCGTGAAGGTCGAGGTGGCCATCCCGATGCCCGTGGTGACGATCACGTAGAGCAGCGAGCACAAGGTGAGCATGAGGAAGCTGCCCTTGATCGGCACGCCGAAGACCACGAGGAGGATGGCCGCCAGGATGAAGAAGTTGATCATGCCGATCGCGACGTATGGCAGCTGCTTGCCGAGGAGGTATTCGAGCCTCCCGGTCGGCGTGACGTAGAAGTTGATCATCGAGCCCAGCTCCTTCTCACGGACGATGCTGACGGTCATGAGAATGGCCGGGATCAGGATGAGAAGCAGAGCCGGCACGCTCGGCCCGATGGCATAGATGCTCTGGAACGTCGGGTTGTACATGAAGCGCGCCTGCACGTCCGCCTGATTCTTGGGCGGCGGCGACTGAACGATCGATGGATCCTTGAGCAGGGTGTTGTGCACGCCCTGCACGTATTGCGCCGCGGTCTCGCCGCGGAAGGTCATGGCGCCGTCCACCTGGGCGAGGACGTCCGGCGGCTCGCTGCGATGAAGATCGCGTCCGAAGCTCGGCGGGATCTCGAGCAAGAGCGAGATGTCGTCGGCCTGCAGGCGCTTGAGCCCGTCTTCATCGGAAAACGTCGGCTTGGTCTCTGTGAAGTACTGGCGCGCGGCCCCGAATTGCTCGACGTAGCGGCGGCTCTCGGGCGTCTGGTCGCGATCGAGCACGGCGTAGCGAATGTGCTCGACATCGGTCGTGATGCCGAAGCCGAAGACGAGCATGAGGAGCGCCGAGCCGGCGAAGGCGAACATGAGGCGCACGGGATCGCGGAGGATCTGCGCGGTCTCGTTGCGCGAGTAGGCGAGCATGCGCCCGAGGCGGAGCGCCCATTCGGATTGCTTGACGTGCTCCACGGGCGCTGCGGTCGCAGCCACCGCGGCGGCGGCGGCCGCGCCGGCATCCTCGGGGGCCGGGCCGCTCTCCTTGATCGCGTCCTCCATGTAGCCGATGAAGGCGTCCTCGAGACTCTTGGCGCCGCGCCCGTCGATCAGCTTCTGCGGAGCATCGCAAGCCAGCACCTTGCCCGCGTTCATGAGCGAGATGCGGTCGCAGCGCATGCCTTCGTTCATGAAGTGGGTGGTGACGAAGATGGTCACGCCCTGGTTGCGCGAGAGGTCGATCAAGAGCTCCCAGAAGCTGTCGCGCGCTACCGGATCCACGCCCGATGTCGGCTCGTCGAGAATCAGGAGCTTGGGCTCGTGCAGCACGGCGACCGCCAGCGACAGCCGCTGGCGCAGGCCCATCGGCAGATCCTCGGCGAGCGCGTCCAGGTGTGGGCCCAAGCCGAAGCGCTCGACCAGCTCGTCGATGCGCGTCTTCGCCTTGTCGGGCGGGATGTGATAGAGGCGCGCGTCGAGCACCAGATTCTGACGCACCGTCAGCTCGCCGTAGAGGGAAAACGCCTGCGTCATGTAGCCGAGGTTCTCCCGCACCTCCATGCTTCCGGCCTCGACCGAGTTGCCGAAGAGCGTCGCCGATCCCTCGGTCGGCGGCAGAAGGCCGGTCAGCATCTTCATGGTGGTCGACTTGCCACAGCCGTTGGAGCCCAGGAAGCCGAAGATCTCTCCCACCTCGATGGAGAGGCTCACGTGGTCGACGGCGGTGAAGCTGCCGAACTTGCGCGTGAGTCCCTTGGCGTCGATCGCGATCTCCGACTTGCCCTCGGGGCGCGGCGGGATCGTGAGCTCTTTGTGGCCCTTTTTCGCCTCTTCCGGAAGCAGAGCGATGAAGCATCCCTCGAGGTCTTTGGTCCCCGTGCGCTGCATGAGCTCGGCGGGCGTGCCGGTCGCGAGCACCTTGCCCGCGTCCATGGCCACGATCCAGTCCCACTGCTGGGCCTCGTCCATGTAGGCGGTGGCGACGACGACGCTCATCCCCGGGCGGTCCTTGCGGATGTCATCGATGAGCGTCCAGAACTGGCGCCGCGACAGCGGATCCACGCCCGTCGTCGGCTCGTCGAGGATGAGGAGATCGGGCGAGTGCACGAGGGCGCCGCACAAGCCGACTTTCTGTTTCATGCCTCCCGAGAGCTTGCCGGCCGGTCGCTCCGGGAAGGGGCCGAGACCGGTGGCGTCGAGAAGCTGTTTCACCTTGCCCGGGCGTTCCTGCGGCGAGAGCCCGAAGAGCTGCGCCATGAAGTCGACGTTGTCGCGCACGCTCAGCTCGAGATACAGATTCTTGCCCAGGCCCTGCGGCATGTAGGCGATCTGTGGACACACGACACGCCGGTGCTTGATGTCGGCGATGTCGCCATCCAGCACCTGCATGGCTCCCTGCTGCAGCTTCTTGGCCCCCGCCATCAGGCCGAGGAGCGTCGACTTGCCGACGCCGTCCGGCCCGACCACGCCGACCATGATGCCCCTCGGGATGTCGATCGAGATGGCGTCGAGCGCCTTGGTCTTGCCGTAGAGGTGCGTGACCTCCTTGACCGAGACGACCGGCTTCTCGGCGGCGGGCGCCTCGGGGATCACCGGGGCCGTGGCGGACATGCCCTGGTTATCCCGAGCTCTGCGCCGTGGCGTCGGTCTTCATCACGTTCTTCTCGAGCCAGGCCGGCCACACCGCCTTGTCGTCGTAGCGGACGTAGCCGACGCCGCGCACACCTGTCTTGATGCGGTCCATGTAGCGGGTCACGAGCACCGTGGGCAGCTGGATCTTGACGCGGAACATGAGCTTCTCGCGCTCGCTCTTCGTCTCCACCTCTTTGGGAGTGAACTGGGCCTCCGGCGAGACGAAGGTGACGACGCCGGCGGCCGAGCGGTCGGGCTCGTAGTCGACGGTAATCCTCGCCTCCGAGCCGATCTTGGTGCGCGCCGCTTGCTCCGCCGGCAGATAGATCTCCATGTACACGTCCTGCAGGTTCACGATCGTGAGCGCCTTGCCGCCCGGGCCGAGCACTTCGCCGGGCTCGGCCAGCCGGTAAAGAACGCGCCCGAGCACGGGCGAGGTGAGTGTCGCGTCGGAGATGCGTGTCCGATACGACTCGACGTTCGCCTTGGCCGCTTCGGCGTTGCGCTTGGCGGTCTCGAGCCGCGCCTCTTCCTCGCTCAGCGAAGCCCCGCTCGTCTGCACGGTCATGGTGCGCACGTCGAGCTCGCGCTGCGAGCCTGCGTTCTCCTGGAACAGCTTGCCCGCGCGATCCGCCTCGATCTTGGCCAGCCGGTTCTGGGCCCGGGCGCGCGCGATCGAAGCCTGCGCCACAGTCAGCTGTTCGAGAGCCGCGGCCTCGCTCGCCTGGGCCGAGGCGAGCTGGGCTTCGAGCGTCGAGGTATCGAGCCGCACCACCACCTGGCCCGGCTTGACGAGGTCGCCTTCGTCCACCAGCACTTCTTTGACGCGCAACGGCTCCTTGGCCGTGGCGTCCACGAGCTTGGCTTCCAGGCGGCCGTTTCCGTAAGCGATGCCGTCGGGGACGGCGTTCTGCCGCCCTTGCCACCACTTGTAGCCAAAGAACGCGACGCCGGCGACGACCACGGCGGCGATGATCCACTTCGTCTTCTTCGAGAGCTTGGCCATGGCTACCTGTCGGTTTCCGAGGACTTGTTGGAGTCTTCTTGTTGATGGTCGAAGTAGTTCCCCCAGTTCGTCCGCTGCTGCATGCGAACCCGGACGCTGTCGGGCACGAACGGCTGCCCGGCGCGGATCTGCCATCCTCCGCCGAGCGCTTTGTAGAGAGAGATCAGCTCCGTCGCGACCGACGAGCGATCCTGCGCGAGGTTATTCTGCTCCGCGAGCAGGGAGCGCTGCGCGTCGAGCACGCGCTGATAGTCGACAGCGCCCTCGCGATACTGGGTGAACGAGAGGTCCACCGCGCGTTGCGCTCCCACGACGGCGTTCTGCGCGAAGGCGGCCGCTTCCTGCGACTTCATGTAGCCGGCCATCCCGTCTTCCACTTCCTGGGCGGCGCGGATCACCGTGTTCTGGTAGTCGAGGAGCAACTGCTCGAAGCGTGCGTCCTGGACGCGCACATTGTTCTTGATGCGGCCGTAATTGAAGATGGGCCAGATGAGCCGCGGCCCGAACGCGTAGAAAAAGCTGCCGGACCCGAACAGATTCTTGAACGCCGAGTTGCCGGAGAGCGCCCCGCCGCCCGAACTGGTCTGCGTGCCGATGGTTCCGGCGAGCGAGAAGCTGGGATAGAGATCGGCTTTGGCGACGCCGATGCGCTCGCTCTGCGCGGCGGCATTCAGCTCGGCGCTGCGGATGTCCGGGCGACGGCGCAGCACCTCCGTGGGCACCGTGATCTCCACCTGCGCCGGTGGCGCAGGGATGCCCTTGGAGCCCGCGAGCATCGCATCGAGCGCGCCCGGCGGCTCCGCCAGGAGCGTGCACAAAGCGTTCTGCGCCTGCTTGAGACCGATCTCGAGCCGCGGGATGGTCGCCCGCGTGTCTTCGAGGAGTGTAGTCGCCTGTGCGACGTCGAGCTCCGAAGTGGCACCGTGCCGGAACCGCGACTGGGCGATGCGCAGGCCCTCGGCCTGGATGGCGGCGTTCTGGGTTGCCTGGTCGATCAGCACTTCGAATGTGCGCACTGCCGCGTAGGTGCGCGCCACTTCTGCCGTGAGCGAGATCAGCGCGTTGTCGTAGTCGGCCACCGATGCGAGATACTGCTCGGATGCCGCACGAACGTCCCGATGGAACTTGCGCCAGAAGTCGATCTCCCAGAGCGCGTCGAAACCAATCTGGTAATCCCAGAAGTTGTGGTCGGCGAGGACGCTGTTGGCGGCGTGCTTGCTGACCTGGACTCCGGTGGCGTTGGCGAACACCGCCTGCACCTGCGGATACTGATTGCCGACGGCGATGCCCAATTGGGCGCGCGCTTCCATGATGCGCACGCCGGCGGCCTGCAACGGCAGGTTCTGGTGGTAGGCACTCAGAACGAGCTGGTCGAGCGTGGGATCGTGGAAGGAGCGCCACCACGTCGTGTCCGCCATGGCCCGCGTCGCGAATTGCGCGCTGTCCGCGGCACTCCACTGGCTCTCCAACTTGACCGGCGGCCTCGCGTATTCGGGGCCGACCGCGCAACCCGCGAGGGCGCAGGCGAGGCCCAATGTCGTGGCGAGGCTTCGTTTCCAACCGCGAACGTGAGTCGTGACGTGCTCCGTTCGGTTCCCGTCCGGCCGCCAGCCCCCCAGCGCGCAACGGTCGGCTCGCGCTCATGCGAAACTCAAGCGCGCGCTCGATCCCTGAAATCGTTTTGGTATGACCGAATGACGGTCAAGATGCGTGCGTGCGGCTCGACTTCGGGGCTGGAATCGCGAGCACTCACGCTTTCGCTGGTGCGTTGTCCTCCTGTTTGCGGCACTCGACGATGACTTCAGGTCGACTCCGGGGAAAACAACAATAGTACAGTCCCCGTTCGCCGTCACGGGGGCCGCTCAGCGGATGGCCGTATGGGCAGGGGACTTCGGCGTAACTCTCGGAGAGAATCAATGTTTGGAATCCCGGCGAACCAAGGT
>DASYSL010000017.1:0-13868 GCA_036003365.1 Candidatus Eiseniibacteriota bacterium
CTTGCCCACGGCGAAGGGCTTCTCGGGGGTCGCCGGGCCCGCAGTGAGCGAGAAGTCGTCGAACCACACCTCGCCCACGCCGAAGATGCCGCCGCGCACGAACACCATGTTGGTCGAGGGCGGCACGAACACCTTCACCTCGAGCGGCGTCCAGTCGTCGTGGTTGCCGGAGATCTGCTTGCGCGCCCATCCCATCTCGAGCTGCGGATCGTCGGCCGGCTTGATGTGCATGAGATCGCGCATGCGCAGCCGCGGCACCCCCTGCTTCATGGATTCGATCAGCACGGTGTCGCGGTAGGCCTGCAGGAGGAGATACGCCTTGCCCGAGAGATTGCGCGTCTTGACCCAGGCCCGCAGCGTCAGCTCCTTGCCGCCGAGGTGGTTCACGCCCGCCAGCGTCTGGCTCCAGTTGAACCAAACCGGGATCACGTTCCCGGTATTGATGATGTAGAGCGACCGCTTGCCGTCGTGGGCCTCGGCTTGGTCCCAGCCGAAGCGCGCCGTCGGCACCTGGGTGATCGACGAGTCCCAGCCGGTGGGGGAGAGCAGCGTGCCTTCCTCGACCGACGGATTGGCGAGCAGGTTCGTGCCCAGCGGCGCGGCCGCGGCGGGGGCGGCCAAGAGGATCAAGCAGAGCCATCCGAGCGCGGCGGGGCGGGACCAAAGCAGAGATCGGGACGGAACCGGGCGCGGGTGCTTCAAGGGATCTCCTCGGAATGGCGGGGGAGCAATGTTTGGTGCGGCGGCACTGCCACCAGTCTAGCCGACGCGCCCGGCCGTGCGAAGGGCGCGCCCGCCGAGGCTCCGATCCGTTAGACTTCGGCCATGCGCGAGCCCCGAATGCTCATCGAGACCGCCCCGACCATCCGGCCCACTCGTTCCCTGGCTGCCGTTTTGGCCTTTGGCTTCCTCGCCCTCGTGGGCGGCTGCAGCAACGACGACAAGACGACCCAGTATTCGACGCCCGAGGTGATCGCCGTGACCTCGGCCGATAGCGTGGGGCCCGGGCAGAAGCTGGAGGTCAAGGTCCACTGGCGGAGCACTCTGAGCTGCCAGAGCTTCCAGGGCGTCGGATTTCAGCAGCAGGACGACTCCACGTTTCTCGCTCAGGCCACCATTCAGGAAGTGCACGATCCCAAGAACCCGTGCACGGCGCAGGACACGATCCTGGAAGGCGGATTCACGATCGCCGATCCACCCGCGCGGGCGTTCCGCGTCGTCGTCTACGGGGCGCACGAGCAGGACACCGTGTTCGTCCAGGGCGGGGCCACGCCTGCGGCCGTCGAGCGGCATGACTTGGAGATCGTGGACTCGGTGACCGGAGCACCGGTGCTCGGCGGCTCCGGCGATTTCGTGGATCTCTCCAACCAGGCCCCCTTCGCCGCCCTGGTCACCAACTCGCTCGGCCTCGCCGACACCACGCTGGCCTGCGCCGGCGCGACGCGTTCCTACAAGCTGAGCGTGGTGGGCGCGTCGGGGCGCCGGGCGACATTGGTGTTCAAGGATCGTCCCGGCCATTGCGGGGTGCCGGAGCGGACCTGGGTGCGGCTCTAGCCGGTTGGGCCTAAGGCCGCCCCGGTGTTACGCTTGATGGGCACCGCCCGCCGGCTTCTCCACGAATAGGGAAAGCGAACCGCAAATGGAATTCCCCACCTGGATCGCCATGCGTGTCCGAACCGCTTTCGTCCTGTTCCTCGCATCCATCGTTGCCGGAGGCCTCGCGGTCTTCGCTGCCGCCCTGGTGAGCGACGCCTCGTTCGCCGCCTCCAAGACCGTGAAGGGCGGCAAGGTCGCCGCGCCCGCCGGCGAGGCGACGCCCGAAGTGCACTGGCGCGACCTCGGCGCCGCCCTCACCGAAGCCAAGTCGTCCAACAAGATCATCGTGGCCGACGTCTACACGGATTGGTGCGGCTGGTGCCGGCGCATGGATCGCGACACCTACTCCAAGCCCGAGGTCCAGGCCTATCTCGACAAGTCGTTCGTGCCGGTCAAGCTCAATGCCGAAGCCGCCACCCGCGTGCACTACGCGAGCGGCGAGTACAGCTATCGCGAGCTGGCGGCGGGCTTTGGCATCAACAGTTATCCCACGACGCTCTTCCTGGCCCCCGACGGCAAGCATCTGGCCTCGGCCCCGGGCTACATGAAGGCCGAAGACTTCCTGAGCGTCCTGCGCTACTTCGGTGACGGCCACTACAAGAATCAGAGCTTCAAGGAATACGAAGACCAGCTCGATCAAGCGCCGCCGACGGATGCGCCGACCGATGCGCGCAAGGACGCCCCTTAGTGCAGGGAGGGAGCGCGCGCGGACTTCCCGAGAAGGGCTGGGTGGTGGCCGAGATCTTCATCACGCCGCTCGGCACCGGCTCGCCCACCATCCGCGATTCGATTCGCGACCTCTATCGCCTGGTGCGCCAGAGCGGGCTCACGCATGAGCTGACCGCGATGGGCACGCTGGTCGAGGGCCCCATCGAAGAGGTGTTCGCTCTCGCCCGCCGCCTGCACGACGCCTGCTTCGAGGCCGGCGGCGGCACGGCGCGCGTGGTCACCTCCCTGCGCGTAGACGAGCGGCGGGGGGACGCGCTGACCCTGGCAGGAAAAGTGCAAGGAGCCCTGGACGGAGCCTGAGGAAAACACGGCTTGATTTGCCAGGGACAGGGGCGGGCTCGTGGAGTATGATGCGGCGCGTGCCGCGAAGGCCCGAATTCGATCTTCGCGTGCCGCTTCGAATACGGATCGTCGAACATCGTCAAGAAGACCGCCGGCCGCTTCGGCCGCATCGGAAATCAGCGAATGGAAAACCCCCCACGGAGTGGACCCCTTCTTCGTTCGGCCCACCCCTCAATCATCGTGAAATCATCTACTGCATCGCGCGCGTCGATTCGCCTGCGAACCGCCGTCCCTCGCTTGTTGATTCGCCGCCGCACGAGGAGATCTCAACGTGGAACCACGCCGGGAAGTCGCGCTTTTCATTGATCTCGAAAATATTCGCGAGGGCATCCGGCAAGCCTACGGCGTCGAGCTCGCCCCCGCGCTGCTGATCGAAAAGGCCCGCAAGTACGGATTGGTCAATGTCGCCCGCGCGTACGCCGACTGCGATGCCGTCCCGCCGGAGATGCTCCGCGAGATGCGCGTCAGCGGCATTCACGCGGTCGACTCCAAGTCGCACGTGGTGGGCGATGGCCGCCGCTCGGCGGCCGCACTCGACCTGCTCATGGACCTGATCGAAACCCTTCTCGATCGCTCCGGCATTCCCACCGTGCTGCTCTTGTCGGGTGACCGCGACTTCGTGCGCGTGGTCACCATGGCGCGCAATCGCTTCGGCAAGGAGGTCATCATCTCGGGCGTGCCGGGCACCGTGTCGGCGGACCTCATCGACGCCGCCGGCGGCAATTTCGATCCGCTGGAGGTGCCGGGGGTCGAGCGCGCCGCGGCGGGTGCCAGCCCCGAGGCGGTGACCGAGCGCCAGCCGGCAGGCAATGGGCGCTCGTACGCGCGATCTTCCGCACCCTCGCCGCCGGCGGCGCGCTACGAGCGTCCGCGGGTCGAGCGTGCGAGCGCACCTGCGCCCGCTCCGGCTCAGGCGGCGGCGCCCGCGCCCGCGTCACGAGCCGAGCGCTTCGAAGCGCCGCGCACGTCGTCCTCGTCTTCATCTTCGTCTTCGGATCGCGGGCGGCCCGGCCCGCAGTTCGGCCGCCGCGCCACGCGCGTGACCCGCGGCCCGCAGGAGCCGGCACGACCGCGCTTGCCGCAGCCGGATGTCGAGGAGGAGCTGGCGCAGCAGGAAGCTCTCGGCGAAGGAGCGCCGGTGCCGGCATGGCAGCGCGGCAAGCTTGCCGAGCGCGCCGAAGCCATCGAAAAGCGTCTGGCCGAGCGCCGTGCCGCGGGCGAGCCCGTGCCGCCGAGCGCTCTCGGCGTGCCGGCGTGGCAGCCCGGCGATCTCGTCGACGGCACGGTGAAATCGATCACCGACTTCGGCGCCTTCCTCGATCTCGGCGGCATCGACGCGCTCCTGCACGTGAGCCAGATGGCGTGGCAGCACGTGCGCCATCCCAGCCAGGTCGTGCAGATCGGCGAGAAGCTCTCGGTGCGCGTGCTCGAGGTCGATGAGTCGAGCGGCCGCGTCTCGGTCGGCCTGAAGCAGCTCTCGGCCGATCCCTGGCTCAGTGCCGCCGACAAGTACGAGGTCGGCCGGCTGGTGCGCGGGCGCGTCAGCGGGGTGAAGGAGTACGGCGTGTTCGTCGAGCTCGAGCCCGGCATCTTCGGCCTGCTGCATGTCTCGAACATCTTCCAGCAGCCGTGGGGCCACCATCCCGGCGAGCGCTACAAGCTCGATCAGGACGTCGAGGTGCTGGTGTCGAAGATCGATCCCGATATGCGGCGCCTCGCTTTCGTTCTGCCCGGGACACCGATCGAGGCCACGCCTCAGCCACCGGTCGAGGAGACGGCGGCGGTCGCGGCCGGCGATACGGGGGACGATGAAGAGGCGGCGGAAGCCGCCTTCCGCTTCCGCGAAGGAGACGACGAGAGTTGAGCGGACGCCTGGCGGGCAAGGTCGCGCTCGTCACCGGCGCTTCGCGCGGCATCGGTCGCGCGCTCGGCCGGTGCTTCGGCGCCGAAGGGGGCGCGGTCGCGCTCGCGGCGCGCTCGGCGCCGGATCTGGCGGAGGCGGCGCGCGAGGTCGAGGCCGCGGGCGGCCGTGCCCTCGCCATTGCCGGCGACGTCTCCGATCCCGACCAGGCGGGACGCATGGTGTCCGAGACGGTGGACAAGCTCGGCCGCCTCGACATCCTCGTCAACAACGCCGGTGTCGGCTGCCGCGGGCGCATCGACGAGCTGGCGATCGCCGATTGGGACCGCGTCTTCGCCGTCAACCTGCGCGGCGTCTTCCTGGTGACGCGCGCGGCCGTGCCGGTGATGAAGGAGCGCGGCGGCGGCCACATCGTGAACATCGCCTCGGTCGCTGGGCTCGTCGCCAACCCCGGCATCTCGGCCTACAACGCGACCAAGTTCGGGCTCATGGGCTTCTCCGAGTCGCTCATGCTCGAGCTGCGCCACGATCACATCAAGGTGAGCGTGATCTGCCCGGGCTCGACCGACACCCATTTCGGATCGGGGCCCCAGGGCGGTCCCGGCAAAGAGAATTTCTTGAGCGCGGACGACGTGGCGGACGCGGTGCTCGACCTCGTGACCACGTCGTCCAACGCGCTGATCTCGCAAGTCCACTTGCGGCCGCTCATCCCGCCGCGCCGCTGATTCCCTCCATTCCTTGAGCCGCGAGACGGTTCGCCGCTGGAGCGCCGAGAGCGCGTCCGCGCGCGGCGTCGTCTTGATCGTGCATGGCATGGGCGACTACTCGGGGCGGCACGCCGGGCTCGCCCATGCCCTGGCTGCCGGCGGCTTCGACGTCGTCGCCGGCGATCTGCGCGGCCATGGCGTCGCCTCCGGAGCGCGCGGTCATGCCGAGCGCTGGGACGAGCTCTTGGAAGACGTCGAGTCGTGGTGGCGGGTGGCGAGCTCCCCCGAGCCTGTCTTCGTGCTCGGCGAGAGCATGGGCGGGCTCGTGGCGCTCGACTGGGCGCTCGCGCATCCCGAGCGCGTCGGCGCTCTGGTGCTGGCCGCACCCGCGTTCCGGCCCGGGTTCGATCCGCCCGCCTGGAAGCTCGCGCTGGCGCGCGTGGCCCAGGGCGTCGTCCCGGGCCTGGCGCAGAAGACCGGCATCGGCGGCGCCATGATCTCCCGAGCGCGCGAAGAGGCTGACGCGTTCGACCAGGATCCGCTCACCCACCAATGGATGACCGCGCGCTTCTTTGCTCTGTACCGCGCGGCCGCCGCGCGGCTCGTAGCTTCCGGACCGCGGGTGGCGTGGCCGACCTTGGTCCTGGGCGCGGGCGACGACCGCGTGGTCTCGATGCCGGCGATTCGCGCCTTCGCGGCCTCGAATCCGGGGCGGATCGAGCTGCGCGAATACGCGGGCGCGTATCACGGCCTGTTCCACGATCTGCCCGACGTGCGCCGCGCCGTGATCGAGGATTTGCTGACCTTCCTGCAGAGGAACGTGACATGAAGCGGAAGAACGTTTCGACCGGAGCGCCGTGGGAGCCGATCGTCGGCTATTCGCGCGCCGTGCGCACCGGACCGTGCGTGCAGGTGGCGGGCACGGCGGCGGTGGGGCCCGACGGCAAGACCGTCGCTCCGGGCGACGGTGGCGCGCAGACGCGTTTCATTCTCGGCATCATCGAAAACGCATTGGCCGAAGTCGGCGCCACCCTCGAGCACGTGACGCGCACGCGCATCTTCGTCACCGACATGTCGCAGTGGGAGGCGATCGGGCGCGCGCACGGCGAGCGCTTCGCGTCGATTCGCCCGGTGACCACGATGATCGAAGTGTCGAAGTTCATCTCTCCCGACATGGTGGTCGAGATCGAGGCCGAGGCGTGGGTCGAAGAGTAGGGGTGCAGATCGCGCGGGTGGCGGGAATGGCGCTGATCGCGCTCCTCCTGCACACCGGCTGCGCGCGTCACGAGACGCGCCAGGCCGCCATGCCGGAGACCACGCGCGTGGCGGCGCCCGCGCGGCCCGCGCCCGCTCCGCCACCGCCGCCGCGCCCGCACTATCGCGCGTTGAAGCTGGCGGGTGACCACGCGTTGACCGATCTCGAGAACGCCCTCGGCGCGCACAAGTTCGCGCTGTTCTTGAAAGTGAATCGCATCGACCTGAGCCACGTGCGCGACACCGACACGCTGGCGGTGCCCGATTCGTCTTTGGACACGCTCGATCTCGCGCCCTTCCCGCTCGAGCTCGCGAGCGCGGCGTCGATTCCCAAGTTGCTGCTGGTCTCGTTGCGCGTGCAGGCTTTCGCCGCCTACGAGAACGGGCGCTTGGTGCACTGGGGACCGGTGTCGACCGGCAAGAAGACCACGCCCACTCCCGCCGGCCTCTATCACGCCAACTGGAAAGCCAAGCAGCGCTACAGCACCGTCGACGATTCGTGGTTTCTCAAGTGGTGCGTCAATATCGAGGTCCACGAAGGCATCTCGCTCCACGAGTACGAGCTGCCCGGGCGTCCGGCGAGCCACTCCTGCGTGCGCTTGGCGCCCGACGACGCCGAATGGGTGTACGGCTGGGTCGATCAGTGGAGGCTCGACCCCGCCGGCAAGCTCGCGACCCCCGGCACGGCGGTGCTCGTGTTCGGCGATTACGCGTGGGGAGCGCGCGCGCCCTGGAAAGATCTCGCGCAAGATCCGCTGGCCGCGTCGGTGGCGCTCGGCGAGCTCGCCGCGCCGCTCAGGCTCGTGGTGCCGGCGGTGGCCTCGGGAGATTCGGCGGTGGCGCCCGGCGCGGTGGCGCCCGGCGCGGTGGCGCCCGCGGATACCTCGACGGTCAAGCGCGGCTGATCGCGAAGCTAGAGTAGTGTTTCTGAAATGACGCGCGCGCCCGCGGCGAAGGTCGCGGGTTCCGGAAGCAAGCTCACCACCAGATGATGCTCGTCGGCGAAATCGAAGAAGTGGCCCGGCTGCACGAGCACGCCGCGCTCGACGAGCGCGAGCGTCCATTCCTCGTCGGTGCGCGTGGCGGGCGCGCGTAGGACCGCCGACCAGCCACCTTCCCAGGTCAGAGGAGCGAGGGGGGCGAGGGCGCGCAGATTGGCCGCCAGGCGAGCGCGCACGGCCTCGACAAAAGGGTGGCGCGCGGCGATCAGCGCCGGTGCGGCGCGCTGGATCCCCTGGCTCACCGAGAGAAATGTGTCGCAACACCATTCGAGCGCGGCCAGGGCGCGATCGGCGCCCGGGCCCGAGCACGCGATCCATGCCAGCTTGGCTTGCGGCAAGCCGCATGACTTGGAAAGCCCGCCCAGGACGAACGTGAGGCACGCGTCCCGCCCCGCGAAGCTGGCCGGCCGCACCGTGAAATCCCCGAACACTTCGTCGGCGATCAGCGCGGCGCCATTCTCGGCGCAGAATGCCTCGACGGCGCGCATCTCGCTCTCGTCGAGCAGCGAGCCCGTGGGATGGTTGGGCTGCACGACGATCAAGGCGCGCGCCGGCACGAGGGCCCCGATATCGACGCGCCAGCGCCCCTGCCTGTAGCGCAGCGGATAGGGCTCGAGCGCCACGCCCTCGAGGGCGGCCAGCGGGCCGAACAACGGATAGCTCGGCTCGGGCGCCAGAAAGCGATCGCCTGGGTCGCCCAGGATGCGAAACAAATGCGCGTAGGCTTCGCTCGTGCTCGCGGTGAGCGCGAGCTTCGCCGGATCGAGACGCCACTCGCGCCCGATCGCCTCGCGCGCTTCACGCATCCCGAGTGGCTCGGGCGCGTATGGGGCGCGCGCGCCCTCGAGCAAGCCGCGCCACGCGGCTTCAGGCGGCGCCGGGAGGCCGACGCGCGTGGGATTGGTTTCGGTCAGGTCGAGGAGGGCGTCACCGCGGCGTGCCGCGATGGCCTTGGCGATGGCGTTGGGCTCGAAGCCGGACGGAATCCGTCGCGAGAGCCGGGTCACGCGAGCAGTCGCGCGACCGCGGCCTGCCAGTGCGCGACCATCTCCTCGCGCTGCCGTCGCGACACGCGTGGGCGAAACACGCGATCGATCGCACCGGTGGCGCCCGGCGCCCGTCCGCTCGGCCACAGTCCTGCCGCGCGCGCCGCCAAGGCGGCAGCGCCGAGGGCCGTGGTCTCGAGCATCTTGGGGCGCTGGATGGGGCGGCCGAGCACGTCGGCCTGGAATTGCATGAGGAAATCGTTGGCCGCGGCACCACCGTCCACGCGCAGCGCGGAGAGCCGCCGCCCCGAATCGGCGACCATGGCGTCCACCACGTCGCGCGTCTGGAACGCGATCGATTCCAGCGCCGCGCGCACGAGATGCGCGCGCGTCACGCCGCGCGTGAGCCCGAGCCAGGCGCCGCGCGCGTCGGGGCGCCAGTAGGGGGCGCCGAGCCCCACGAACGCCGGCACCAGCACGGTGCCGAGGGTGTCGGGCACCGAGCGCGCGAGCTTCTCGCTCTCCGCCGCGCGCCCGACGATGCCCATGCCGTCGCGCAGCCATTGCACGACCGCGCCGGCGATGAACACCGCGCCCTCGAGCGCGTAGGTGGGGCCGCCGCGCGCGTCGCAAGCCAGCGTGGTGAGCAAACCGTGCTTGCTGGTGGGGCGCGTGTCGCCGGTCTGCAGCAAGAGGAAGCAGCCGGTGCCGTACGTGTTCTTGGCCTGGCCCGCGGCGAAGCATCCTTGCCCATAGAGGGCCGCCTGCTGGTCGCCCGCGATGCCGAGGATGGGAATGCCGTCGCGCAATCCCGGCACGCCGCGCGTTTCGCCGAAGGGGCCGCTCGACGCGCGCACTTCGGGCAAGAGTGCCGCGGGCGCGTCGAAGAGATCGAGGAGATCGCGATCCCAGCGCCGCTTGCCAATGTCGAAGAGCAGCGTGCGCGAAGCGTTCGTGTGATCGGTGACGTGGGCGCGTCCAGCGGTCAGCCGCCACACGAGCCACGTGTCGACGGTCCCGAACGCGAGCTCACCGCGCGCCGCCCGGCGCGCCGCGCCGCGCACGTGGCGCAGGAGCCAGGCCACCTTGGTCCCGGAAAAATACGGATCGAGCAAGAGGCCGGTGCGCTTGCGCACCAGGGGCTCCCAGCCGCCGCGCTTGAGGGCTTCGCACAGAGTCGTGGTGCGCCGGCATTGCCACACGATGGCGCGCGCGAGGGGACGCGAGGTGCGCCGGTCCCAAAGCAGCGTGGTCTCGCGCTGGTTGGTGATCCCGATGGCTTCGATGTCGCGGCCGGGCACGCCCGACCTGCGCACCGCGGCGCCCACCGAGCGCCAGATCTCCTCGCCGTCGTGCTCGACCCAACCCGGGCGCGGGTAGTGCTGCGGCAATTCGGCGTAGCCGCGCCCGCGCACGCGCCCGGTCTGATCGAGAGCCAGAACCGTGGTGCCGGTGGTGCCCTGATCGATGGCGAGCACGAGCTTCACCGCTGCATGGCTCCCGTGATCACCTTGTCCTCGACGTCGATCTGGCGCTCGACTCTCTCCACTTCTTCGCGGGTGCGGGCCATGGACCATCCCAGGTGTCGCGCCATCCACTGGCTGATGGGCACGGCGGCCTGCCGGGCGCCGACACGCTCGTCGCCCAGGCCGAGCCGCCGGAAGACGATATCGTCGAGGCGTCGCGCCATCTCGTGGCGGATCGCGTAGACGACCTCGCCCTCGAGCACGCGCACGCCGGCGCGATCGTGCACGGCCGGAAACTGCTCGGCGAGCAGCATGGCTCCGGCGGCGAGACCGCCGTAGCGCGCCCCCATGCGCGACGCATCGTGATTCCCCACGTGGGCGAGCTCGAGCGCGCGGTCGCGCGCCAGTTGCGCAGCTTGTTCACGCACGCCCGCGCCGGCGCCCGGCAACGGCCGCTCGCGCGTGGCGCACGGCCGCGCCGTCTTGTGGAGCGAGCGCAGCAAGGCATCGAGCACGCGCTCGGCGGTCGCGCGGTACGTCGTGTACTTGCCGCCGATCACGGTGAACACGCCGCGCTCTTCGAGAATGCGCGACTCGCGCGTGGTGGCGCGCAGGCTGCCGCGGGCGCGCACCAGCGGGCGCACGCCGGCATAGGCGTGGCGCACGTGCTCCGGGAACTGCACCACACCGGGCCAGCGCCAGCGCACCTCGTCGAGCAAGTAGCGCACGTCGGAGACCGTGACCGCGCACTCGTCGGGATCGCCCTCGAACTCCGCTTCGGTCGTGCCCACGAGCGAGCCGTTGGCCTGCGGGATGACGAAGAAGACGCGGCGATCGTGGCGCGCGGTGAGAACCAGCGCATGATCGCGGGTGAGCGCCGGCACGATGACGTGGACGCCGCGGCTGCCGCGCACGCTCTTGGCCCGCTTCACGCCGGCGCGCTCGCGCACGCGATCGGCCCACGGGCCCGCGGCGTTGACCACGGCGGCGGCTTCGACCTCGAGCGTGGCCACCTCGGCGGCCAGGCGGTCGCGCGCCCGCACGCGAATGCCGCAACCCTCCGCGCCGCGCTCGATCGCCACCACTTCGTGATGGGTGTGGATCTCGGCGCCAAGGGCCGCCGCGTCGAGCGCGTTCTCGAGGCAGAGGCGCGTGTCGTTCATCTGCGCGTCGCCGAAGCGCCCGGCGCCTTGCAGGCCCTCGCGCGGCAGCTTGGGCTCGAGCTCGAGCGCGCGGCGGGCGGACAGCGAGCCCACGGCGCCGCCGCCCAGCCCGCCATAGAGCAGGAGCCCGGCGCCCACGTACCAGCGCGGGCGCGAGGACTTCTTGTAATAAGGAAGAAGAAAGGGAAGCGGCCGCACGAGGTGCGGAGCGAGCCGCAGGAGAAGCGCGCGCTCGGCCAGCGCTTCGTGCACCAGGCCCAGGCGCAAGTTCTCGAGGTAGCGGATGCCGCCGTGCACGAGGCGCGAGGTGCGGCCGCTCGTGCCGCCGGCGAGGTCGCCCTTTTCGAAGAGGATGGTGCGGAGTCCGCGCAGGGCAGCGTCGCGCGCGATGCCGGCGCCCTGGATCCCTCCTCCGATCACGACGAGATCGTATCGCTCCAAGCTCGGGCTCTCCGTGGCCGAGTCGGCCTTCGATGCAGGCTTCGATTCGGCGCGGAAGCTACTGTATGCCGAGGGAAAGGACTACTGGCGGAAAGATTCTCGCGGCTGCCCGCGCTTCTGCCACAAGCGTTCCTCGAGCCGCATCGAGAGTGCCGCGAAGGTGATGCCGACGACGGCACCGGCCAAGACGTCGGAAGGGAAGTGGCGGCCGAGGAACACGCGGCTCGCGCCAATCCAGAGCGCGATCGCCCAGGCCCAGGGGCCGAGCCGTCGGTGCCGCGCGCTCACCGCCCAGGCGAGGCCGAACGCCGCCGAGCCGTGGGAGGAAGGAAAGGAGGCATTGCTCGCGTTGGCGTCGAGGTCGGGGCGGGTGCGGTGAAAGACACGCTTGAGCAGCTCGACGCAGCCCTGCGATCCGGCCAGCGTGAGGAGCCCGATCCGCACCGTGCGCCGGGCGACTTCGTTGCCGAACGAGCCGTAGGCCGCGAGCGCGGCGAGCACCGGCGGCGCGAGCCCGACGGCCGTCCCCGCGCGCATGAAGGCGTGGAGCGCCGGAATCGCATGATCCCAGGCCACGGCCTGGCGGGTGCAAGCCCGGTCCAGATCCTGGCCGGCCGGCACGAACAGGAGGGCGAGGGTTGCCAAAAGCAGGGCGGCCGAGACCACGGCGAGTTTCATTTCAGGAACATAACACGCTGCCGTTCATAGGCTTATATACTCGCAAGCAAGCCGCGCTCCGGCCCGTCCAGGGCGCGCTTTCGAGAATGCCGGCGTCATGGTAAAGTGTGCGCGCGAAAGTTTCTCTGCCGTACGCATTGCCCTGCCGGCCGACGAAACGGAAATCCCCGCATCCTAAGGCACGAACGAAACGAAGCGTCGCCCTGTGCGGCGCCGGGAGAAACTCGTCATGGCGACAAGCACCATCAAGGGAGGCACGATGAACGTTCAACCCCTTGCCGACCGGCTTCTTGTCCGGCGCGTGGAGGAGGAAGAGACGAAGCGCGGAGGCATCATCATCCCCGATACCGCGAAGGAAAAGCCCCAGGAGGGCGAGGTCGTGGCGGTGGGCCCGGGGCGGCTCACGGACGACGGCAAGCGCGTCCCCGTCGAGGTCAAGAAGGGCGACCGCATCCTGATGGGCAAGTACTCGGGCACGGACGTCCGCATCTCGGGCGAGGAGTACGTCATCCTGCGTGAAGACGACGTCCTCGCGGTGCTCTCGTCGAAGTAGCGACCGCACTCGCGCCCGCGTGTGGGTCTGCGCGGTTGCGCCGATGCGCACCCATCTTCAATTGATTCCGCACTTCGCTTAGGTCCGGTCACTCGGCGCGTGGCGCCGGGGCGCGGGCCCATGGAAACCGCAGGAGGAGGAAAAGACGCATGGCAGCCAAGCAGCTTTTGTTTAGCGAGGACGCCCGCAGGGCCATCCTCGAAGGCGTCGAGACCCTGGCCAAGGCCGTGAAGGTCACGCTCGGGCCGCGGGGGCGCAACGTCGTGCTCGACAAGAAGTGGGGCTCGCCCACGGTCACCAAGGACGGCGTCACGGTGGCCAAGGAGATCGAGCTGGAGGAGCCGTACAACAACATGGGCGCGCAGATGGTGCGCGAGGTCGCGTCGAAGACCTCGGACGTCGCGGGCGACGGCACGACGACGGCGACGGTGCTCGCCGAGTCGATCTTCCGTGAGGGCTTGAAGAACGTCACCGCCGGCTCCTCGCCGATGGGCATCAAGCGCGGCATCGACAAGGCGGTCGCGGCGGTCGTCGAAGAGCTCAAGAAGCAGAGCAAGACGGTGAAGGACAACAAGGAGATCGAGCAGGTCGCGACCATCTCCGCCAACTCCGACACCTCGATCGGCAAGATCATCGCCGAGGCCATGGAGAAGGTCGGCAAGGACGGCACGATCACGGTCGAGGAGGCCAAGTCGATCGAGACCACGCTCGACGTGGTCGAGGGCATGCAGTTCGACAAGGGCTACATCTCGCCGTACTTCGTCACCGAGAAGGAAGACATGACGGTGGTTCTCGAGGACGCGTTCATTCTCCTCTACGAGAAGAAGCTCTCCTCGATGAAGGACCTCCTGCCCGTGCTCGAGAAGATCGCGCAGAAGGGCAAGCCGCTGCTCATCATCTCCGAGGACGTCGAGGGCGAGGCGCTGGCCACGCTCGTGGTCAACAAGCTCCGCGGCACGCTGCAGGTGGCCGCGGTCAAGGCGCCGGGCTTCGGCGACCGCCGCAAGGCCATGCTCGAGGACATCGCCATCCTCACCGGCGGCAAGGTGATCAGCGAGGACATCGGCGTGAAGCTCGAGAACGTGCGCCTC
>DASYSL010000018.1:0-27500 GCA_036003365.1 Candidatus Eiseniibacteriota bacterium
CATCCTCGGTCCGTGCGCGGGCGGCGCGGTGTACTCGCCCGCCATCACCGATTTCACGCTCATGGTCCAGGGCACGAGCCACATGTTCGTGACCGGGCCCGACGTGATCAAAGCGGTGACGCACGAGGACGTGACCTTCGAGGAGCTGGGCGGTGCCATGACCCACGCCTCGAAGAGTGGCGTGGCGCACTTCGTGTCGGCGGACGACGCCGAGTGCCTCGACACGGTCAAGCGTCTCCTCTCCTATCTGCCCTTGAACAACCGTGAGGATCCGCCGGTGGCGCCATGTCAGGATCCGGTTGAGCGCCGCGCCGATTCGCTCGCCAGCGCCGTGCCCGACTCGCCCAACAAGCCCTACGACATGAAGTCGGTGATCACGGCCGTGGTCGACCAAGGCGAATTCCTCGAGGTGCACGCGCACTTCGCCAAGAACCTGATCGTCGGCTTCGCGCGCCTGAATGGGCGCCCGGTCGGCGTCGTGGCCAACCAGCCGAGCGTGCTGGCCGGCGTGCTCGACATCAACTCGTCGGTGAAAGGCGCGCGCTTCATCCGCTTCTGCGATGCGTTCAACGTGCCTTTGGTGACCTTCGAAGACGTGCCGGGATTCCTGCCGGGCACCGATCAGGAGCACGGCGGCATCATCCGCCATGGCGCCAAGCTCCTTTACGCCTACTGCGAGGCCACCGTGCCCAAGCTCACGGTGGTGACGCGCAAGGCGTATGGGGGCGCCTACGACGTCATGTCGTCGAAACACGTGCGCGGGGATTACAACGTGGCCTGGCCCTCGGCCGAGCTGGCGGTGATGGGCGCCGAGGGCGCGGTGAACATTCTCTATCGCGACCGTCTGGCGAAGGCGAGCGACGTGGCCGCCGAGCGCAAGAAGTTGATCGAGGAGTACAACGCCAAGTTCGCCAACCCGTGGATCGCCGCCGAGCTCGGATATCTCGACGACGTGATCGATCCGCGCGACACGCGCCCCAAGCTGATCGCCGCTCTCGAGCTTCTCGCCACCAAGCGCCAGACGATGCCGTACAAGAAGCACGGCAATCCCCCGCTATGACGCCCGCACCGCGGCCGGCACAGGCGCCGGACCTGCTCGCCGGCTTCCGCCTGGCGAACGGCTTCACCGCCTCGGGCGTGGCCTGCGGGCTCAAGGCCAGCGGCGCCCTGGATCTCGCGCTCGTGGTCGCCGACCGCCCGTGCACAGGTGCAGGCGTGTTCACGAACAACCTCGTGAAGGCGGCCCCGGTCCTCTACGACCAGAGCGTGCTGGCCAAGAATCCTTCCGGCATTCGTGCCGTGGTCGCGAACTCGGGCTGCGCCAACGCGGTCACCGGTGAGCAGGGCCAGCGCAATGCGCGCCGCATGGCCGAGCTCACGGCCAACGCCTTCAAGTCATCCACCGACTCGGTGCTCGTCCTGTCCACGGGCGTGATTGGCAAGCAGCTCGAGATGATGAAGCTCGAGCGCGGCATTCCCGAAGTGTGCGCGCGCGCCTCGGCCGACGGCGCACCGCTCGCCGCGCGCGCCATTCTCACCACCGACACGCGCGCCAAGGCGGCGGGCGCGAGCGTGGCGCTGGGCGCGGGGCACGCCAACATCCAGGGCTTCGCCAAGGGATCGGGCATGATCCATCCCTGGATGGCCACCATGCTGGCCGTGATCACGACCGATGCGGCCGTGGCGCCCGATCTGCTGCGTCACGCACTCCTGCGCGCCGTGGGCAAGAGCTTCAATCGCCTGAGCGTCGACGGCGACATGAGCACCAACGACACCGTGCTCCTGCTCGCCTCGGGTGCCACGAGCGCCAAGGTAGACCATTCGAATCTCGACCGCTTCATCGAGGGGCTGACCGGCGTCTGCGTCTCGCTCACCAAGCAGATCGCGCGCGATGGCGAGGGCGCGAGCAAGCTCATCGAGATCAACGTGGTCGGCGCCCAGGACGAGGCCAATGCCCATCGCACCGCCGACGCCATCGCCTGCTCGCCGCTCGTCAAGACGGCGATCCACGGCAACGACCCCAACTGGGGCCGTATCCTCGCCGCCGCCGGCTACAGCGGCGCTGTCTTCGATCCCGAGCGCGTGGCGCTCTGGTTCGGCGACGGCCCGACGGCCGTGCAGCTCGTGGCCCGCGGCCAGCCCATCCCCTTCGACGCGCGCGCCGCGAGCGATCTCCTGCGCAAGGATCCGGTGCACATCCGCCTCGAGCTCGGCCCCGGGACCGGACAAGCCACGGTGTGGACCTGCGACCTGAGCGCCGCCTATATCCAGATCAACGCCGACTACACGACGTAGCTCAGCCGCCGAAGGTAATTCCGACACCGACGCGTATGCTGCGCCCCGCTTGCCACACCCGTGGGTCCTTGAGCGGCACCCAATCCTCCTTGCCGTCGCCATTCGTGTCCTTGAGATACGCTCCGCCGGCGCGCCCCGTCTCCGTGTAGTAGATCAGATACTCGTCGCCCACCTGATTGACGTAGGGATCGGGAAAGCCGCCGAACGAGAGCTGGCTCAAGTTTCTCGAATCGAGCACGTTTCGCGCATCCACGAAAAAGGTGACCGGCTGCTGCCAAACGCGGAAGAACTTGTCGACCATGAGCGAGAGCGTGCTCTGGCTCGGCAAGCGACGTGAGTTCTCGAGCGCGGGGTCGGGCTTTCTGTCGTCACGGAAGGTCGGCGTGTACGGAAGGCCGGAGCCGTACGTCCACAGCAGGCTGCCACCCCACTTCCGTTGATCGCGGACGACGAGGCTCGCCGACAAGGTGTGTCGTTGATCCCACGCTAGCGCACGCTCCGAGATCGGCAGATAGAGCAAGGTTCCGTTCGCGAACTGCAGCCCTTGATTGGGATTGGACGCCACGCCCGTGGCGATCGAGTACGTGTAGTTCAGCTCGCCTGAGAACAGGTGGCTCAAGCGCTTCGTCACGCTCGCTTCGAAGCCGCGCGCCGACGCGTAGTCCTCGTTCACATACACCGGGACCAAGAGGTTCGTCGTCGGATCGCGCACGGATCGCGTATCGATGAGGCCGAAGATGTCGCGAAAGAATACGGCGAACTGCCCTGCGACGTCACGCGAGAAGAGGTGCTGCACGGAGGCTTGATACTCGATGTTGGTCTGCGGCTGAAGATCCGGATTGCCGCGTACCGGCACAGTGGCCCGCGGCCCGCGGTTCTCGTACAGATAGTCGCGATTGGGAATCTGATAGAGCCACCCGTAGTGCAGGCTCAGCACGTCCCGATCCGTGATGGGATACGCGATGCCGAGGCGCGGCGAGAGCTGCTGCTTGAAACGCTGCCCCGGAACGCCGGTCTGCGGGTCGCGGAGATCCTCGTCAGAGATCTGGGATCCGGGCGTGAATCCGTCCCAGTGCAGGCCGGCATTGAGCACGAGGCCCTCGTACTCCCAGCGATCCTGGACGTAGGCCGAGGCTTCCGTGTTGTGGTTGTGATAATCCGTGCGCTGAGCGCCGGGGAGGCCTTGAGACTCCTGATTGGGAAAGATCAGCGAGACGTTCCCCAGATCGTTGCGGCGCACCTCGAGCCCGCTCTCGAGGAGATGCCCCTTCCAGCGATCGGAAGCGAAGTCCCCGCGCCCCGTGTACACCACCGTGTGTCGATCGCTCCACACCGGGTAGTCCCCATGGGTGGCGAAGTACACGTTGTCTTGCTCGTTCCCCGCCCAGTAGAAAGGCGAGCGCGTGTCGTATTCCCACGGCTCCTTGCCGCCCACGTCCGTGTGGTCGTGAAATTCGTTCCGCGCGAGGCGCATCGTGTACGTGTCGTGCTTGTCCAGTGTTTGCCGCCACACCGTAGTCAACTGACGGAACGTGCTCGTCGTGGTGGGCACGTGATCGGCCGCGTTGTAGGGCCGATACGTCGAGTCTTCCGGGAAGAAGGACCATTGTCCGTAGACGGGCATTCCGAGAGATCCGTTGGACGCCGTGTCGTGCGTGACCGAGACGAATCCGTCTCGACTCCACATGTGGTTGTACGGAGTGGTGATCGATCGATTGGCGATGCCCTCGATCGTCCACTTCCATTGCGGCTGTGTGTAGGCGAGCTTGGCGCCCGAGTTGACGAAGTTGGACTGACGGTTGCCAAGGCGGATGAAATCGAGAAAGTTGTGGCGCGATTCGGTCATTCCGCTCTTCAAGTACGTGTCCTGCCACGTGCCATCGACGGTGGCGAAATACGTCAGGCCCCGCACCGGCGTCGGTCCGCCTGCGCCCACCGTGAGCCGATCATAGTTGTCGAACGTCTTGACCGTCTCGCCATAGCGGTCCGTGTGCCATTGTGCCTCGCCTCCGAAGCGTGGGCCGCCCTCCCGCGTCTCCACGACGAGCACGCCCGAGAGCGCGTCCCCGTACTTGGCGTCGACGCCGCCACGGATGAGCGTGGCGCTCGCGATCATCGGATTGGCGATCTCGGGAATCCCGCCACCCACTGGATTCGTGACATCGACATCGTTGAACCGCACCTTGAACTCGTCGTTGCGGCCTCCCCGGATATGGGGCCCGTTGCCGTCGTTTACGACCCCGCTTTGCAGATTGACGAGGTCCATGATCTTGTCGACGGGGAGGTGTTTCAAGGCGATGGGATCGATGTAGGACTCCGAGCGTGAGGAATGGAGATTGATCATGTCGCGATTCGCGACCACATCGATGGTCTCCATCTGCTTGACGGCTCTGTCGCCGCCGATCACCAAGGAAACGCGTACCACCTTCCCGGCTTCGACCACGACCGATTGGTTGACGGGATCGTGGCCCAGGGCCACGGCTCGGACGACGTACGTTCCGGCCGGCACATCCTTCAGGTTGAAATTGCCATCCAGGTCCGCCATGACGCCTCGCTTGGTGCCGACGAGGAAGATGTTCGCCATGGACGCCGGTTCCTTGCCACCGGGCTCGAGCACACGACCGGTGATGCTTCCGAGGAGTTGGGCGTGCGCGGGGGCGACGGAGGAGAGAAGGAGCGCCAGAGTGAAAACGTTACGCCAGGACAGAAATGACCGTGCTCGCATGTAGGGCCTCATCCATCGCGCGACGGGATGAGGTCATGGCTCGTGGGATCGCGGCCAGGCGGGACTTCGCTGACGTTCTGGAGGCGGCCGCTTCACCCGTGACGGGGCCAGTGGCCCCGGCGCGACGGGCTGGCGATGCGCGCGACGGAGTGCGCGCGGCGGGACGAAAAAGAAAACGGGCGCCGGATGTCCGTGGCGCCCGTTCGCAAAGGATCGTGCCTCAGCCGGCGAAGGCTGTCAACCAATCATGCGAGAAGCATGGCATCGCCATAGGAATAGAAGCGGTAGCCCTCGAGGACGGCCTCGCGGTAGGCGGCCAGGACGTGCTCGCGGCCGGCGAAGGCGCTGACCAGCAAGAGCAGGCTCGAGCGCGGCAGGTGGAAGTTCGTGATCAAGGCGTCCACCACGCGGAACTCGAAGGGCGGATGGATGTAGAGATCGACGAAGCCCTCGAAAGGCGCGAGCGGCTGGGCTTGGCGCGCGGCGGCTTCGAGCGCGCGCGTGGTCGTCGTGCCGACAGCCACCACGCGGCCGCCGCGCTCGCGCGCTTGGCTCACCAGGGCTGCGGTCTCGGCCGGAATCGAGCACCACTCGGCGTCGATCTGGTGATCGCGTGGATCGTCGACTTGCACCGGGCGAAACGTTCCCGGCCCCACGTGCAGAACGAGCCGCGCCATGGCCACCCCCTGCTCGCGCAGGCGCGCGATCAGCGGATCGGTGAGATGGAGCCCGGCCGTGGGCGCGGCGACCGCGCCGGGCACGCGCGCGAACACGGTTTGATAGCGCTCGCGGTCGGCCTCTTCGGGCGAGCGCCGGATGTAGGGCGGCAGCGGCACAGCGCCCGCGCGCGCGATCAATCCCGCGACCTCACCTTCGGGAAAGCGCACGGTCCGCAATCCGCCGGCGGCACTGTCCTCGACCACCACGCGCCCGGCCGGCCCCTCCGCGTGGTCCACGAGCGCGACTTCGCTCCCCGGCTTGATCCGCGCGCTGGGCTTCACGAGGGCGAGCCAGCGGCCGTCCGGGAGCGCGCGGACGAGAAAGATCTCCGCCTTGCCGCCGCCGGGGCGGCGCGCCCGCAGACGCGCCGGAATCACGCGTGTCTCGTTCACCACGAGCAGATCGCCGGCGCGCAGAAACTCCGGCAGATCGCTGAAGTGGCGATGCTGCCTCGCGCCACTGGCGCGATCCATCACCAGCAAACGCGAAGCCGATCGGTCGGAGAGCGGCTCCTGGGCGATCGCGGACTCGGGAAGCTCGTAATCGTAGAGATTCACGCGGCGAAACTAGAAGAGCCGATCCTGGACCGTCGAGTCGTCCACGGCCGCGCGCTTGGGCTCCGGCGGCGGTGCTGTGGCCGGCGGCTCGAGCCCGAGATGCCTGTACGCCAGCGACGTCGCCTGGCGCCCGCGCGGCGTGCGCTTGAGGAAACCTTCCTGGATGAGAAAGGGCTCGTACACGTCTTCGAGCGTGTCGGCCTCCTCGCCCACCACCACGGCGAGCGTGCCCACGCCCACGGGGCCGCCTTCGTACTTGTGGATGAGGGCTTCGAGCAGGCGACGGTCCATGTCGTCGAGGCCGCGCTCATCGACTTCGAGGAGCTTGAGCGCCTCTTCGATGACGGGTCGCGAGATGAGCGTGGCGCCACGCACCTGCGCGAAGTCGCGCACGCGGCGCAGGAGCCGGTTGGCGACGCGCGGTGTGCCGCGCGAGCGGCGCGCCAGCTCGACGGCTGCGTCCTGAGCCACCTCGACGCCCAGAATGCGCGCCGAGCGCACGACGATGCGCGCCACCTCGGCCGGATCGTAGTAGTCGAGCCGGATCGTCATGCCGAAGCGCGCGCGCAGGGGCGAGGTGATGAGCCCGGCGCGCGTGGTCGCCCCCACCAGCGTGAAGCGCGGCAGCTGGATCTTGATCGAGCGCGCCGAGGGGCCGCGGTCGAGCAGGATGTCGAGCGTGTAATCCTCCATCGCCGGGTAGAGATATTCCTCGACCACGTGATTGAGCCGGTGGATCTCGTCGATGAAGAGGACGCCGCGCTCGGGCAGGTTGGTGAGCAGGCCGGCCAGGTCGCCGGGTCGCTCGATCACCGGCCCCGAGGTGTGGAGGATCTCGACCCCCAGCTCGTTGGCGAGAATGTTGGCGAGCGTCGTCTTGCCGAGTCCGGGCGGCCCGCAGAAGAGCACGTGATCCAGCGCCTCGCCGCGCTCGCGCGCCGCGCGCAGAAAGATCCCCAGGCTCTCCTTCACCTGCGGCTGACCGATGAACTCACCCAGCCGTTGCGGCCGCAGCGTCTCCTCGAGCGGTCCCTCCTCGGCGCGGGGTGCGGGATCGGCGAGCCGCTCGTGCGCCGGACGCTCGGGGTCTGGCGGCGCCTGCTTCGAAGCTTTCGCCGGCGAGGACTTCGGGCGGACCGGCTTGGAGGTCATGCGCTCATTCCTATCACGAGAGTGGGACGGAATTCGTCTCCGGATATGTGGCCCTTATGAACCCTCAACATGCCGTACGGCATGTTGTCGACATGGACCAAGGCACGAGCAACTTACTGGGCCTACAACGTTTGACTCCATGACTGATGTAATTCCGGGTGGACGACTCACTCGCCCTGGGGCGAGTGAGTGGTCCACTTTTCCTGAGTGACCAAGCCCTCGCTCCGAAGCGACCGAGCGGTCCCCCAGCCCAAATGACCACTTTTCCCGTTCCGGAGCAGGTGATCGAAAGCCGACTCAAACTCTTGCCTGCGCCTTGCCCACCGCCGCGAGCGCGCGGCGCACCCACTCCTCGATGGGCAAGCCGCCGTTCTCGGCCACGCTCTGCACCGCCTTCACCGCCGCCGGCCGCGGGAAGCCCAAGGAGACGAGCGCCCCCACCGCATCCTCGAACACGCCGCCTGCCGGAGTGGCCGCCGCGCCGGGCGAGGTCGGTGGCTCGCCGCCCAATTTGTCCCTGAGGTCCACGAGGATACGCTCGGCGGTTTTTCGGCCGACTCCCGAAACCGTGGTGAGCGCGCCGACGTCGTTTTCGCGGATGCTGCGGGTGAGCGCCTCGGGGCGCAAACCGGAGAGGACGGCCAAAGCCACCTTGGGCCCGACGCCGCTCACCGTCATCAAGAGCTCGAACAATCGCCGCTCGTCGCGCGTGGCGAAGCCGAAGAGCTGCTGCGAGTCCTCGCGCACCACCATGGTGGTCAGGAGCTCGATCTCCTCGCCGGGGCGCGGCAGCGCCTCGAACGTCGACAAGGAGATCTGCAGGCCGTAACCCACGCCCGCGGCCTCGATCCAGGCCAGCGTGGCGCTCTTCTCGCGCAGGCGCCCGCGCAGCGAAACGATCATCGGATCCGCCCTTCGGCGCGCAGGCGCTCGACGTCGGCCAGGCTCCAGCGCGACGTGCGGCGCGGGCGCCCGGATGCCGACGTGCTGGCGCGCGGGATTCCGCTTCGCCGGGCGCGATCGAGATGGCACCACGCCAATGCCGCCGCATCGGCCTCGTCGGCGCCCGGCGCGCGCCCCAGAGCCAGTAACCGGCGCATCATCCCCTGGACCTGCTGCTTGGAGGCCGCGCCATTGCCGGTGACCGCGCGCTTCACCTCGCGCGGCGAGTATTCGAACACTTCGGCGCCGGCCAGGGCCGCCGCTCCCACCACCACGCCGCGCGCCTGGCCCAAGACCAGGGCCGTGCGCACGTTCTGCGCGTAGATCGCCTGCTCGACCGCCACGCCGTCCGGCGCGTAGCGCTCGACCAGCCGGCTCATCTCGACGCTCAGGCGCGCCAGCCGCCGCGGTAGCGTGAGCTCGGGCGGCAAGACCACGACACCGATATCGCGGCATTCGACGATGCCGCGCGCCACCACCAGCACGGCATACCCGGCCAGCCGCGTGCCCGGGTCGACGCCCAAAACGCAAACGCCCCCGGAGTCGGGGGCGAAGCGGGGCGAAGACGAAAGAGCCTGCGCGCGCACGCGCACACGCGGCGCGCCGGCGGCCACAGCCGCGGCGCTATCCCGCGAGCCGGGTGAGGACGTCGTCCGCGATCTGGAAGTTGGCGTAGACCTTCTGGACGTCGTCATGCTCCTCCAGCGCGTCGATGAGCCTGAGCACTGCGGGCGCGTCCTTTTCGGAGACCGCCACCGTGTTCTGTGGAACCTTGGCCAGCTCGGCCGAGACCGTCGGGACCCCTGCACTCTCGAGCGCCTTGCGCACTTTATCGAATCCGGAGAGCGAAGTGATGATTTCGTAACTTTCGGACCCATCCGTGTTGACGTCGTCGGCGCCCGCCTCGAGCGCCAGGTCCATGAGCTTCTCCTCGTCCATCGCCGAGCGCTCGACGACGATCAGGCCGCGATTGTGGAACATCCACGACACTGCTCCGGCCTCGGCCATGTTGCCGCCGCCTTTGGAGAAGACGTGGCGGATCTCCCCCACCGTGCGTACGCGATTGTCGGTGGCGGCCTCGACCAGGACGGCGATCCCGCCGGGGCCATAGCCCTCGTAGGTGATCTCCTCGTAGGTCACGCCTTCCAGCTCACCGGTGCCGCGCTTGATGGCACGGTCGATGTTGGTGCCCGGCATGTTCTCGGCCTTCGCGGCCTCGATGGCGGTGCGCAGTCGCGGATTGCCCGCCGGGTCGCCACCGCCGTGGCGTGCCGCGATGGTGATCTCCTTGATGAGCCTGGAGAACACTTTGCCGCGCGCCTGGTCCTTGGCGCCCTTCTTGCGCTTGATGGTGGCCCATTTGGAATGGCCCGACATGCGAACTCCCCCTGGTCTCGGCCGAAAGCGGGCGAACGACTAGGCCCGCGCCTCGGCCTCCTTCTCGGCGCGCGACGCGTCGATGATCTTCCCCGCCAGCTCGCGCGGCACCTCTTCGTAATGAGAGAACTTCTGCTTGTGGCGCGCGCGCCCTTGCGAAATGGAGCGCAGGTGCGTCGAGTACTTGTACAGCTCGGCCGCCGGCAACATCGCCTTGACGATCTGATAGTGGCCGTCGGTCTCCATGCCCAGGATCTTGCCGCGGCGCGACGAGACGTCGCCCATGACGTCGCCCATGAACTCCTCGGGCACGCGGATCTCGACTTCGTCGATGGGCTCGAGCAGCACCGGCTGCGCCTTCTCGGCGACTTCCTTGAAGCACTGGAGGGCGGCGATCTTGAACGCCATCTCCGACGAGTCGACGTCGTGGTACTTGCCGAAGAAGAGCGCGGCGCGCACGTCGACCACCGGATAGCCGGCGATCACGCCCGTGGTCATGGCCTCGACAATCCCCTTCTCGACCGCGGGGATGTACTGGTTGGGCACCACGCCGCCCTTGATCTCGTCCTTGAACTCGAAGCCGGTCGAGCGCGGCAAGGGCTCGAGGCGCAGGTGCACCTCGCCGAACTGGCCGCGCCCGCCGGTCTGCTTCTTGTGGCGGTATTCGCCCTGCGCCTTGGCGCGAATGGTCTCGCGGTAGGCGACGCGCGGCTTCAGCGTCTCCACGTCGACGTGATAGCGACGCTTGATGCGCTCGAGGCTCACCTCGACGTGCAGGTCACCCTGGCCGCGCACCAGCGTCTGGTGCATGACGCCGTCGACCTCGGCACGGAACGTCGGATCTTCCTCGTGCATGCGCGCCAGAGCGGTGCCGAGCTTGTCCTCGTCGCCCTTGGCCTTGGGCCGGATAGCTTCCGCCATCACCGGCTCGGGGAAGGGAATCGCCGGCAGCACCACGGCACGCGCCTTGTCGGACAGCGTGTCGCCGGTGTGCGTGCTCTTGAGCTTCACGGCGGCCACGATGTCGCCGGCGTGTGCCACCCTGGCGTCCTGGCGGTCCTTGCCGACCAGAAAATACAGGTTGCCGAGCTTCTCGACGTGGCCGCGCGTCGTGTTCATCACTTCCTTGCCGGCGTCGGCGTGCCCCGAAAAGATGCGCAACAGCGAGAAGTCGCCGACGTGCGCCTCGCTCATGGTCTTGAACACCTGCGCCGAGAGCGGCTCGCCCGAGGCGACCTTGATCTCCACCGTCTTGTCGCTGCCCGGCACGGTGGCGATGACCGGCGGATGCTCGTCCGGAGGGGGCACCAGGCCCACGAGGTCGTCCATCAGGTCGCCCACGCCGATCATGGCGGTGGCCGAGGCGGCGAAGGCGGGAATCAGCGAGCCATTGGCCACACCGCGCTCGAGACCATGCACGATCTCGTCGTCGGTGAGCGTCTCGCCGGCGAAGAACTTCTCCATGAGCGAGTCTTCGCCCGAGGCGGCGTCCTCGATGAGCTGCTCGCGCGCCGCCTGGGCGCGCTCGAGAAGCTCGGCCGGGATGTCCTGCTCGGTCGTCTTGGCGTCCTGGCCGCGTCCCTTGGTCACATAGGCCTTCATGTGCAAGAGGTCGACGACGCCGGTGAAGCTCTCGGCCTGGCCCATGGGAATCTGCACCGGAACGACACGGATGCCGAGACGGTCGCGCACCGAGGCCACGGCCTTGTCGAAATCCGCGTGCTCCTTGTCCATCTGGTTCACGCACAAGAGGACCGGCATCTTGCGGTCCTTGATGCGCTCCCACGTGATCTCGGTGCCGACCTCGACCCCGGTCGAGGCGCGCACGAGCAGGAGTACCGCGTCCACGGCCGCGAGCGCCGATACCACTTCGCTCACGAAATCGGCGTAGCCGGGCGTGTCGATGAGATTGACCTTGGCGCCCTTCCACTCGAACTGGGCGAGGGCGAGCGAGATGGTCAGCTTGCGGCGAACCTCTTCTTCCGCGTGGTCGAGAACGGAGCTGCCGTCTTCGACACGGCCGAGTCGCGGGGTGGCGCCGGCGAGAAAAAGCATGGACTCGGCCAGCGAAGTCTTGCCGACGCCTCCGTGAGAGAGCAGAGCGAGGTTCCGAATCTGCGATGTGGTGAATTCCTTCAATCGACACCTCCGGAATTCAACGGTCGGATGGGATGCTCGTGCGGCTAAGCCAAGGCAGCGACCTAAATTAGCACGCCCATTTTCACAGGGTCAAGCGAACCGGGCAATCCCGGAGGGCCGGCGAGGGCACGCCCTGGAGCTCTCAAGCAGCGCCGTCGGCGGGCGGGAAAAGATGATAAGACTCGTGCGTGACTCTCGGGCTCGCCGCACCCGCCGACCTCCCCGTGCTCTCCTTCCTCTTCGCCCTGGCCGCCATCCTGGTGGGCGCGCGCCTGGGCGGCGAGATCGCCACGCGCTTGGGCCAGCCTGCGGTGCTGGGCGAGATCGTCGCCGGGCTCATCCTCGGGCCGCACGCGCTGGGCTGGGTCCCCAACCATCCCATCATCATCCTGCTGGCTCAGGTGGGCGTCGTGCTCCTCCTCTTCGAGATCGGGCTCGAAGTCGATCTCGGCGCCATGCTCAAGGTCGGGGGGCCCGCGATCCGGGTTGCCGTCCTCGGCGTCGTGCTGCCGTTTTTGGGCGGCTTCCTCTTCGCCAAAGCGCTCGGCCTGCGCGACCTGGCACCCATCGTCCTCGGCGCCACGCTGACCGCGACCTCGGTCGGCATCACGGCGCGCGTGCTCGCCGATCTCGGCAAGCTCCAGACCCAGGAGGCGCGCATCATCCTCGGCGCCGCCGTGGTCGACGACGTGCTCGGCATCGTCATCCTGTCCTTGGTTCAGCGCATGGCCGACACCGGCCGCTTCGTCTGGAGTCCGGTGTTCGTGAGCCTGCTCGCGGCCGTCGGTTTTCTGGCGCTGGCTCTCGCCGTGGGCCGCCTCGGCGCCCACGCCCTGGTGCGCCTGGTGAACGGCGCCCGCACGCGCGGGGCTCTGATCACCATGGCGGTGGCGCTGGCTCTGGTCCTGGGCGTTCTGGCGGCGCGCACCGGCTCGGCGCCCTTGATCGGCGCTTTGGCGGCGGGCGTCCTCCTCGCCTCGACCCACAAGAAGCAGGAGATCGAGCGCGACATCCGGCCCCTGGTCGACTTCTTCGCCCCCATCTTCTTCGTGAGCGTAGGCGCGGCGGTGGATCTCGAGCTTCTGTCGCCGCTCCGGGCCGAGAATGCGCCGACCCTCATTCTCGCGGCCGGACTCATCGCCATCGCGCTGATGGGCAAGGTGGCAGCCGGTCTGGTGGCGGGGCCGGTGCAAAGGCTCGTGGTCGGCATCGGCATGATCCCGCGCGGCGAGGTCGGCCTACTCTTCGCCGGCGTCGGCCGCGTCGCCGGCGTCCTCGACCCGGCGATGTTCGGTGCCGTGGTCTGTGTCGTGCTGGTCACCACGCTGCTCGCGCCGCCGCTTCTCCAGTGGTCCTTTGCACGGCCTTTGCAATCACGTCGGAAACACTCTCGGGCTCAAGCGTGACCAAGTAGCGGAGCCCTGTCCCGACCTGATAAATTTGTTCCGAACCCGCCCGGCCCGAAGTGGGAGTCCCGTCATGCACTCACGATTCGCCCGACCGGCTGCCGCCGCCGCAGTTCTTGCTCTCGTGTTCGCCGGAGTGGGTGTCTGGCTGGCGACGAGTCAGATCGCGGGCGGCGCCCTCGCCTACGCCGCCGATTCCTCGGCCGGCACCGCCGGCGAGTCGACGCTCGGCGGCGATCCCGCCAAGGGCAAGGCCGTCTTCGAGAAGAACTGCGTCCCCTGCCACAAGCAGGACGGGACCGGGGGCATCAAGCTCCTCCCCACCGGCAATCCTTCGCGCAACTTCCACGACGCGGCATGGTGGAAGACCCGCACCGATCCGCAGATCCAGCACTCCATCGAGACCGGATTCCCCAAGTCGGGGATGGTGGCGTGGAAGGGCATCCTGAAGCCGGAGGAGATCAAGAACGTGATCGCCTACCTGCACTTCAAGTTCCAGCCCAAGGGCGCGGCGGCGGAGACGGCGGCGAAGAAGTAGCGAGCCGCTGGCGGCGAGCTCGTGCGGCCTAGCTCGGCCGCCCGTTCCACTCCTCACCGCCGAACCACAGCTCGATCACCTCGGCGAATCCCACGGGCCCCGCACCCCGGGCGAAGTGGGCGCGCGGCAAGGCGCGACGCATGGCGCGCTCGTGCGAGCCGTCGGGGCGCGCGACCACCGCCGGCCGGTCCACCGCGCTCAAGAGATCCAGGTCGTTCAGGCTGTCGCCGAGACCGATCGTCTGCGCCCCGCCGTAGGCCGCCGCCACCGCGCGCACGCAAGCGCCCTTGTCGTGGGCGCCGTGCAGATGAAAGAAACGGCCGCCGCGCGACACGCGAAGCCCGCGCGCCTGGGCCGCCTCGCGCACGCGGCTCTCGTCCACGGGGTCGTCCATCGCGTCCCACAGGAAAGGCTCGTCGAACTCGCGCTGTTGCGCGCGCTCCACGTCCTCGCGCCCGAGGTCGGTGCAGCGCTCGATCTCCTCGGCCGTCATGTCGCCGAAGCCCAGCAGGCGAAGCGTGGTCTCGCGCCGCATCTCGAGCAGTGCTGTGCGCACCGCCGGATACGGCGTGCCGAGCGCGAGACGCCGGTAGCCGTCCCACGGCTCGGCGTTGGCCGGCGCGCGGGCCGCGCAGCCCTCGGGGAAATACACGCCGCCGCCGTTCTCGCTGACGAAGACCTCGCGATTGCCGAGCCGCCGCCGCCACTCCTCGATCTCGACTCTGGTCTTGCTGCTGGTGAAGATCACCGGTATCCCGAGGCGCGCGAGCTGCTCGAGCGCGGCCTCGGCCGGCCGCCACGAATAGGTTCGCGCGTCGAGCAGCGTGCCATCGAGGTCGGTGAAGACGACGCGGTCCGCCATCAGCGGCTGTCGGCGTCCACCGCGTCGCGAAAGCGCTCGAGGAAATCCGGAATGGCCGAGTCCACGCGGTTCCAGTTGGGAAGGCCGGTGAAGGCCATCGGATCGGCCTCGAACTCCTCGCAGGCGCGGCTCAGGGCGCGCGTGAACACCTCGACGGCGCTCGACTCGGCGTGCCGGTCGAATAGAAGCCCGTTCAGCACGGCGTCGTCGTGGTAGACGCGCACCGCGTCCTGCGCCTGGCGCAGGTAGGCGACCTTGAGCGAGGGGTAGAAGCCCGCGGGCAGCAAGACGCCTTCGCCCGCGATGGTGCGGAGCAGCGTCTTGGCGATGTCGCGCGTCATGCGATGCAGTCCGGCCGACGCGTCCTCGCCTGACAGCGGCTGGTGCTTGTGATCGTAGTTCTCGGCGATGTCGACCTGGCACACGCGCCTGGTCGAGGTGTTGCGATAGACCTCGGCCAGCATGCCGACCTCGAGCCCCCAATCGCCCGGGATGTGCACCGAGCGCGCCAGATCCACGGTCATGGCGAACTCGCCGGCCAAGGGATAGCGGAAGCTGTCGATGTAGCGCAGGAAAGGCGTCGGGCCCAGGAGCTGGGTCAGCGTGTGCACGAGCGGCGTCAAGAAGAGGCGCGTCACACGCCCGTTCAAACGGTCGGAGACGCGGCTGTAGTAGCCCTTGCCGTATTCGTAGCCCAAAGCCTCGTCCATCAAAGGATAGATGAGGCGCGCGAGCAGCGAGCGGTCGTAGGTCACGATATCGCAGTCGTGCAGCGCGATGACGCGGCACTGGCCGCCGAGCACGTAGCCGAGCGACAGCCACGTGGCGCGGCCCTTCCCCGGCGGGCCGATCGCGAGATCGTTCTCGCCGAGAAGCCGGATGAACTCGGTCACGCGCGGGCCTTCGATCCACAGGATGCGGCAACGCTCGCCCAGGGGCGCGAAGAAGCGGCGCGCGTTCTCGAACTGGCGCCGGTCCGCGGTGCCGAGCGCCACCACGATCTCCTCGAGGTAGCGCACGTGCGAGAGCTGCTCGACGATGTTGCCCATGGCCGGGCCTTCGATCTCGGAGTACAAGCACGGCAAGACGAGCGCGCCCGCCACCGACTGGGCGTGCAGGGTGAGGCGGCGCTCGAGCGCCTCCGGATCCTGGCGGCCCAGCTTGTGCAGCGTGGCGATGACGCCGTTCTGGTAGAAATCGCTCATGGCGCGCGTCCTCTAGAGATGCGACAGCGTGTCGCGGTCCTCGTCCCGCGCGCGCCGCAGCATGTGCTCGAGTGTCTCGCGCGCCAGGTCCTTGCCCGCGAGGCCGAAAGCAAGGGCGGCAGCGAGCACGGCTCCGCCGAGCAGGATGGCGAGGACGACGAGCGCAATGTCGCGCCCAAAGCCCACGGTCTCGAGCGCCAGCGCCAGGAAGAAGACGAGGGTCACCACGCGCACGCCGAGCGCCAGCCAGGTCGAGCCCGCGAGCTCCGAGTTCACCGCCCAGATGAGCACGCTCCGGGCCGCGAAGGCGCTGATCGCCAGGCCGAGCACGATGAGGATGAGCCCGGCCGCGAGCCGCGGCAGGTAGTGCACGAGCCCGGCGAGCACGGCGTCGGTGGCCTCGGCGCTCAGGATCGAGAGCGCGCACACCAGAGTGAGCACGATCACGATCCAGCGCACGGCTTGCCCGGCAAGCACCGAAGGCGTCTGGCGCAGGCTCGTGCGGCGCAGCGCTTCGGCCACCGGCGCGCGATCGCGGATGCGATCGAAGCCCACGCTGCGCAACAGGAAGCGCACCAGAGTCTCGAGCAGCCAGGCCAGGGCAAGCCCCGCGGCCAGGACCACGAGCACGGCGAAGAGCACCGGAAGAATCGTGCTGAAGCGCTCCAGGAACCGTCGCAGCGGATCCCAGATCGTCACGGACGTGTTTTCCATCATGAGGAAAACCTCCCTTCCTGCCAGGCACGGACGAACGCGGGCTTCATCTCCTCGAAGCGTCTCGAAAGGTCGTCGAGCGCGTTCTCGACGTCGTCGGCGGAATAGTCGGCCGCTTCGCGCACCCAGGAAGCGGTACGGCCCAAGTAGAGCGGGGTGAGGGTGCGCAGCAAGTGATCGGGCATCAGGCGGCGCGTGTGATAGGCCACCACGTATTCGTAGACCACGCGGACCCAGAGATCGGCGGGCAGATCGAAGGCCTGGTCGGGCGCGGTGGCCAGCGCGCTCAAGGCGGCGCGCGTGCCCGGATCGAGGAACTCGGCGTAGAGAGGGCCGAAATCCTTGACCCCGTTCCTGAACGCGTTCCTCATGCGCTCGAGGTTCACGTTCACCGGCTCGAGCCCCACCTGATAGCGGAAGCCGAAATCGGGCACGGCCTCGGAGCCCGCGATCTTCGACCAGTACGCCTCCTGGGCTTCGATCTGGCCGAACAGCGAGCCCGTGACCTGGACCAGCATGTTGGCGAGATGCGCGCCCGGGTCCTTGGCATCGTGGATCTTGGCGCCCAGATAGGCCTGGCAGATCTTGAAGCCGCCCACGATGGCCGTGGTCGTCATCCAGATGTCGATGCCGAAGCGCGCCACGTCGGTGTCCCACGCGTCCTGGTCGGCGTAGTGCGCGGCCAGGCGCCCCGACATGCCGAAGTCGCCGCCGATGGGCTGGCGGATGCGCTTGCCGTAGAGCGAGCGCACCAGCGGATAGACGATGGCGTTGGTGATCGTGCCGTCGTACTTGTGGCGCGAGTAGAGCGGGGCCACGAACTCGTAGCCTTCGTGCAGCACCGGGCCGAGCAGGAGCTCGAACCACTCGGGCGTCACGCTGCGCAAGTCGGAATCGACCACGGCGCATGCGTGCGCGTTGAGGCGGCGCGCGATCTCGAAGATGGTGCGGAAGGCGCTTCCCTTCCCCGGAATCCCCTGATACGCGGTCACGACCTTGTGCACGGGGCGCGTGCCGTGGCGCAGGAGGAGCGTCCGAGCCGAGCCCACCTCGGTGGTGGCGACCACGTCGGGCGTGCCATCGGTCGAGCCGCCGTCGGAGTTGACCAGCACGGCCACGCGGTCGGGGAAGTACTTGGCCAGGCCTGCCGCGGCGGCGCGCGCCACGTGGCCGATGGTGCCGGCATTGTTGAAGGACGGGATGCCGACCACGAGGTCGGCTTGCCCGATCTCCGCGACGAGGCGTAGCACCTCGTCGTTCAGGACCGCGGTCGCGCTCATCGGCTCCGTCGGCGCCCCGCGCGCTCGTCACGCGCGGAGGGCTCAGGCTCGCGGGTGAGGCCTCGACCCGGGGGCTCGGGTCAGTGGATCTCGATGGTGTAGGGCATCCAGGTCAAGCTCGGCCGGTTCGCCAGACGAGCCAGCGAACGCAGCACGTCCAGACCCGGCACGCGCAACTTCATCTGGGTGTTCTCGTCGGGCGAGTTCCACAGCTGATCGACGAGCCGGCGAAGGAACGGCCGCTGCACCTTCGGATACACGACGTAACGCACCTCGGCGTTGGGCCCGATGCCGGCCTTCTTCTTGGCCAGGGCGATCGCGGTCTCGAAGCCGCCCAAGGTGTCCACGAGGCTGCGCTCGTACGCCTGGCCGCCGGTCCACACGCGGCCGCGCGCGAGCGCGTCGATGGCTTCGGGCGTCTGTTTGCGATTCTGCGCCACGATGCCGATGAACGTCTTGTAGTCGCTCCACAATTGCGAGACGAACTTCTCGCGCTCGGCGGGCGTGAAGCTGCGGACGGGCGAATAGAACTGCGCGTTCTCGCCGCGCGACAGCACCTCCACGCTCATGCCGATCTTCTGATAGAGGCCCGAGAGATTGAACTTGCCGCCCAAGACACCGATCGAGCCCGTGAGCGTGCCCGGCTCCGCCACCAGCGAATCGGCGCCCATGGCGAGGTAGTACCCGCCCGAGGCCGCGAGGTCGGAGAAGGACGCGATCACCGGTTTTTCCTTGTTGGCTTCGCGCACCGCGCGCCACATGGCGTTCGAGGCGTAGGTGTCGCCGCCGGGACTATCGACGCGCAAGACGATCGCCTTCACTTTATCGTCGTCGCGCGCCTCGTTCAGCGCCTTGGTCAGGGTCTCGTGGCCGAGCGTGCGGCCCCACACCGGGTCGTAACCGCTCTTCCCCGGCACGATGGTGCCCGAGGCGAAGACGATGCCGATGCGCGGCGCGGTGATGGGCCCATACGAGTCGTGGCTGACGTAGTCCTCGAGATCGATGCGCGGGCCGTCCTCGCCGCCGGGCAGGAGCTCGTCGACCTGGTCCTCGTAGAGAACGCTGTCGATGAGCCCCGTCGCCATGGCGTCCTCGGAGCGGTACGGTCCCTGGTCCACCTTCTGGCGCACTTCGTCCACCGTGATGCCGCGCGCGTCGGCGACGCCGGCGAGGAAATCGGCGTAGCGGTCGTCGAGCAGCGCGTTCAGCGCCTCCTTGGACGGCTCGCTCATGTTCTTGCGCGTCAGGGGATCGGCCGCGTCCTTGAACTCGCCGATGTGCTCCATGTCGGCGACCACACCCACTTTGTCGAGCGTCCCCTTGAGGAAGGAGACGTAGGCGGCGAAGCCGTCGACGCGCAACATGGATTGCGGCGGCATGTAGACTTCGTCGGCCACCGAGCACAGGTAGTAGTCACGCTCGTCGCCGCCTTCCATCCAGGCGACCACGGTCTTGCCCGAATCGGCGAAGTCGGCGATGGCGTCGTGCAGCTCCTCGATCTTGCCCCAGCCCCAGTCGATGCCTTCGGTCTTGAGGAGCAGGGCGTGAATGTGCGGATCCTTGGCGGCGTGACGGATGGCGTGCACCGTCTCCCACAGCGTGGGCTGGTCTTCGTAGAAGAGATCCGTGCGCACGTCGGGCGGCAGGTCTTCCTCGATGTCCTCGGGCAGATCCACCACCAGGGTGCTGTTCGATTTGACCTCGACCTGGTGGCCGCCGAGCCACATGCCGAGCGCGATGAGACCGGCTCCGCAGAGGACGAACACGGCCAGGAGACCGAACACCCATTTGGTGCGCACCGCCATGCCTTGGCTCCCCGGAACTCCGTACGATACGAGAACTTCGCCCCGGGATGTCCCGGGGCTCGTGCAGTCTAGGAGCCGCTTCCCCCGAGGGTCAAGCGGCGCGCGCCGAAATCAGCGTCCGAGCGCGTAGCGCAGCTCGGCGGCGACATAGATGGCGGAGAGATCGTCGACCGAGAGATCGTGGAACTCGTAGAGATAGTCGGCCGATCCCCGAAGCTTGAGCGGCCGGGCGAGGCGGACGTCGGCGTAGCCGTTGGCGCCCACGAACCAGTAGCTCGAGTGCGCCTCGAGATCGTGCCCGGGCGTGGCCTCGATGAGGTAGTGGCGGCGGCCGAACCCGGGCTCGACGAAGAACGTGGTCTTCCCGAAGCGCTCGAAACCGAGCCGAAACGAGCCCTGGTTGTATTCCTCACGCAGCGCGTTGAGCGCGTCCTGGCTCACGTCGGGCTCGCCCAATCCCCCGTTCTCGGGCGCGCGCAGCTCCTCGGCCTCGAGCACCCCTTGCAGCGCCCAGCCAAGCCCGGCTTCGTAGCGCACCTGGGCCGATTGCCGCCACAGCACGTTGTGGAAGAAAGCCGGCGTCGGCACGTCATACGCGGTGCCAAAGAAGCTTCCCCCCACCGTGAGCCACCAGCTCTCGGGCGAGAGCGGCTGGCGCAAGCTCATCTCGACTTCTCCTTGCCAGAACCGGTCTCCGGTCGCCGAGTCGGCGAGCGCGGCGCGCCGGTCGAGGAAGCCGCGAGCGGAGATCTCGCCGCCCGATCCGAAGCGCACCAGCCCGAACGCCTCGCCCTGATGGTCGAGGTAATTGCGCGCGCTGGTATCCGGAAACGTGCGATAGCCGAGCGTGTAGCCGAGGCTCCATTCGGAGCCCAGGGTGCCGAAGTGCGCGTACGAGACCTGGGCACGGTGCAGATAGAAATCGGGGTAGATGCGCTCATCGCCCTGCTGCTGGCTGTTGCCGAGATCGAAGCGGTAGAGCATGCGCAGGCTCGACGAGTAGTCGGCGGGCGCGCGCTCGGCGCCGAACCGCGCTTCGCCTTGCAGATCGTCACGCGTGAGCCCGAACGCGGTGTCGTGCCGGTAATCCACGTCGGCCCCGCCGAGCCAGCGCCAGTCGCTTCCCGTGCCGTGACGCCAGTTGGCATGCAGCTGCTCGCGAATCAGCTCGGGCCCGATGAGGGCGAGCTGGTCCAAGAGCAGGTAGCTGGCGCGCGCATAGCGCAAATCGAGGTGGGCCGCGCCCAGGGCGGCGATGCGCCCGTCGGCCTCGCTCACCTGCTGGCGCGGCTGGATGGCGGTGGTGTCGAACGGCTGATCGAAGTGGATCTCGTTCGTGAGATCGTACGCGACCCCCACTTCGAAGAGCGTGTGCGTGGAGTCCGCGGGCGGCAGCACGACATGCATGGAGTCGGCTGCGGGTGCGTGCCAAGCCATGGAATCCGGTACCGCGGTCTGCAAGCTGTCGGACTGCGCCCATGCCGCGGCCGGCAGCGCGAACGCCACCATCCAGGCGGCGATTCGGGGCAGGCTCGCGACTCTCAGAGGAGGAGAGCGGGGCGATCCATCACAGTCCGGCGCGCTCGAGAATGGTGCGCACCGCGTGGACTTCGGCGAGGCAGTCGGCGAGGTGTCCGCGCTCGAAGAGATCCTGCGCGCGGCGCTGGCGATCGGCGGCGCGCTCGACCGCTTCGCGCTTGCCGCCGCTCGGCCCCGCGGCCTGACGCGCCTGATCGAGCCGCTCCCGCGAGGCTTGCACCGCCTGCGCCACGGCGTCCCTGGCCAGCGGCCGGTCGGAGCGGCTGAGCGCGCGCACCAGCTGGTCGCGCGCCGCCAGCGTCGAGGAGATGGCATCGGGGAAGCGCGACTGGCCGAGCTGGCGCTTGGCGCGCTGCTGCTCCCGGACGGCGGCATCGTAGCTGCGCGCCGCCTTGTCCCCCGCGTCGCTCAGCCACGAGGCGTCGTCGAGCAATTGATCGGTGCGCTCGACGGCGCGCTGGGCGCGGTCCGACGTCTCGCCGCACGAGGCTTCGGCCAGGCGCAGCGCGCGCGTGGACCGGCCGCGCGCGTCGGTGGTCATGGAGAGCGCGACCCGCGGCCGGCCCGTGGCGAGCGCGTCCTTGGCCCGGCGCTGCAAATCGAGCGCGGTCGTGAACAGGCGCGCCGCCTGCTCGTTGGGGCAATCGCTGAGGAAAGGCGCGATGCGATCGAGCAGCGCGTCGGTGCGCTCGATGGCGAACTGAAGGAATCCGGTGCTGCCCGCCTGCTGCACGAGGCCGATGGCCGCGAAGGCGCGACGGCGGGCGACATCGGTGAGACGAAGCGCGTCGGAGGCCAGGCCGGCGACGTAGGCGCTGCGCGCCCGCGCCTGGAATTCCTTCGCCTGATCGAGATAGTCGAGCGCCAGCTGATTGGGCGAGGCGATGAGAAGCGCGTCGGCGCGCGCGATCACCTGATCGGTGCGATCGAGCGCGGCGAGCACGTCGGTGGCGGTCTGGGCGGCGGCCCACGGCGCCCATGCCGCGAGGGCCAGAAAAGCCAGCACAGGCCCAGCCCGCCGGCTGCGCCTCCGCCCTCTTCGGCTTTCCTGGATCTCGGGTCTCATGGCCGTACTCCCGGGTTCGCTCAAGGATGCTCCGTCCGGCAACTTGCATCCCGTATGCCACGTTTCAGCCCCGACCCAAGCCGGCTCGACCGCGTTAACCCGTTGTCCTTCCGGCGCTCCGGCTCCGGGGTCGGCCGCCCGCCCGCGCTCGCTGGTCGCTGCGGGACACCGAACCGAGCGCACCGTACGGAAGAGGACAGCCGGCCACAAGCAGGGGTTTGATATCATTGTGCGGGTGCAACTCTTGCGTTTCTTCTCCTTTGGCGCCGCCCGTCCCGCGCTTCGTCCCCTCCTCGTGGCCGCGATCCTCGCGGCCGTGTGCTCGGCCGCACCCGCCTTCGCGCGTCCTCCGATTCCACCGCTCGAAGTGCAGCTCACGCCGCTCGATCCGCTGCTGCCGGGACATGTCGCGCGCTTTCGGATCACCGCCGTTCCGCGCTTTCCCGCCGACGAGATCACGATCGAGGTCGTCCCCGGATCGGGCGTCACCTGGGTGGCCGGGGCCCGCCGCTTGCGCACGACCGCCCGCCGCGACGTGGCGCTCGAGCGCGTGTTCAGCGTGCGCGTGCCCGACCACGGGCGAAGCCCGCTCTACGTGCGCTTCGAGGCCTCCGGCCCGAATGGCGCGCGCTGGCGTCGCGGCGCCGGCATCGGGCTCGGCCCGCAGGCGCAAGGGCGCGCGGTCCAAGACGGCCGAGGCGGGCAGGTCATCGAATACGACGCCGCCAAGGCGGACGCACGATGAGACGCGCCGGGGCTCTCGCGCTCCTGTGCGCGCTCACGCTGGCGATGCCGGCGCGCGCCGATTGGCACGCCTCGGGGCACTTCTTCTATCGCGATCGCGAGCAGGATCTCGGCGGATTCACGGGCGTCGAGCCCGACCGCCCGGCGCGCCGCGTCGACATCCAGGTGCTCGACGCCACGACCAGCGCCATTCTGGCGAGTGGCGCCACCGGCCTCGACGGCTCGTACAACTTGCTCGTGGTCGACGGCTCGACGCGCAACGTGCGCGTGCGCTTCCTCACCTCGTCCACCTCGACGCCGGGCCTGTTCGAGAGCGTGCGCATGAGCACGGGAACGCCGTCGCTCTACGCGGTCACCTCCGCGACCGTGAACGGCCACTCTCCCACCGTCGATGTTGCCTTCGGCGATCTCACCGCCCTGCCCGGCGCGGGCGGCGAAGCGTTCAACATCTTCGACGTCCTCCTCAACGGGCTCGACTACCTCGCCATCCTCAACGGATCGTGGCCGGCTGCGGCCGTGGTCGCCTACTGGAACGCGAGCAGCACGGACGGAACGTTCTATCAGGGCTCGGACAATTCCATCCATCTGCTCGCCGCGGTCGGCTACGACGACGCCGTCATCGGGCACGAAGAGGGCCACTTCGCGGCCAAGAATTTCTCCAAGGACAATAGCCCGGGCGGCACGCACTTCCTCGGCGACAACAACCAGGATCTGCGTCTCGCGTGGTCGGAGGGCTGGGCGACGTATTTCAGCTCCTCGGCGCGCCGGCGCCTCGGCATCGCCAAGCCAAAGATGACCTACTACGTGACCACGACCGGCGCCCCCGGGGCCGGCAATCTCGATTTCTCCTATGAGATCGAAACCCCGAGCATTGGCTGCGTGGGCGGAGCCTCCGAGGTGTCCGTGCAGGCGGCGCTCTGGGACATCGTCGACGCCCCCGCCACCGCCGACGATTCGCCCGGCGTGGACGACGACGCGGTCACCGACCGCGCCGACGAGGACGTCTGGGAGGTGATGCACAACTACCTCCCGCAGGCGGGCGTCACGAACGTGTGCCTGGAAGACTTCTGGGACGGCTGGTTCCGGCCCGGCTTCAGCCATGGCGACCAGGCGCAGATGATCGCCGCCTTCGATGGCTTGGGCGTCGAGTACCACGACGACACGCTCGAGAACGATGATGCCATCGCCCAGGCCGTGCCCATCGCGCCCGACGGCGCGCCGCAGCACCGAACTTTCTATCCGGCGGGCGACGGCGATTTCTCGTGGTTTGCCGCGCAAGGCGGCCAGACGTATCTGGTGGAGACCACGGATCTCATCTCCGACGCCAATACCACGCTCTCGATCCTCGACTCGCTGGGCTCCGTGCTCGCGACCAACGACAACCGCTCGGCCAGCGATGCGTCGTCGCGCATCGTGTTCATGCCGGGCGCGAGCGGGCGCTACTTCGCGCGCGTCCAGCACGCTTCCGACATCGGTGTGTACGGTTCCTACGACTTGCGCGTGTTCGTGGGCGCGCCACCCACGGTCACCTTCACCGATGTCACGGGGGCTTCGGGCGCTGGCTCCGCGGCCTCGAGCCGTGGCGTGGTGTGGGGCGACTACGACAACGATGGCTGGCCCGATCTCTTCGTGTGCAACGTCGGCGCCGCCGACCAGCTCTTCCACAACCAGCAGAACGGCACCTTCCAGGACCGGGCCGCCACCGTGGGCGTGAGCCTGAACACGAGCACCGAGGGCGCCTGCTTCGGCGACTTTGACAACGACGGAGATCTCGATCTCTACGTGGTCACGGCCGGCAACGTGGACGCCCTGTACAAGAACCAGCTGGTCGAGACCGGCACGGTGTCCTTCACCAATGTCACGGCCGCGGCCGGCATCACCGACGTCGCCTCCGGCCGCACCGCGAACTGGGTGGACGAAGACAACGACGGCCGCCTCGATCTCTTCGTCGCGAACTTCTCGGGCGGGCCGTGCAAGCTCTGGCACAACAACGGCAACGGCACATTCACCGACGTGACCGCGGCGGCCGGGCTCGCGGTGGTGGGCGTCATCACCTCGGCGTGGCAGGACTTCGACCGCGATGGCGACATGGACGTCTTCCTGGGCGTGAACGGGGCGCCGGCGAGCCGCCTGTTCCGCAATGACGGCGGCGCGTTCACGGACGTCACGGGTACGGCCGGCACGGTGGGCGCGACCGCGACCTGGGCGGCGGATTGGGGCGACTTCGATGGCGACGGTTGGCCCGATCTCTTCATCGCCGACTCCGAGGGCGCCGATTTCCTCTATCGCAATCTCGGCGGCGGCGCATTCTCCAACGTGGCCGACGCCAAAGGCGTGGCCTCGATCGGCGAGGGCACGGCCGGCATCTTCGCCGACTACGATCTCGACGGCGATCTCGATCTGTACGTCGCCAATTTCAATTCCGCCAACCAGCTCTTCAACAACCTGACGGGCTCGGCCTACACGGTGATGGGCGACGCGGGGCTCGTGGCGCGCTCGCGCGCCGCCGCCTGGGCCGACTACGACCGCGACGGCGATCCCGATCTGTACGTCTCGACCGAGGCGGCGAACGTCTTCTATCGCAATGACGCGGCGTCCAAGCCGTGGCTCGCCATCGATCTCCTCGGGCGCACGAGCAATCGCAACGGCATCGGGGCGCGCCTCACCGTGGTGGCCAACGGCAAGCGCCAGATCCGGCAGGTGTCGGCGGGATTGGGCTTCGGATGCCAGGAGCCCTTGCGGGCGCCGTTCGGGCTCGGCACGGGGGCGGCGATCGTGGACAGCGTGATCGTGGACTGGCCCTCGCACAAGCGCAGCGTCCTGACCGGAGTGACGGTGAGCCAGACGCTGCTCGTGGACGAAGCCGGCGCGGTGGACGCACCACCCGCGCCCGTGCTCGACCATCTCTCGCTCGCAGCACCCTGGCCGAGCCCGGCGCGCGAAAACGTGGCTTTCGAGGTCAGCGTGCCGACCGCCTCGAGCGCCTCCCCTGTGGCCCTCGAAATCCTCTCGGCGAGCGGGCGAGTCGTGGCGCGCGTGCACGAAGGCCCGCTGGGCGCGGGCGAGCACCGCTTGCGCTGGAACCTGCGCGACGACGGTGGCGCGCGCGTAGGCGCCGGCGTTTACTTTGCCACGCTGCGTGCGGGCGCGGAGTCGCGGCGGGCGAAGATCGTCGTCCTCTCGCCCTAGCTCTTCCTCTCCACGTGGCCCCCGAACTGCTCGCGTAGCGCCGACAGCACCTGGTTGGCGAATTCGGCTTCACCGCGCGACTCGAAGCGGTCGTAGAGCGCGGCGGTCAGCACGTGCGCCGGCACCGATTCGTCGATGGCGGCGTTGATCGTCCAGCGGCCCTCTCCGGAATCCGCCACCCGTCCGGCATATTTTTCGAGAGTCGGGCTCTCGAGCAAGGCGGCGGCGGCGAGATCGAGCAGCCAGGACGAGATCACGCTTCCCCGCCGCCACACTTCCGCGATGTCGCGCAGATCGAAGCGATATTGATAGTGCTCCGGGTGGCGCAGCGGCGTTGTCTCGGCGTCCACGGCGCGGTGGCTCATGCCGACATCGGCGTGCTTGAGGATGTTGAAGCCCTCGGCGAAGGCCGCCATGACGCCGTACTCGATGCCGTTGTGCACCATCTTCACGAAGTGCCCGGCGCCCGCCGGGCCGCAGTGGAGGTAGCCTTTCTCGGCCGTGCCGCCGACCTTTTCACGCCCCGGCGTGCGCGGCGCGGCGCCGACTCCGGGCGCGAGCGCTCCAAAGATGGGATCGAGCCGGCCGACGATCGCCGCCTCGCCACCGATCATCATGCAGTAGCCGCGCTCGAGTCCGAACACGCCCCCGCTCACCCCGACGTCGACGTAGTGAATACCCTTCTCGCGCAACTGCGCCGCTCTCCGCAGATCGTCGTGATAGTGCGAGTTGCCGCCGTCGATGACCACGTCATCCGCGGTCAGTGACGGCAGCAGAGAATCGATCACGCCATCCACTGCGCCCGCCGGCACCATGAGCCACACGTGCCTGGGCGCTGCGAGCTTCTTGGCCAGCTCGGCCAGGGACGCCGCCCCCGTCATGCCCTCCTTCTCGAGGGCGTGCACCGTTTCGGCCTCGGCGGCGTAGCCGACGCAGGCGTGCCCCGCCTTCTGCAGGCGCCGCACCATGTTCCCGCCCATCCGACCCAGACCGATCATGCCGAGCTGCATGGAACCGCCTCCGATCGTTCAGTGCTTCCCGATGCGCAGCACCGAGGTGGCCAGGAAGATCTCGCGCAGGAAGAAGAGCAGGCCCGCGAACAGCCCCAGCATCGCGGCGATGAAGAGGAAAGCGGAAATCTTGTTGAGCGTGAGATGGACGAAGGCGCTCAGAAAGAGAACGATGACCACGCAGCAGATGAGGAGAGCGCAGGTCGTGCACAGTGTGATCGCCGAGCTCACGAGC
>DASYSL010000019.1:0-11735 GCA_036003365.1 Candidatus Eiseniibacteriota bacterium
TCAGGTTAGGTAGGCCTACGCTCGACAGATACAAATGGCACGTCCCCTGCTCTAGGGGAGTGGCACGAGCGGCGCTATCTCCAAGGGTTAGAGGTCCTGAAACAGACCCGAAGGGCCCAGGAGGTAGTGATGCGAAGGAATCAACGCCATGTACTCATGGCAGCCCTGCTCGTCTCGGTTCTCGCGCTAAGCGGTGTGGCGTTTGCTGACGGAGACAGCAACCAGCCGTATCCCAAGCCGGCCGGCGTGAGCACCTACAGCGAGGTCGATGGAGTGGTGGGAATGCTCCTGAATTCGGCCTCGTACATCGTCGACTTGCTTTAACCGCCGCGGCGAGCTCACTCCGCTAGGCTCGCTGCGGCGACCTCGAACAAGACCCCCGACGCGTTCCGGGTGACGGCGGGGGTTGCCGCGGTGGAGACACCGCGGCCGGGGGCGGGAAACCGCCCCTCGGTTTGGGGCCTCGCCACCGGACGGTGAGCTGAAGCCCTTGATTTTCCGGCCTACGGGTCGGGCCAGAAAGGATCGACGGTCGTCCTGTCCGTCGGTTCGGAAGCGCGGCGGGGGCCGCGACGCACAACACAGCAAAGCAGTGAAGCACCAGGCAGTTCGCAACATGATTCACCGGTCCGCAATGATCCCGTCCTGGGGTTCGCGGTCCGATGCGGCGGGGGCCGCGACGCTGAGCAAGGAATCGAGGGGGGGCATGACGCCGCCCCTCGATTTGTTTTTCGTCATTGACCTCGCAAAGCCGTTAGCACAGAATTGTTACGAGGCGTCGCTCGTACAGGACACTCTTGGGGTTGGCTGGCCGTACGTGGTTTAGCGCCACCTCCCCGCCCCCGCCAGGAACCGGCACGATTCGTGCCCCCCGATCAAGGCTGATCAAGCTGTAAGCTTTCGGGTATAACCCCCGGGGAGACCCGCGCGTGATGCGTCGATCGTCTCAAAGCCGACTCCTGGCGTCGGCCATGTCCTTGGCACTGGCCCTCTTGGCCTTCGGTCCTTTCGCGCCCGCAGGCCTCATGGGCGGGAGTTCTTCCGCTCTGGCCGCTACGCGCACGGCGGCCAAGAAGAAGACAGCCATCCACCACACCAGCAAGAAAACGCACGCCTCACGCAGCACGGTGCGGCGTTCGACTCACAGAAGGCACAGCACGGCCTCGGCTCGCCGGCTGAGGCGTGGACGGCACGTCGCGATGACGGGCTCCCGCGCGGCCGTCATCATGGACGCGAGCACGGGTGAGATTCTTTTCGAAAAGAACGCAGGTAGCCCGCGGCCCATCGCGAGCCTCACGAAGCTCATGACCGGCATCGTGTTTCTCGAGACCGATCCCGATCTCGATCGACAGGTCATGATCGCGCCGGCCGACATCATCGGTTCGGGTCACACGCAACTGCGAAGTGGTGAAGTGGTGACGGTTCGCCAGCTCCTCTACCACTCGCTCATGTCCTCGGATAACGCCGCCACCAAGGCACTCGTCCACAACTCGGGCATCCCCCCAGACGAGTTCCTCGATCGCATGAACCGCAAGGCGGATGTGCTCGGCCTCCACAACACGCGCTTCGTCGAGTTCACTGGCCTCGATCCCAACAACCAGGGGTCAGCCGAGGACATCGCGCAGCTCCTGAAGAACGCGGCCAAGCGTCCGATCATCGCCGAGATCACGAGTACGCCGGAGTACGAATACCGCTCCAACAAGCGTGTGCACCATCTCGTGAACTCGAACCGCCTGACGCGCTACGGCCAGCTCGACGTGCTGTGCGGCAAGACCGGCTTCATCTCGAGCGCGGGCTACTGTGTGGCCACTTGGGTGCGCCAGGGCAGCCGCGACCTGATCACGGTCGTGCTCGGCGCTCCGTCGAACCCGGCTCGCTTCAACGAGACCCGCCGCGTTTTGGACGACTACCAGTCTCATATCGGCGAGGCAGCGACACTGAACCCGGCGATCACCGGCACCAACTAGCTCCAAAACAGAGACATCCCCCCGAGACGGGCGCCCACGGGCGCCCGTTCTCGTTGCGGCGGGAATCTGCCTCGCGTGGTAGCATCCCCGACATGAAAAACGTCGCCCCTGGTCGCCTCCCAGACGCCGTTTTGGCTGAAAACTTCAGCGAAGTCATCCCGCCCTACGGGCGCGATGAAGCGGTCGCCGAATCGAACCGCTGCCTTTTCTGCTTCGACGCTCCGTGCGTGCGCGCCTGCCCGACCCACATCGAGATCCCGCACTTCATCAAGAAGATCGCCACCGGCAACGAGCACGGCTCGGCGCGCGTGATCATGGAGTCGAACCCACTGGGGCCGACGTGCGCCCGCGTGTGTCCGGTCGAACAGCTCTGCGAGGGCGCGTGCGTGCTCAATCACCAGCACCACCCCATCGCCATCGGGCGCTTGCAGCGCTACGCCACCGATCACATGCTGGCGACGGGACACTTGCCATACGAGGCCGGCGCACCCACCGGACGCTCGGTGGCCATCGTGGGCTCCGGACCGGCAGGCTTGGCGTGCGCGATCACGCTGGCACGCCTGGGCGACCGCGCCGTGGTCTTCGAAGCGCGCGAGAAAGGCGGCGGTCTCGACACCTACGGCATCGTGTCGTTCCGCGAGCCGGTCGACGTGGCGCTCGCCGAGGTGGGACTCGCCGCGGCACTCGGCGTCGAGTTCCGTTACGGCAAGCGACTCGGCGTCGACATCTCGGTCGAAGACTTGCTCGAAGAATTCGACGCCGTGTTCCTTGGCCTCGGCCTCGGGCACGTGCCGCAGCTCGGGATTCCGGGCGAGGACCTGCCGGGCGTGCATGATGCGCTCACTTACATCGAGCGCACCAAGACCGAGCCATTGGCGGAGATTGCCATCGGACGGCGCGTCGTCGTGGTGGGCGCCGGCAACACGGCGATCGACGCGGCCACGGCATCGCGACGCTTGGGCGCCGAGGAAGTCGCGATCGTGTATCGCCGGACCGTCGCCGAGATGCCCGCCTATCAATTCGAGTACGATTTTGCCAAGCAAGACGGCGTGCGTTTCATCTGGCTCACGCAACCGGTGCGCGTGGTCGGCGAAGGCAGCGTCCAGGGCCTCGAGTGCGTGCGCATGCAGGCCACCGGTAAGACCGACGCCAAGGGGCGCGCTCAGTTCGAGCCCGTTCCAGGCAGCCAGCACGTCATCGAGTGCGACATGATCGTCAAGGCTACGGGACAGGTTTCGTCTTTCGAAGCGCTGCGCCCGCTTGGCATCCAGATCCGTGACGGCCGCATCGCCGCCGATCCAACGACCGGCCAGACAGGCAACCCGCGCGTGTACGCTGCTGGCGATTGCGTGGGCGGCGGAGACGCGGCGACGGTGGTCCAGGTGGTCGAGAGCGCCAAGCAGGCGGCGTATGCGATGCACGCCGCGGTTCCGGCCGGAGCGCGCGCGGTCACGCGCTAGCGCCGAGAGGATTTCGAGATGACCCAATGGAAGAGCAACGGCCACGAGAAGCCGATCGATTGGACGACCAACACGGCCGGCATCGTGAGTCCGAATCCGTTCTGGCTCGCGTCCGGCCCGCCCACCAACACCGCCGACCAGGTGATGCGCGCGTTCGACGCCGGCTGGGGCGGCGCGGTGTGGAAGACGCTCGGTGAGCCCATCGTCAACGTGTCGTCGCGGCTTGGCGGCCATGACGTGAACGGCCAGCGCATGATGGGCCTCAACAACATCGAGCTCATCACCGATCGGCCGCTGGCCATCAATCTGGCCGAGATCAAGGAAACCAAGAAGCGTTACCCCAAGCATGCGGTCATCGTCTCGCTCATGGTCGAGTCCAAGCGCGAAACGTGGCACGACATCGTGAAGCAGACGTGCGACGTGGGCGCCGACGGCATCGAGCTCAACTTCGGCTGCCCCCACGGCATGAGCGAGCGCGGCATGGGCGCGGCCGTGGGCCAGGTGCCCGACTACGCCTGCCAGATCACCGAGTGGGTGAAGGAAGTCTCGAGCATTCCAGTGCTGGTCAAGCTGACGCCCAACGTGAGCGATATTCGCTACGTGGCCCGCGCCGCAGCCAAGGGCGGGGCCGACGGCCTCTCGCTCATCAATACGATCAACTCGATCATCGGGATCGATCTCGAGCGCATGCAGGTGCTGCCCGGCGTGGACGGGCGCTCGTCGCATGGCGGCTACTGCGGACCGGCGGTGAAGCCGATCGCGCTGCATCTGCTCACGCAGGTCACGACGGACGCCGAGACGAAGAACATTCCCGTGTCGGGCATTGGCGGCATCACGTCCTGGCAGGACGCGCTCGAGTTCCTGCTCTTGGGATCCACGTCGCTTCAGGTCTGCACGGCCGCCATGCACTACGGTTATCGCGTGGTCGAGGACATGATGGACGGACTCGGCGCCTGGATGCGCGAGCGCGGCCACACGTCGGTGCGCGAGCTGACAGGCGTGCTCAAGAACCAGATCACCGATTGGGGCAACCTGAACTTGAATTACAAGGTCGTGGCGCGCATCGACCCCGACAAGTGCATTCATTGCAACCTGTGCCACATTGCGTGCGAGGATGGCGCGCACCAGTGCATCGAGCCGGTCATCCCCGGCACGCGCGAGACCCCGGTGGTCGACGAGCACGAATGCGTGGGCTGCAATCTGTGCTCGCTCGTGTGCCCGGTCGACGGCTGCATCACCATGACACGCGTCGATCAGGGCGCTGCGCCCGAGACATGGCGCGAACGCGTGGCGCGCACCGGCTCGAGCGCGGCCGCCTGGAAGGCAAGCCCGATCGCGCAATCGCGGCACGGCGCCGTGATGACCAAGGAGTAGCGGGCCCCCACCTGTGTTCACGGTCGAAGAGCGGGAGCGCATCCGCGAGCGACTGATCGAGCGGGGGAAAGCCGATCCGCACATCGTGGCCGGCGCCGAAGTCGGCTCGCGGGCGCTGGGGCCCGGCGATCGCTGGTCCGACATCGATCTCACGTTCGGGCTCGCACCGGGCGTCACGGTGCCGGAGATCCTGGCCGCGTGGACGCCCGCGATCGAGCGCGAGTTCGGCGCGGTGACGTTATTCGACCTCCCCCACCTCTCCAGCGTTTATCGCGTGTTCCTGTTCCCCGGCCTCCTGCAAGTCGACCTCACGTTCACGCCCGGGCACGAGTTCGGCGCTCTCGGACCGAAGTTCAAGCTACTCTTCGGCGAGGCCGTAGCGCGTCCGCAGCCCACCGCACCGACCGCGGCCTATCGATTTGGGCTCGCCGTTCACCACGCGCTGCGCGCGCGATTCTCGATCGAGCGCGAGCGCTTCTGGCAGGCGGAATACTGGATCAGCAGCTTGCGGGACGAAGCCCTCGCACTCGCCTGCATGCGGCACGGACTCGTGGCCGCTTACGCACGCGGCTACGACGAGCTGCCTCCGAACGTGCGGAACGTCCTCGCGGGAGCGATCGTGCGATCGCTGGATCGTGCCGAGCTCATGCGGGCGCTGGGCGTGGCGGTGGAAGGATTGCTGCGCGAGTCGGTCGAGGTTGGTGATCTGGTGGAGCGGGTGTCGGGCGAGCTTGCTCAGCTCATCAAAGGGGGGAGCTAATCGATGAAGAAACGAAAGCAGACCATGCGACGCGAGGATGATTTTGCGAAGGGTGTGCGGGGCGAGTATGTGGGATCCGCCATCGTCTTGCTCGACCCCGATGTGGCGCGGGCGTTTCCCGATGCGGAGTCGGTGAACCGAGCCTTACGCGCGATCATGGAAATCGCCCCGGTGCGAGCGCGGCGCAAGAAGTAGCCTGGCCTCCCTAGTTTCCTAGGCGGACCAGACGCTGCACGCGCTCGCGGTGGCCGTCGAAGAGCCTCGCGAAATAGATGCCCGAGGCGGCCGGGCTGCCCGAGGCTTCGCGCCCGTTCCAGCTGGCCTGGTGCGGGCCCGCGGGCAACGTGCCGTTCACGAGCGTGGCCACCAGGCGGCCGCGCACGTCGATCAGATCGAGGCGCACTGGCGACGATTCCGACAAGCGGAAGGACAAGGTCAGGGCCCCGCGCGACGGCGAGGGCACGGGGGCGTCGAGGGCCAGCGCAAACGGCTCGCCGCCCACACCCACGACCACGTCTTGCCACATCCCGATGTGCTTGGAGGGCTTGCCGCCAGCCGTGACGAAAGCGCCGCCCGCGAACAGACAAGCTCCGGTCGTCTTCACGGCGAATACGTCCTGCGCCGTGCCCGAACCCAAGGTGCTGAACGAGCTGCCGCTCCAGCGCGCGATGTGGTTGTACGTGCCGAATCCGCCCGAGGTGGTGAACGATCCGCCGAGGATGAGCGAGTTGTTGTAGACGTCCATCGACGTCACCGGACCGTCGAGACCGTTGCCGAGCCCGCTCCATGCCGATCCGTTCCAGCGCGCCACACTGAAGCCCGGAGCGCTGAATTGCCCGCCCGCGTAGAGACTGCCGTTGAACGAGGCGAGGGAGAACGCGATGTAGTTGAGCCCCGCGCCCAGCGCGGCCCAGCTCGATCCCGTCCAGCGCGCCACGTACTTGGCCGAGCCGCCGCCGGCGGTCAGGAAATCGCCCGCGGCGTACAGCTCGCTGTTATGCACGGTCATGGCGTAGCATTCACCGCCGAGGCCGGTCCCAAGAGAGGTCCAGGACGTGCCGTTCCAGCTCGCGATGTACTTCATCGAGGCCGCGCCCGACTGCGTGAATTCGCCGCCCACGTAGAGCACTCCGTCTTTGACCAAGAGTGCGTCGACCGGCCCATTGAGCCCCGCGCCCATCGCCACCCAGTTCGAGCCATTCCAGCGCGCGATGTAGGGAATCGAGTTGCCGCCCGCAGTCAGGAACGTACCGCCGGCGACCACGTCACCGTTGTAGACCGCGAGGGCGCGAATCGTGCCGCCGATTCCCGCGCCGTACGGAATCCAGTAGTTTCCGTCGAAGCGCGCGATACGCGCGACGGTGTCTTGACCCGCGATCGTGAAATCGCCGCCGGCGATCACGTTGCCGCTGCCATCGTCGGCGAGCGCGAACACGGTTTGATTGACGCCCAGAGAATCGAGGCGGTCGCTCCAATCACCGGCGTGCGCGATGGAAGAGATAGCGACGAGGGAAATGGCGACGGCAGATCCGATCCGGGAAAAGCCGTTTCCCCGGACTACGGCCGAGATGAGCGCTGGGCCGAGCGACATCGTGCGGGTCTCCAAGCAGCGTCCCTGCTTGTGGGAGCTCCCGTTCTCGGGGTGAGAACAGTTGTTCTATTGTACCTCACTCGGATTTGCGCAGCGAGGACTCGCGAAGGAGTGGCTGCGTCCTGACTGGCTTTCGTTGTGTTGCGAAATGCACTGCTCGCTTTAGTCCGCGAACTGGACGCGGATGGGTTCAGCCGTTAGCGTCCATCGGGTCACCAACTCCCATGATCAAGACCTTGCCCTTCTCTCCACGCGAAGCCGCCGCTCTCGCCCGGGCCCGCCGGGCCCTGGCCCGGGGCGCGTTCGCGGAAGTGGCCCAGAACTACGAGCAAGCCGCCCAAGCGCGCGAAGAGGACCGCGCCGACGGCACGCGCCACTGGCGGCGTGCGCTCGATTTCTGGGTCGCGGCCCGCGAGCCGGCGCGCGGCCTCGCGTGCGCAAAGCGGCTCCTGCGCGCGCCGTCGGCGCCGCGCGAGCGCGGCGCGGTGCAGATCGCCGAAGGCCAATTGCTGCTCATCGCCGGGAAGCCCCGTGCCGCCATGCGCGCGTTCTCTCAGGCGAGGCGGCATCTGGGGCGCGATCGCGACCGTCGCCGCCTGGCGCTCATGGGCGAAGCCGAAGCCAAGATCGCGCTCGGCGACGTCGAAGAGGCACGCGCCTTGTTGGCGCGGTGTCTCCGCGATGCGGAGCGTTCGGGGGATGCGTGGGCCTCGTGCTCGTCGGAGCTCCGCCTCGCCACTCTCGATCTGTGGCTCGGCGACGCGCTCGGGGCGCGCGAGGCTCTCGAGAACGTGCGCACACGCGCGGCGGCGCGCCACCTGCGCTCGCTCGAAGCCGAAGCGTCGGCGGCGCTGGCCGAAGCCGAGCTCGTGCTTGGCCGCGCCGAGCAAGCGCAACGCGATGCCGAGCACGCGGCGCATCTCTATCGCGAGATGGAGCGCGACGAAGAGGCTGATTACGTCGGGCGCTGGGAAGCGGCGGCGATCGCCGCGCGGCTCCACGCTCTCGATGCGAGCGCGCGCGAATCGGCGGGCCCCGTCTTGTGGCGCCAAGCCCTGCGCAAGCTGGCGAAGGCTCGCCAGGCAACGCACGGGCGGCGTATTGCGGAGGCCGAGATCCTGGCTCAGGAAGCAACCCTCTTGTCTGGCAAACCCGCGACGCAGCGTTGGCGCAGGGCGAAGCAGATCTGGCCGAAGATCGCGCCCCATGCAGGGAAACGACCCTCCGCCTTGCCGGAAGAGGCCGAACCCAAGCCGGCCGCGCTCGCGCGCGTGCTCGGCGAGCGCCAAGCCGCGCACCAAAGACTGGTCACCGCACTCGCCGGCGAGCGCTCCGGACCGGCTCGCGTGCGCGTGCCCGCGGGACAGGATCCCGACATGGCGCGGTGGGCCATCCAACACCATGCGCGCCGCGCCTCCCCGGTCGTGCCCGTGAAGATTCCGCGACTCCATGCCGACGAACGGCTCGTCGTGTTCTCGCGCGCGGGCAATACCGTCGAGGCCTGGGTGGCGCCGGGACCGCTCGCTCATTTCACGCTCGGTGAAGCCAGCGTGTGGCGCGCCGCGCTCGAAGAGATCGAGCGTCAGGTGCGCGACGCCGAGGGCTGGCCCGACTCGGTCGTGCCCGAGACTTTGATCGACTCGAGCCACCGCACACTCGAGCGCTTTGCCGCGACCCTTTGGACGCCGCTTCTGCCTGCGCTCGCCGGGGCGGCGCGCGTGCTCGTCGTCCCTGATCCGGCGTTGCCCGAGTTGCCGTGGACGGCGCTTCTGCTCGCCGCACCGCCCGAGCGCCTCCCACGTCCGCGCGTCCTGGCACTCCTGCCGCACGGCTCCCTGCCACGCCCGCCCGCGTGGTCGCTGCGCTCGGGACGCACGCTCGCAGTGGCCGAGCGGTCGGCTGAGCATTCGGTGCCGGAGCGCGAGGCGCGGGCCGTGGCGCGCATTCTCCAAGGCCAATGGAAGACGCTGGGATCGAGCCCGCTCGACATGCTGACGCGTGCGCAGGTGTTGCACTGGGCGCCCGAGGTGGTGACGTCGCGCCCGGCGCCGGCGCTCACGCGTTTGCCGGACGGCGATGCCGGCATCGCCGTCTGGCAGCTGGCGCGACGCCGCGTTCGTCCCGAGCTCATCGTGCTGCCGCGGCTCGCGAGCGAGGAGCGCATGCCGCTCGAAGTGGCGCGCATCGTGGGTCGTGTGGGGCCCGAGGGCGCGCATCGAGCAGGGGCGGGCTCGCCGCGCCGCCAAGCCGCTCCCGCGTTTCCCGAAGCCGAACGGCTGGCGCGCGCGCTTCTGGCCTCAGGCTCGCGTCGCGCCGTGGTCAACGCATGGCCCTACGAAGCGCCCGCCTCCGCCGGGCTCATCGGCGCGTTCTACGCCGGGCTCGCGCGCGGCGACGATCCCGCCGACGCGCTCTTCACCGCGCAGCGCCGCGCCTTCGACGAAGGCTTGCATCCGGCCGCCTGGGCCGGGTTCTCGATGTGGGGCTGGCCCTAGGAGTTATACTGATTGGGCCCGGTTGCACGGGCCCCACGCCCTGAGGTTTCATCATGAACATCCATGCTCGAGGAATCTTCGTCGCCTCTCTGTTTCTCCTTCTCGTGATTCCGGTTCGCGCATGGAGCGATTGCCCGGAGGCATGCGCGATCTTCGTCGAGTGCTGCGATTCTGATTTAAATCCACTTCCGCCGCACAATTTCTGCTCGACGGCGCCCAGCTTCGATCAGACGGCCAACTCCGATCCCAACAATGTTTGGAGTTCCGGCCAGTGTGTCGGCCATATGAGCTACGACGTCCTGTCGGGCACTTTGTATGCCGAGCTCGGAGCAACCTTCCAGGGTTGTTCATCGGCGATGTCGCTCGACGAGGATTTCACCGTCAACGGTCTCCCCAGTGGAACTCCCGTGGACCTGACAGCGCAACTCGTGGTGATCCGGACGATGCAGGTCATGGGAATATCAAGTTTTGATTTCACGGCCAGCCTGGGTCATGGCGCGGACGGGACCTCATGGCATGTGGGCACGAATGCCGCGCTCACTCCCCCCTTCTCCACTCTGCTCACGCTGCCGCTCCACGTCCTGGCCGGGACGCCGTTCCGAATCAACTACTTCGTGCAATCGAAGCCCGAGGAAGCACACGCGTCTCTGTTCGGAAACTTCTCCTTCACCGATCTTCCGGCGGGCGCTTCGATCAGCTCGTGCCGAGGCTATTCGCAAAGCGCGGTGGCGACGCAGCCGTCGTCCTGGGGGCGCATCAAAGCTACCTATCGTTGAAGCGAGCTGTCACATGGCCTTGACCGAAGGACCGGTGGCGTCGGAGCCGCTGACCTGGGGTCACATCAAGTCGATCTATCGTTGATCTTGGGCTCCGCCTGCTAAGATGCCGACCCCGGCGCGCGACGCGCCGGCCAGGAGCCCAACCCACATGAAGACGCTGATCAAGGGCGGTGAGATCGTCACCGCTACCGACCGCTATGTCGCCGACGTGTTCGTGGACGGCGAGAAGATCGTGGCCATCGGCAAGGATCTGGCAATGCCCGCCGACCGCACCATCGACGCCGCCGGCAAGTACGTAATCCCAGGCGGCATCGACGTGCACACGCACTTCGATCTGCCGTTCGGCGGCACCTTCGCCTCGGACGATTTCCAGACCGGATCGATTGCCGCGCTCCATGGCGGAACGACGACGATCATTGACTTCGCCGTCCAGGGCATGGGCGAGCCGCTGCAGAACGCGTACGAGGAGTGGCGGCGCAAGGCCGAGGGCAAGACGGCGGCCGACTATGGCCTGCACATGATCGTGCGCGACCTGCCCGAAGTGGCGCTCGCCGACATGGACGAGCTCGTGCGCGAGGGCGTGACCAGCTTCAAGCTCTTCATGGCGTATCCGGGCGTGTTCATGGTCGACGATGCGACCATCTTCCGGGCGCTCAGGCGCACCGGCGACAACGGCGGCTTCATCTGCATGCACGCCGAGAACGGCGGCGTCATCGATCTGCTGGTCAAGAAAGCCCTGGCCGACGGCAACACGGCGCCCGTGTACCACGCGCTCACGCGCCCGCCCGAGGCCGAGGCGGAGGCCACGCACCGCGCCATTGCGCTGGCGGAGATGGCGGGCGTGCCCATCTACATCGTGCACCTGTCGGCCGCGCACGCGCTGGCTAAGGTCAAGGAAGCGCGCGATCGTGGCGTTCCGGCCTTCGCGGAAACCTGCCCGCAGTATTTGTTTCTGAGCGAAGACAACTATCGCGAGCCCGGATTCGACGGCGCCAAGTACGTGATGAGTCCCCCGCTGCGCCCCAAGTGGCACCAGGACGAGCTGTGGAAAGGGCTCGCGGCCAACGACCTGAGCGTGATTTCAACCGACCACTGTCCGTTCTGCATGAAGGAGGGCTACGCGGGCCTGCCCAAGCAGAAGGAGCTGGGCGTGGGCGACTTCTCGAAGATCCCGAACGGCGCGCCCGGTGTGGAGACGCGGCTCATGCTCGTCTTCGACGGCGGGGTGCGCGGCGGGCGCATCAGCCTCAATCGCTTCGTCGAGCTGTGCTCGACGGCACCGGCCAAGCTCTTCGGCCTTTTCCCGCGC
>DASYSL010000020.1:0-6443 GCA_036003365.1 Candidatus Eiseniibacteriota bacterium
CCGCGCCAGGCCGGAGAGCTGGCGCACGAAGACCTCGTCGAACGAGAAGTCGTTGGCGATGGCGGTGAGCGCCGAGGTGTTGGTGGTGAGCGCGATGGCCGCGAGCCCCGGCCGCTGCAGGAAGAACTTGCCGGCCAGCTCGGTGGCCACGTGCTGCGCGTCGGCGGCGCTGCCGCCATTGCCGCACGTGTAGAGCGTGCCGCCCTGGCGCAGCCGCTCAGCCAGCAGTGCGGCCACCCGCGCCACGCGCTCGGCTTCCTGATCGGCGGTCGCGCGCAGCACATCCACGGCTTCGCCGAGGTAGCGCTCGGCGTCGGCCTGGATGCGCGTCACGGCGCTCGAATCCACCTCGGTCCGCTTCAAGCAGCTCCTCCGGTCTCTTTCAGATAACGCGCGAGCGACTCCCGCCACGGCGGCAAGGGTCGCCCGAGTATGGCGTTCGCCGCCGAATTGTCCAGCACGGAGTAAGACGGCCGACGCGCCGGACGCGGGTGCTTGTCGCTCGATACCGGCGCCACGCGCGCGTCGAAACCCTCGAGCTCCACGATCGCCCGCGCCTGCTCGTAGCGCGTGCACTCGCCTTGGTTGGTGACGTGCAGAACGCCGGTGTGTCGCGTGCGCGCGAGCGCTACCAGCGCCGGCGCCAAGTCTCTCGTGAACGTCGGCGTGCCGCGCTGATCGTCCACCACCTCGAGGTCCGCGCCCTGGCGCGCGCGGACGCGAATGGCTTCGACAAAGTTCTTGCCGTGGGCGCCCACGAGCCACGCCGTGCGCACGATCAGGAACGCGGCTCCGCTCGCTTCGACCTCGCGCTCGGCGGCGAGCTTGGTGCGGCCGTACACGCTGAGCGGGTTCACCGGCGCGTCCACGGGATAGGGCCGGCGGGCGGCGCCGTCGAACACGTAGTCGGTGCTCACGTGGACAAGCCGGCTGCCGGTCTTGGCGGCCAAGGCGGCCACGTTCCGCGTCGCGAGGACGTTGTCCCGCTCGGCCTGCGTGGGATTCAGCTCGCAGCCGTCGACATCGGTGTACGCGGCGCAGTGCAGGATCAGCTCCGGACGGAATTCGCCGAGCGCTTGCTCGAGCGCGCCTTCCTCCGCCAGATCGGCCTCGGCGTGCGAAGGCGCGCGCACGTCGTCTCGCGCCAGCTCGCGCGCCACGTCGGTTCCCAGCATGCCCGAGGCGCCCGTCAGGAGGACGCGCATTCTCAGGCTCCGAATTCGACGCGGCTCGAGTCCCCGATCATGAGGCGGTGCGCGCGCGGACGCGCCGGGCTCGCGCACACCACGGCGTCACGGCCGATGAGGCTCGACTCGATGCGCAGCGAGAGACCAATGAGCGAGCTGCGCTCGAGCACGATCGAGTGCTCGATCTCGGCGCGATCGAGGACGCAGCCGTCGGCGATAGCCGAGAACGGACCGACGTAGCTCTCGGTGATCTTGCAGTTCTTGCCGATGACGAGTGGGCCGCGGAGGCGGCTGCCCTGGATCACCGTGCCTTCGCCCACCTGGATCGTGCCCTCGACCTGGCAATCGCGGGCGACTTCCCCTTGCACCCGCGAGTCGACGCCGGTGAGCACGATGCGATTGGCTTCGAGCAGGTCCTCGAGCTTGCCCGTGTCCTTCCACCAGCCGGTGATCACGTGCGAGCGCACGGTCTTGCCGGAGTCGATCAGGTGCTGGATCGCGTCGGTGATCTCGAGCTCGCCGCGCTTGGAGGGCTGGATCGCGTTCACCGAGTCGAACACGCAGGGCGTGAACATGTAGACGCCGACGAGGGCCAGGTTGGAGCGTGGCTTCTTGGGTTTCTCCTCGAGCCGCACCACGCGCTCGCCCGCCAATTCCGCGACGCCGAACTCCTCGGGATGCGGCACGGCCGCGAGCAAGATCTGCGCGTCGGGCTTCTGCGCCTCGAACTCCTCGACGAAGTGCTTGATGCCGTCCTTGATGAGGTTGTCGCCGAGGAACATCACGAAGGGCGAGTCCTTGAGATAACCCTGCGCCGTCTTCACCGCGTGCGCGAGGCCGAGCGGCTGCTCCTGCGCGATGTATTCGACGCGCAAGCCGAAGCGCGAGCCGTCGCCGACCGCGCCGTGGATCTCGGCAGCCGTCGTGCCCTCGCGATCGACCGGGCCGGCGACGATGATGCCGACGTCGCGGATGCCCGCCTCACGAATGGCCTCGAGCCCGTAGAAGAGGATGGGCTTGTTCGCCACCGGCACGAGCTGCTTGGCGCTCGTGTGCGTGATCGGACGGAGGCGCGTGCCCTTGCCTCCGGCGAGGACCAATGCCTTCATGCGGCCGCCTTTGAGAGGAATGCGGAGAGCGCTGGCAAATCCGTTACTGCCCGTTGCCCATGACCGATTCGAGCACCGACCAGGTCTCGCCCACGACCTCGTCGAGCGGACGATCGACCTTGCCGCCGACTTGCGCCGAGGTGTCCTTGCCGCCGCCCTTCACCCCCAGGCGCTCGCCGAGGGCGCGGGCGATCTGTCCCGCCGTGACGCCGGCTCTGACGACGTCGGGTGTGACCACGATCTGCGCCGCATAACGGTCTTCGAAACGTGTCCAGATCACGCCCGAGCCCGGCGTGACCATCTTGGCGAGCTGGTCGCCGGCTTCGCGCAGGGTCTTGGCGTCGGGTGCGGTGACGCGCCCGGACACGTACTTGCCGATGCGTGAGGCGCGCGCCTCGCCGCTCAATGCGCCGAGCTCCTTCTCCACCGTTCCCGACTGGGCCTGCGCCTTGCGGCTCTTCAAATCCTGAATTTCCCCGAGCAGACCCTCGACGCGCTTGGTGAGATCGTCGACGCGCGCGTTCAAGAGACGCGACAGCTCGTTGGTCTTGTCCTCGAGCGCGCGGAAGCGGTCGATGAGGTTCAGGCCGGTGGCCGCCTCCATGCGCCGCACGCCGGCGGCGATCGAGGTGTCGGACAGGACCTTGAAGAGCCCGATGTCGCCGGTGCGCGACACGTGCGTGCCGCCGCACAGCTCGGCGGAGACTTCGGGGATGCGGATCGAGCGCACGCGCGCCGGGTACTTTTCGCCGAAAAAGGCGATCACGCCGTCGGCGCGCGCCTCTTCCATGCTCGACCAGATCACGTTCACTTGAATGTTGGCGAGCACGGCGCGATTGACGTCGTCCTCGACGGCGCGCAGCTCGGCCGGCGTCGTGGCCTGGAAGTGCGAGTAGTCGAAGCGCAAACGGTCGGGCGCCACCACCGAGCCCGACTGCATGACGTGCGTGCCCAGCACGCGCCGGAGCGCGGCATGCACGAGGTGCGTCGCCGTGTGATTGCGCATGGTGGCCGCGCGCTTGTCGCGGTCGATCTCGACCCGCACCTCGCTCACCGGCAAGCGCCCCGAGCGCACGCGCACGCGATGCACGATGGGTGCTTCGAGGTCGGCGCGGCGCACGTCGACCAGCTCGGACTCGAAGTCCTTGCCGAGGATCATGCCCGAGTCGGCGACCTGGCCGCCGCCTTCCGGATACGCGGCCGTCGTTTCGAGAATCAGCTCCGCGATTCCGGGACCGACGTCGGAGCGCTCGCGCCAGCGGCGCACGGGCGAGACGGCTTCGGTGGTTTCCCAGCCCACGAACTCGGAGTCCGGACCTTCGCTCAGCACCTGCCAGGCCGGTCCTTCTTCCGTGGCCCCGGCGCGCGCCGCGAACGTGGACGCCTTGCGCGCACGCTCGCGCTGCTCGTCCATGGCGTGCTCGAAGCCCTCGCGGTCGATGGTGAGGCCACGCTCGGCGGCCATCTCTTCGGTGAGGTCGACGAGAAATCCATAGGTGTCGTGCAGCATGAACACGTCTTCGCCGCGCAGTTTCTTGGCGCCGCCCGCCACCAGCGATTCGAAGCGCTCGACCCCCTGCTCGTAGGTGCGCAGGAAGCTTTCTTCTTCGCGCGTGAGCACGCCCAGAATGCGCCGCTCGGCGGCCGCAAGCTCGGGATAGGAAGAGCGGAACGTTTCGATGACCTTGGCCGCCGCGTCGGCCAGGAACGGCTCGCGGAAGCCGAGCACGCGGCCCTGGCGCGCCGCGCGGCGCACCAAGCGGCGCAGCACGTAGCCGCGCCCCTCGTTCCCGGGCGCGATGCCTTCGGCGAACGCGAAGGTGAGCGCACGCGCATGGTCGGCCACGATGCAGAGCGCGACCGCGCGCGGATCGTTGGGATCGCCGAGCTTGGGCAGCGTGCTCAACCCCGCGCGCTGAGCGCAAAGCTCGATCACCGGCAGGAAGAGATCCGTCTCGAAGATCGAGCCCTTGCCCTGGACGATGAGCGCCAGACGCTCGAGCCCCATGCCGGTGTCGATGCCCGGCTTGGGCAAGGGCACGAGCGTCCCGTCGAGCTGGGCGTCGTACTGCGGGAAGACGAGGTTCCAGTACTCCATGTAGCGCGGGCAATCGCTGCCCGGCGAGCAGCCACCGCCGCACGTGCAGGCTTCGGGACCGGTGTCGAAGTAAATCTCCGAGGACGGGCCACACGCGCCCGTCCCACCCGCGGGTCCCCAGAAATTGTCGGCGCGCCCGAGCGCCACGATGCGATTCGCCGGAACGCCCATCTTCTGCCACAAGGCGCGCGCTTCCTCGTCGGGCGGCAGGCCGCCCTCGCCGTTGAACACCGAGGGGTAGAGACGGTCGACCGGCAGCTCGAGGACGCGCGTGCTGTACTCCCAGGCCCACGCGATGGCGTCAGCTTTGAAGTAGTCGCCGAACGAGAAGTTGCCCAGCATCTCGAAGAAGGTGTCGTGGCGCGGCGTGCGCCCGACGTTCTCGAGGTCCGAGAGGCGCAGGCACTTCTGCACCGAGACGGCGCGCGAGTACGGCAGGTTTTCCCCACCCTGGAAGTAGGGCTTGAACTGCACCATCCCCGCCGTCGTGAACAGGAGCGTCGGGTCGCCGAGCGGCACGAGCGGCGACGACGGCACGGTCGTGTGCCCGCGGGCCACGAAGAATTCCCGGAACGAACGGCGTAGGTCATTGGCAGTCCGAATCATGGGCTCGCTTTCACGGACGGTGGGAAGACCCGATCGGCCCGCATCATATCAGTTGCTCCGGAAATTGCGGATGGCCATCTGCATCCCGCCATGTGACTTAGCTTCCCGAGGCGAGGAGGATTGCTCCGTGATTCCGCCTCTGTCAGGACCCCCGAGGCGGGGCTCCCAGGCCTCCGCCTCGGGTGCCTGGAAAATCTCGCGGAATCGCCTTCCGTGCCTTCAAGATCGCGCGCTTGGAGAAGAAAACGAAGTTCCGATTCGATCAGTCGTCCCCCGGACAGAAGAATGCCCGTTGCGCCGTATCGACTCCGATCTCCACACGGCGCACGTGTCGGCGCAAGACGTCCAGCTTCCAACCACTCGGGACACGCCGGAGAACATCGTGGAAGTGCGAGAGGGCCTGTTCGTGATGGCTCGCGCCTGTGAGCGCGAGGGTCGCTGGGTTGAGCATCACATCGTCGCGGGACTGGGCGAGCGATAGAGACCACAGCGTCTCGTGCGCGAGCGCCACATCGAGTTCGACGTCAGCGAATGCGCTCGATTCTGGATGTCCTCTGAGGAACGTTTCCCCGCTTGCGATCACCTTGTTCATCGCCTCGTCGTCACAAAGGCATGAATCGCTCGCTCCGCCCTCGAGCCACTCTGCAAAACCCTCGTCCGTCCACCGATTGGTTCCGGCTCGACGGGCCAACGAGGCGGCAAGGGAACCGCAATAGGTCCACCCCACGTAGTGATCCGCCTCGAAACGGACTCCTTGTGATCCGAGTTCTCGAACGATCCCCTTCCACTCGACCGCTTCGAGATCCAGGCGATCCATGACGAACAGAAGCCAAACGTGCGTCGCCAGGAAAAGGAGATCGGAAGACGCCGGCGGGCCTGACCCAGCTCGGTCGATTGCACGCGCGAACGCCTTTCCATCGCCCCACGACGGTTTCTTGCGGAGTAGTGCGACGGCGAGGGCGTGATTGCTTCCATCCAGTGCACGAGCCAGCTCTTGGCGCATCTGAGCGGGCCGGCCTACGAACTCGCCCGGTCTCGTGGACCATCCCTCGACCCAATCCGGCGTTTGCTCGGCCTCGAGGGCCGGGCTCTCCCGCTCGACGATCACCGTGAACCTGTCGGTCTCCGGGGTCGGCTGCAGATAGACCCAGACGGGCCCGTCGCTGGTATCGAAACGACGACCTTTCTTCCACGAGATGTCGTGGAAGTCCGTGTTCGATGCGGGGGGCCTGGATCCCGAGGGTTTGGTCACTCCACGTCCCAAGCGCTTGATAAGGCTGCTTTCGAGGCCTCGAAACGTTGCCTGTGGAATCGATTCAGAGGCGCTCACCCCGAAATCGATCTGCCAGCGTGATCTCTCCAAGGTGAGCGCGTGGCCGTCCCCGAGAAGGTAGTACTCGGATTCCCAGTGCCCGCCGAAGTACGGGCTCTTGCACGAGAACA
>DASYSL010000021.1:0-8656 GCA_036003365.1 Candidatus Eiseniibacteriota bacterium
CGGGCGGCTTCCGCGCCACCTGCTACTACTATCGGAAGGCGTACTATCGCGCCTTCTTCGCCGATCCGCCGGGTTGCGGAGTGGGCGAGACCAAGAGCGCAGGCTACTGCGGCGAGACCAAGTTCCCGTTCATCCTGCAGAACATCCATCGTTACTTCCTGTATCTCGCGCTCCTGTTCATGATTCCGCTCTGGTACGACGTCGCGCGCGGCTTCGTCTTCGACGGCCGCTTGGGCGCCGGCCTGGGCTCGCTCGTCATCCTGGCTTCGACGGGCCTGCTCACCATGTACACGCTCTCCTGTCACTCGCTGCGTCACTGGGTGGGCGGCAAGCTCGATTGCTTCTCATGCGTGTCGGGCGGCGAGCAGCGGCGCCAGGCGTGGAGCGTGCTCAGCATCTTCAACGAGCACCACATGGCGTGGGCGTGGTGGAGCTTGCTCGCCGTCTGCTCGGCCGACCTGTACGTGCGGCTGTGCGCGATGAACGTCATCCAGGATCCGCGCTTCTTCTAGCCGGAGGGTCCACTTGGACATGGACAAGTACGAGGTTCACGAGCACGACGTCCTGGTGATCGGCGCGGGCGGTGCCGGATTACGCGCCGCCATCGAAGCCTCGGCGCAAGGCGCGCGCGTCGGACTGGTATGCAAGTCGCTCCTCGGCAAGGCGCACACGGTGATGGCCGAGGGTGGCATTGCGGCCGCCCTCGCCCACGTCGATCCGCAGGACGGCTGGCAGACCCATTTCAAGGACACGATGAAGGGCGGCTCGTTCCTGAACCACTGGCGCATGGCGCAGCTGCACGCGCAGGAAGCGCCCGAGCGCGTGCGCGAGCTGGAGCAATGGGGCGCGCTGTTCGACCGCACGCCCGACGGGCGCATCCTGCAGCGCGCCTTCGGCGGCCACACCTGGAAGCGCCTGGCGCACGTCGGCGACCGCACCGGCCTCGAGATGATCCGTACGCTGCAGGATCGCGGCGTGCACCAGGGGCTCGAAGTCTTCATGGAGTGCACGGTGACGAGGCTCCTCACCGACGGGGGCAAGATCGCCGGCGCCTTCGCCTACTGGCGCGAGAGCGGCCGCTTCGTGGTCTTTCGGGCCAAGGCGGTGGTGGTCGCGACCGGCGGCGTGGGCAAGGCCTTCCCCGTCACCTCGAACTCATGGGAGTACACGGCCGACGGCCACGCCCTGTCGCTGGTCGCGGGCGCCGAGCTCATCGACATGGAGTTCGTGCAGTTCCATCCCACCGGCATGGTGTGGCCTCCGGGCGTGATGGGACTCTTGGTCACCGAGGGTGTACGCGGCGAAGGCGGCATCCTCCGCAACAAGGACGGCGAGCGCTTCATGTGGAAATACCTGCCCGAAGCCCGGCGCCACGAGTACGCCGAGACCGAGCAGGAAGCGCGTGAGTGGGTCGAGGCCGCGGTGGCCGGCAAGCAGACCCAGGCGCGTCGCCCGCCCGAGCTTTCGACGCGCGACAACGTCTCGCGCGCCATCTACACCGAAGTGAAGGAGGGCCGCGGCACGCCGCACGGCGGCTGCTACCTCGACATCAGCTATCTGCCGGCCGAGCGCGTGAAGCGCAAGCTCCCTTCCATGTATCACCAGTTCATGGAGCTGGCCGACGTCGACATCACCAAGACGCCCATGGAAGTGGGTCCGACGATGCACTACATCATGGGCGGCGTGCGCGTGGAACCCGACTCGGGGCAATCCACGCTGCCGGGCCTGTTCGCCGCCGGCGAGGCCTCGGGTGGCATGCACGGCGCCAACCGCCTGGGCGGAAACTCGCTCTCGGACCTCATCGTGTTCGGGCGGCGCGCCGGCCTGGGGGCCGCGCAGTACGCCAAGAGTCTGGGCGCCATGCCGGGCGTGAATCAGAGCGAGATCGAAAGCGAGGCCGCCGACATGCTGGCTCCCTTCGACCACTCGAGCGGCGAAAACCCGTTCGCCGTGCACCGCGATCTGCAGAAGATCATGGGCACCTACGTGGGCATCTTCCGCGTGCAAGCCGACCTCGAGCGCGCGCTCGAGGAGCTGGCGACGCTCGAGAAGCGCCTGCCCGGCATGCGCGTCGAGGGCACGCGCATGTTCAACCCCGGCTGGCACATGAGCCGCGACCTGCGCAACATGGTGCTCATCTCGCGCGTGATCGCGATGTCGGCGCTCCTGCGCAAGGAAAGCCGCGGCGCGCACTCGCGTCTCGATTTCCCCAAGCTCGACTCCGAGTACGGCAAGGTGAACCATGCGGCGACGCTCAAGTCCGGCACCGTGAAGGTCGAGCCCGCGCCCCTTCCCGAGATGCCGGCCGAGCTCAAATCGTTGTTCGAAGAGCCGGCGGCGGCGAAGGTCTAGGGAGAGCCATGAGCGAAGCCAAAGAGGCGATTCTCCAGGTCTTTCGCGGTGACCGCTCGGGTGGGCGGCACGTCGAGTACAAAGTCCCGGTCCAGCCCGGCATGGTGGTGCTCGACGCGGTGCACTGGATCCAGGGTCACGTCGCGCCCGACCTCGCCGTGCGCTGGAACTGCAAGGCGGCCAAGTGCGGCTCGTGCAGCGCCGAGGTCAACGGCAAGCCGGCGCTCATGTGCAAGTCGCGCATGGACCACTTCCCCGAAGGCCAGGCCATCACCGTGTCGCCGATGAAGACCTTCCCGGTGATCCGCGACCTGGTCACCGACGTGAGCTGGAACTACGAGGTCAACAAGAAGATTCCGGCCTTCGCGCCCAAGCCGGGCGCCGAGTGGCGCTGGCTCCAGTCCGACATCGACCGGGCGCAGGAATTTCGCAAGTGCATCGAATGCTTCCTGTGCCAGGACGTGTGCCACGTGCTGCGCACGCACGAGCTCAAGCACCAGTTCGCCGGACCGCGGTTCTTCGTGCGCTCGGCGGGGCTCGAGATGCACCCCATCGATGACGCCGACCGCTCGGCGTTCCTCAAGGACGAAGGCGGGATCGGCCTCTGCAACATCACCAAGTGCTGCACGGAAGTCTGCCCCGAGAGCATTCACATCACCGACAACGCCATCATTCCCTTGAAAGAGCGTGTCGTCGACCGCCACTACGATCCGCTGCGCATCGTGTGGCGCAAGCTCACCGGAAAGAAATAGCCCGCCTCCAATAGAGAAACTCCGCGGACGCCCGTCCCGGCGTCGCGCGGAGCTCTCGCGTCGTTGCTTTGCTCTGTTCCTTGCGCGTTATGACGTCGTCGTGCGGCCACCGCCACGGTTGGTGAGCGCGATCACGATGATGAGGAACACCGCGACACCGACCGCCCAGATCCACCAGTGCGAGTACCAGATGTCGCTGCTGGTAGTCGTGGTCACCGTGCCGCTGCTCGTCGAGACTCCGCCTCCACCCCCGGAACCCGAAGGAGGATTCTGAGTCTGAGCAAGGGCCACACCGGCCATGAGCATCAGTGAACTGAGGGACGCCCAAGTGGCGCGCGTCCATTGGCTCATCTTGCGAGTCACGTTCGACCTCCTGTCCGCATGGTTGACCGCTTCGCTCATTCGCTGTTCTTCGCGGACGAAGGATTGTTGAGCAACCCGCGTGCCGGGCGGCCAAAACGTTGAATCGTAAGTCGGAGAGGGAGTTGCGGCCTGTCGCCACCCGTCTCCATCCGGGACGGGCGCTGTAAAGCGGCCCCAAATGCAGGCAGGAATTTCAGAACCTCATGATGTCTCGCGGTGACGTCGCTCGGCGGCCACGAGCTTGCGCGGCCCCAGCTCACCGATTCGATAGCCCCCGGGATGGGTGCGATTGCGGTCGTCGGTGAAGAAGTGGGCCTGATGCCTTGGCGGCATCCAGCGCACGAAGGCGCCCCGCGCCTTGAGGCTGGCGCGCAGAGCCGCGCGCGTGCCGGGCAGCGGCCGGGGAAACCCGAACGCGGCGATCATGTCGTCGTCGAGCATGGCGTAGATGCCGTAGCGCACGAGCGGGGCGGCGATGCGCGGGAACCAGGCGGCGAAAAGATCGCGCGTGGCCGAGCCCACGCCGCGGTTGGTCTCAGCGAAGCGAAAAGTCTGTTTCTCGTAGGCGCGCGACCATGCCTCGAAGGCTTCGTAGCTGGGCGGGATGTCGTGAATGCCCATGCGCGTGCCGATGGCGCGCCAGAAATAGTAATAGGCGAGCTTCTCGTTCACGCAGGTGGGCCGCCAGCCAAAGGCGTCGATCCAGCGCACCGGCTCGTAGATGAAAGTCGAGAGCACGTAGAGGAAGTCGTCGTTGGCGATCTTGTAATGACCGTGCGCCCAGTTCATGCGCTCGAGCGCTTCCTTGCCCCGCCCCTCCTCGTAGCCCCATTCGCACATCTCGGCCACCAGAATGGACGTGTCGTCGTAGCGGCGCTGCGCGTCGCGATAGAACTCGCCGGTGCGGTGCAAGAGGCCGGAGATCGAGGGCACGCAGTAGGTGCGGTAGAGCGCGATCTCGAGCGCGCGAATGGAATCCCAGCAGAATTCGTAGCCGAACGAGAGATGGACGATGCGCTGGTGGTCGCGCTCGGGATCGAGGCGCTCGATCTCGCGCAGGACGTCGAAGCGCGCGCTCACTCCCTCCCCCACTCCTCGGCCACGGCGCGAGCCCGCGCCACGTCGTCGACCACCAGCACGAGCTGGTGGTCGTGATCGCTGTAGAGAACTTCGATGTTCACGCCGGCTTCGGCCATGCGGCCGGTGAGCTTGCCGAGCTGTCCCGGAACCGCCTGCTTCAAGCGCTGGACGACGACGTCGCGCACGGCCAGAACGCGAAGCCCCGCCGCCTCGAGTGCGCCGCGCGCCGCGTCACCGTCCTCGAACAGGAAGTGCGCGACACCGCGGCCGTCCACGACCCAAGCTCCGCCGCCTTCAATGCTCACGCCCGCGCGTCCGAGGGCTTCTCCCATGCGCGCCAGCGAGCCGGGACGGTCGTCGAGCTCGATGGCGACGTCCTTCATCGCGCGCTCTCGGCCGCCACCGGCTCGACCCGCACCTCGGTGCGCACCGACTGAGCGATGAAACACTGCTCGTGCGCCTGATGGTGCAAGGTGTCGAGATCGGCGGCCGTGGGCTCGGCGCCGGCGCCGAAGCGGATGGCCGGGTGCAGGGTGACCCGCGTGATCGCCTGCCGTCCGTCCTCGTTCTTGGCCAGCACGCCGACGGCTTCGTCGCGGTAGGAGTCGATCACGAAGCCGCGCTTGGCCGCGAGATAGAGGAAGGTGAGCATGTGGCAGCTCGACAGCGAGGCCACGAATGCCTCCTCGGGATCGACGGCCGCGGCCACCGACATGGGCAGCGGCACGACGCGCGGCGACGCCGAGGCCGGCACCTCCACACCCTCGTCGAACTGCCAGCGATGCCCGCGTGAGAAGCGCGCGTCGGTGAACTTCTCGTCGCCCTGACGCTGCCAAAGAACAGTCGCCCGGTATTCGCTCATGGTTCCGTCCTCCATCCGCCATTGCGGCTCGCCGCGCGGCAGCGTATCGTCTCCCGGATGCGTCCCACGCCCGCCCGCCCCGGCGGCTGTTTTTTTGCCTTCACGATCGTCGTTTGCGCTCTCTTCGTGGCCGCGCCGGCCCGGGCGCAAGGTCCGGCCGCGCCGGACAGCGCCGCACTCCCCGATACCATAGCGCACGCGTCCACCGACACCGCCACGACGGTTCCGCAGCGCGATGCCTTCGACGTCCTGCGCCAGATCCTCGGCAAAGCACCGCCTTCCGAGGTCGTGACGCACACGAAAAGGGGTCTCTCGCTCACCTTGCTGCCGAGCGTCGGCTACAACCCGGCGTACGGCGCCTTCGTCGGCGCCTCGATCGCCGTCGGCGGCTGGCTGGGCGATCCCAAGACGACGAACCTCTCGGCCGGCTCCTTGAGCGGCAGCTACGCCTTCTCCGGCCAGATCAGCTTCCAGTTCAAGTCGGACTTCTACACCTCGAACAACGGCTGGGCGCTCAAAGGCGACTGGCGCTATCTCGACACCTCGCAGCCCACGTTCGGCCTCGGGCCGGTGAATCCCAACGCCACCGAGTATCCGATGAACTTCGTCCTCTATCGTTTCTATCAGTCCGGATACAAGCGGCTCGGGACGTCGCCCGTGTACGCCGGGCTCGGCCTGCTCATCGACCGTTACGACGAGATCCAGGACGTGAGGGCCGAGCAGGGCGAGATCACGCCTTACAGGCTGCACATGGGCGGCACGCCGTCCCGTACGCAGTCCGTGGGCTTGTCAGGCAACGTGCTGGTCGACACGCGCGACAACTCCATCAACGCCACCCGCGGTTATTATTGGAACGCGAGCCTGCGCTCGTTTCTTCCCGACCTCGGCAGCGACTTCGCGCGCCAGTCTTTGTGGAGCGACTTCCGCACCTACGCCGTGCTGCCGAAGAGGAGCAACAACGTGCTCGCGGTGTGGAGCTATCTCTGGTTCACCTTCGGCAAAGCCCCGTACCTGGACCTGCCGGCGATCGGCTGGGACACCTATGGGCGCAGCGGCCGCGGTTACGTGCAGGGACACATCCGAGGCGAGAACCAGGCGTATCTCGAGTTCGAATATCGCGCGCAGCTCACCAAGGACGGGCTCCTCGGTGCGGTGGGCTTCCTCAACATGACTTCCACGACCACCGCCGACAACACCTTCGATAAACCCGATCTCGGCTTCGGCGCCGGCTTGCGCATCAAGTTCACCAAGCGCACGCGCACCAATCTCGCCCTCGACGCCGCACGCGGCCAGGACGACCAGACGCGATTCTTCCTGGCCTTGCAGGAAGCTTTCTAGCGGCGACTGGACTTTGGGCTCGGCACAGCGCATCCTGTCTCCCCCGGACTGGCCCACCTCTCACGAGGAAACAACTGGCTGGAGGCATCATGAGACGGATTTCGATCCCGGGCCTCGCCCTGTCCTGGCGCATGGGTCTGTGCCTTCTGCTCGTGTCGAGCGGACTCGACCTCGGCGGATGCAAGAAGACGACGGGGAGCGACACGACGACCGCCGCTGCCCCGAACGGCAGCGCGGCGACGGCCGAAGTGGTCACGCAGGCCTCGTGGACCCCCGACGCCATCGAAGAGCTGGTCGCTCCCATCGCGCTCTACCCCGATCCGCTCGTGGCGCAGATCCTGGCGGCGTCAGTCAATGCGCAGGAAGTCCTCGACGCCGGTAACTGGCTCCTCGACAACCAGAACCTCAAAGGCGGGGAGCTCGACGCGGCCACCGAGAAGATGGGCCTCGGCCCCGCCATGCGCGCACTCGTCCACTTCCCCGACGTGGTCGACATGATGTGCCAGCAACTCGACTGGACGAAGCAGCTAGGCGCGGCCTTCACCTCGGACCAGAAGAGCGTGCTCGATGCGATCCAACGTCTGCGCACCGCCGCGCTCAACAGCGGCAATCTCAACACGTCGAAAGAGCAGAAAGTCGAGCAGACGACCCAGGAAGGCCAGCCGGTCATCACCGTGCAGCCGGCGGATCCCAAGGTGATCTATGTGCCGCAATACAATCCGCAGGTCGTCTACACGCAGGCGCCGGCCACCACCGCCACGGAGGAGAAATCCGACGAGAACAATGACGGCTCGGCGCTGGCGGGTGCGCTGGTCGGCTTCGGCATCGGCATGCTCGTCGGGTCGACGATGAACTCGTACTGCTATCCGGCGTGGGGATACGGATCCGTCTACTACGGCGGCCGGCCCTTCTATCCGCCGGCGTACGGGTATCATCCCCATTACGGCGGCAGCTTCAATCACGTGTCGCACTACAGCAATCGCAACGTGAACATCAACGTGAACAACAATTACTTCAATCGCTTCGAGGGCAACCGCAATCTGGGCAACAATCGCGGCAATGGCAACCGTGGTGGCGCCGGCAATCGTAGCCCGATGGCGAGCACCCGGCCCGCGAACAGCAACAATCGCGCCGGCGCGGGACAGTCGGGGCGCGGTCAGAGCACCTACCGAGGCAAGAACAACAAGGCCGGCCAGACGGGTCGCAACACCGTGAACCCGAACAACCGAACTGCGAACACGGACCGCGGCTATGGCGGTTCCAACCGAGCGACGACGAGCAACAACGGCTATCGAGGAGCGAGCAACGCCGCCAATCGCGCCGGGGGCAGCAGCAGTGGCTATCGCGGCGCGAGCAACAACGCCGCCGCACGCCCCTCCGCTTCCACCGGAGGCGTGGGCCAAGGCGCATCGCAGGTCTCCCGTCCGGGCGCGGCCACGAACGGCGCCGGCGCGCGCGTGGCCAACGGCGGCGGCGCCGGCCCGAGCGTCACGCAGCAGAATGGCGCGAGCGTCGTCCGCAGCTCGAGCGGCGGCGGACGCGATACCGGCTTGTCGGGCAGCGGTGGAAGTGGCGGATTCGAGCGCTCGGCGAGCGCGCGCGGGCGCTCCAGCGCGTCAGCGAGCACAGCCAGTAGGAGCTCGGGTGCCCGGAGCGGCGGTGGCGGCGGACGCGGTGGTCGCCGCTAGGAGGACATCATGAAGCGCGAAGCCAGTTTCTGGGCCGCGGCACTCCTCTTGGCGGGACTCTTGGCGGGAGTCGGCTGCTCCAATACCTCCACCAGCGAAACGACCCGAGCCGTAACGTTCGCCACACCCGACGAAGCGGTCGCGCGTTTCGCCTCGGCGGTGGAGCAACGCGATCCGGCGCAATTGAAGAAGCTGCTCGGCTTCGACACCGATACGCTCTT
>DASYSL010000022.1:0-33809 GCA_036003365.1 Candidatus Eiseniibacteriota bacterium
ACCGGCGCCGGGCTGACGCGCCTCGATGGTGGCGGCGTAGGCGTTGACGGCCTGCAGCAAAGTTTCTTCGGCGTGACGCACGAGATCGGACTGCTCGACGGCGACGCCGGCGACCTGACCCAAACTCGCGGCCATCTCGAGATCCATGCCCTGAAACGCCGAACTGTCCGACTTCTCGCCGAGCACGGCGAGACCGACGAGGCGGCCGCGCGAGCACAGCGGAATGAACAGCGCCATGCCCGCAGCGACCAGCGGATCGAGCTCATGCACGAGGATGGGGAAGCGCTCCATCTCTTCGCGGCGCACGGGACGGCCGAGTGCGACGAGGAGTCGCGCCATCTCGCCATCGACAGGCAAGCGCAGCAGGGCTTCGCGCTCCGGCGCCATGCCGCGGCTCACGCGCGGCTCGAGCCAGCCGGTTTCCTTGGGGCTCGGCAACAGGACCGACGCCCCTTCGACACCGAGCTGCGTCATGAGCGAGAACAACAACGATGAAGACACGTCGTTGGGCCGATCGAGGCGCGAGAGATCGTGCGCCAGGCGCGCGTTGGCTTCCTGAACCATGCGCTCGCGGCGCAGCTCGTCCTGGGCGCGGCGCGCTTCGTCACGCGCGCGCTCCAGCTCGCCGGCCAGCTCGCGGGCGCGCCGGCTCAGCGTCTTCACTTCTTCCGAGCGCGCGAGATGGCGGCGCACCTTGGCGATCAGCTCTTTGGGCGAGAACGGCTTGGGCAGGTAGTCGTCGGCGCCGCGTGAGATCCCCTGCAGGCGCGCTTCCGTCTCGGTGAGGGCCGAGATCATGAGCACCGGAACATGCGACAGCTCGGGCTCGCGGCGAATCTGCTCGCAGACCTCGTAGCCGCTGCGGCGCGGCAGCCGGACATCGAGGATGACGATGTCGGGCTGCTCGTCGAACGCCTGCTTGATGGCCTCTTCCCCGTTCGACGCCGCGACCACGCGGAAGCCGTGCGCGCCGAGTGCGATGCGCAACAGCTCGACGATGCGGGGATCGTCGTCCACCACGAGCACCGTGTAGCCGGTGCCGGTCGGACGGGCGAGGGTGGTCGAGGTCATCCGGGCTCCTGACTAGGCCGGACGCGTGTGGGCCCCCGACCAGGCTGCGAGAATTTGGTTCACTTCTTCGGCCGCCGGCGGCTTGAAGAGAATCTTCTCCCCGACGCGCGCGTGCGGCGTGCTGCCTTCGGCGAACAACCTCACAATCAGCGTGTCGTCTGCGGGTGGCACCGGCCACTCCGCCACGATGAAAGCCACGTCGTAGCTACCGCGGGCGACCTCGGCCGCGGCGCGCTCCGCGGTCTCCGCCATGGTCACGCGGAGATCGCGGCTCATGAGCAGCCGCGCCAGGAACCCGGCCGCGATCGGCGACGGATCCGCGACCAGCGCATGAGCCGGCTGACGTCTTGGCGTCACGACCGGCGCCAGTGGCGGCGGAGCTGGCTCCGGTTCCGGTTCAGGCTCGGGCTCTGGTTCTGACTCGAGCACGACGACCGGTTCCGGCTCTGCCTCTGGCTCCGGCTCCGGCTCGATCACCGCGATCGGTTCCGGTTCCGCTTCCGTGACGTCTTCGACGTCGACCGCAGGCTCGAGCGGCTCCGCTTGCACGGTCCGCCGCTCGGGCCAGCGCCAGGCGCATTCGCGCAGCTCGATCAGGTTCTGCGCGAACATCATCTCGAAGGCTTCGCCGCGCAGCATGCGCGCGGCGTCGCCCGCCAGCTCGGCGAGCTCCGGCGATTCGGCCAGGCGCACCGCCCAATCGCTGAGGCGTGGCACCTCGAGCAGCGAAGCGACCTGCGCCAGGCCCAACAAGCCGCCGCGCGACGCTTCGACGTCCGCGTCCCCTTCGAGCTCCTCTGCCGCCGAGACGAGCAGGCGGCCGAGCCCTTTCAGGATCTCGGTCTCGCCCCACGGCGGCGGCGTGACCGCGGCACTTTCCACCTGAAACAGGGCGGCGAGCGTCGAGGCTGGGATGTCGGCGCCGGCGGCGGCGCGCTCGATCTCGGCCTCCCAGAGCCCAGCCGGCGCCCTAGCCATCGCGCGGCGTCCCTTCGGCAGCGCCAGGGGCATCGTCGTCGTCGGGCACCACGTCCTCGCGCGTCAACAAACGCAAGGGTCGCGCGCCCGCGGGCCAGCTCTCGCTGGCCGTTTCCGCCTCTTCCGTCTCGGCCACCGCCGAGCGAGCTGTAAAGCGCGCCGCGAGTCCCGCCAGCTCGTCTGCGCCGGCTCGCGCCAGTCCGGTCGCCGCGGCGAATTCGCTGGCCAGCCGTTGCGACAGCGCCGAGAGCCGCTCGCCACGCGAGTGCGCGTCCGATCCCCACTGCTCGACGCGCTCGACCATGGCCACGAGCTCGACCGGAAGCGATGCCGTGGCTGCAGGCGTCGGCGCCGGCTCGGTCGTTGTCTGCAGCGAAGACAGAAGCACCGCCGCCGTCTCCGTCGCGATCGCCTTCGACTCCTCGCGCAGCGCGCGCGCGCCCAAGGCCACGTGACGCAGGGTTTCGACGCGATCGAGCCACGGGCCCGCTTCGCGCCGCTCGGCGATGCCCTCGGCCGCGAGCTCGAGCGCGCCCCGCAAGGCCAGCCGCTCCAGCGACTCGAGCCGCGAGGTGAGCGAAGCCACGCGCTCGCGCCACAGCTCGAGCTCCGGACCGACTTCGGGCTCCTTCGCCACCGGGGCGGGCACTTCGCTGGGAGCTACCCGCACCGGCTCGCGGAAGCGCGCCGTGAGATCTCCCGCCAGCCGCTTCACCTCGGCCGAAGCCGTGAGCAAGGCCGCGATCTCGCGCGCGCTCCGGCTCGATTCGCGGTTGGCGCGCTCGATGCCCTCGTAGGCCTCGCCCACCGACTGGCGCGCCAGCTCGGCCACCTCGCGTGCCTCGGCGTTCTTCTCGTCGAGGTGGCGGGCCAGCGTTCCGAGCGCCTGCGCCAGCTCACTCAGAGGTCCCCCGGCCTCGAAGGAAGGGGCGATCTCGGTCTCGCTCCAGACCCGAATCTTCTCCAAGAGATCATCGGCAGCCGCTTGCAGCGCCTTGAGTTCCTCGGCGTCCTGGGAGCGGTCGTCAACCCGCGAAACGGTCTCGTGCGCGGCCCGGGCGACGCGCCGGAGGCCGGCCCACTGGCGCTCGACGGCGGCGAGCGATTCGGTGCCCCGGCTGCCCTGCGCGAGCGTGCGCTCGACGGCGGCGAGGCGATTTCGAAGCGCCAGGTCGGCGGCCCACGCGAGGACCGCGGCCAGCGTCACCGCGAGTGCGGCCGCGGTCAGGTAGGCGGGCAGGAAGTCGGAGAGTGAGCTATCGCGCGGCGCGAGCGAAAACAGGAGGTACGCGCCGCCGGCGCCGAGCAGGGCCACCGGGGTAACGATGAGGAGGAAAAGACGCAGGCGGAACCCGCCCCTCTTGGTGGGCGGCTCCGGTTGCCGGGTCTCCGGGGGCGAGGAGTCGGTCATCACGGTCTCGAAAGACGATGGCGTCGGCGTGCAGCGCGCACCGATCGTGCGCAAATTGCACGCGGGGCGGTCATGATCAAGCGCACCATGCCACGCGCCCGCCACCGGAACAACCTTCGTGCAAGCCCATTCGCTTGGCAGCGCGCGAAATCCATCGTCCCTGCCCCAGGGTGAGGCACTTCCGTCGCGGCTGTGAAAAAACGCATCCCGGTTGCTAAGCCGTTTAACAGGCGCTTGACGCAGTCTGGAGAGAATTCGCTCACGAGGTGGGCGGCCTCACCCTGCTGGTCACTTCGGATTCTTTTCGAAACCGAGCCTGCTCGAACCACTTACGAGTTCGAAGCCCATCCCGTCATCCCAGTTTAGTGTCCCGGGCAATCTGAAACCTGCATGGCACGCTAAATGCCTCTTCCCCCCCGTGAGTGCAATCGGTTTTGCGGATTCGAACTCGATGTGCACGGGGAGAACGGACGATGAATCCTCGCTCATACGTTGATCTCAAAGAGTCCAATCGAGCTCTCGAGCCGACGTACTACTTCATGATCAACTGTCTCCTGTATTCGCGGATGGAGACGGGCCTGGTGTCGAACCAGGACTTTTATGACGAGGACGTCAACGTCTATCTGGCTCATCTCCTTCACTCGTTCCTGAACCCGGAGTACGTCGAACAGTCCAAGAAGTACTTGTCCAAGTACGACGCGGACGTGTTCCGTCGCCTGCAGAACTCCACCGATGCTCGCCTCAAGTACGCGATCTACAAGACGAATGCGGACTTCCTGTTGGTCTCGATCGGCATCTTCGACCAGCCCCTCACACCCGGACAGGTCGAAAAGATGAAGCCGGCCGAGGAGGCCTACGTCGGACGCGGCAAGACGTACTACCACTTCGCCTACTCGTACTCGCAGCAGATCCACCGGCGGAACGCGGGGATCAGCGAGGTGCTGGAGAAGCTCTCGGTGGGCTTCGAGAAGTACCTCAAGATTCTCTCCCACATGCGGGGTGAGTATCTCGATCTGAGCCGCCGGCTGTCCGAGGGCGAAGTGTTCCACCTCGAGCGCACGGTGAACGAGGCGGGGCGTCAGGAACAGATCCGGGCCAAGCAGGACCAGCTTCTCGAGTTGTACTCGGCGTGGCGCTCGACTCCCAGTGCGGAGCTGGAGGAGGACATGCAGCGCGTCGTCAGCGAGATTCGGGAGCTTTCGCCCGGTTTCCAATTCGAGCTCCCGCGGCGTGAAGCCGCGGTGGCCCAGGCCGAGACGACCGAGCCTCAGCCGGAAACGCCGACCACGAGCGCCGAGAATACGGGCCGTGCGGCGGCGCGTGAGCCCGGCCGAGTCGCTCGTCCGTCGTCCCCGACCAAGCTCGTCGACCCGCAAGACGGAGTTCCACCGCCCGTGGCGTAGGCGGAAACGCCGCGATGGCAAAGACCGGCCCGGGCGCTCCCACGCCCGGGCTTCGTCGTTTATGCTGCCCGGCAATGCCTGCCTTCAACGAAGCCACGGCCCTGTGGCACGACTTCTATCTCCTCGCCGGAACCACGGCGGCCACGCTCATGGGACTCCTGTTCGTCGCCATGTCGATCCACTGGGACATGGTGGTTCAGGAGAGCCGGGCCCACCTCCATGCCATCGCGCTCGAGGCCTTCGGGTCGTTCCTCGTGGTCGTGTTTCTCTCGCTCATGATGCTCACGCCCAGCAACGCTCCGCGTCCGTTCGGCTTGGGCGTGGCCATGCTCGGCGCCGTGCGTTTCGTGGTCGGCATTCGCCATTCGAAGCAGATCTGGGGATCGCAGGACGATGCGTTTTCGCGGAAGGAGCTGATCTATCGCTCCGTGATGCTGCCCGCCGCCTTCGTGCTCTTGTCGGGAGGCGGGGTGCTCATGATGAAGCACCAGATCGACATGGCGCTCGCGGTCCTGACCTTCGCCGTGTTCCTGCTCCTGGCCATGGGCGCGCGCGCCTCGTGGGACCTGCTCGTGCGCGTCGGCCGGCTCAAGATGAAAGGTCAGCGAACGTCGTAGTTGGGCGCTTCCCGCGTGATGGTGATGTCGTGCGGATGGCTCTCGCGGAGCCCGGCCATGCTCACGCGCACGAAGCGCGTCTTGGTGCGCAGCTCGTCGATGGTGCGCACGCCGGTGTAGCCCATGCCCGAGCGCAGGCCGCCCAGGATCTGGAAGATCGAGTCGGCGAGCGGGCCCTTGAAGGGCACGCGGCCCTCGATGCCCTCGGCCACCATCTTGCGCAGCTCGCGTCCCTGCTCCTGGAAGTAGCGATCGGCGCTGCCGCGCTGCATGGCGCCGAGCGAGCCCATGCCGCGGTAGACCTTGTAGGCGCGGCCCTCGAGAAGGATCTGCTCGCCCGGCGACTCCGCCGTGCCGGCGAAGAGCCCGCCGATCATGACCGAGTGCGCGCCGGCGGCGAGTGCTTTGGTCACGTCGCCCGAGTGCTTGATGCCGCCGTCGGCGATGACCGGGACATTGCGCGATGCGCACGCCGCCACGGCTTCGAAGATGGCGGTGATCTGCGGCATGCCCGAGCCGCTCACCACGCGCGTGGTGCAGGTCGAGCCGGGGCCCATGCCCACCTTCACCGCGTCTACGCCCAAGGCAGCGAGATCGGCTGCGCCCTCGCGCGTGGCCACGTTGCCGACCACGAGGTCGCGATCGGCCAGGGATTCGCGCAGGCGCTCGGCCGCCTTGACGACCCCGCGCGAGTGACCGTGCGCCGAGTCGACCACGATGGCGTCGACGTCGGCGCGCACCAGCTCGGCCGCGCGCTCGAGGAAGTCGCCGCCCGTGCCCACCGCCGCCGCCACGCGCAGGCGCCCGAGATGGTCCTTGCACGCGTTGGGATGCTTCTCGCGCTTCTGGATGTCCTTGACCGTGATCAGGCCCTTGAGCTGGAAGTCGGCATCGACCACGGGGAGCTTCTCGATCCGATGCTGGTGGAGGATCGAGCGCGCTTCCTCGAGCGTGGTGCCCACAGGGGCGGTGATGAGTCCGGTCGACGTCATGACCTCGCTCACCAGGCGCTCGGCGTTGAACTCGAATCGCAAATCTCGGTTGGTGAGGATGCCCATCAGCTTGCCGCGCTTGGTGATGGGCACGCCGGAGATGCTGAAGCGCTGCATGATGATGAGGGCTTCGCGTACGCGCGCTTCGGGCTCGAGCGTGATGGGATCGACGATCATGCCCGACTCGCTGCGCTTCACGCGGTCGACCTGAGCCGCTTGCTCTTCGATGGAGAGATTTTTGTGGATGACGCCGATGCCGCCCTCGCGCGCCATGGCGATGGCCAGCTCGAACTCGGTGACCGTGTCCATGGCCGCCGAGACAATGGGCGCGTTGAGCGTGATGTGCTTGGAGAAGAGGGAGCGAACGTCGGCTTCGCCCGGATGCACGTCCGAGCGGCCGGGCACGAGGAGAACATCGTCGAAGGTGAGGGCCTCGGGGCCCACGCGGGCCAGGGCGCCCTCGAACCGCTCGAGGATCTCCGCCACTTCCGCAGGGCTTCTCGATTCCATCACCTACTCCTCGCTGCCGGCGCCTCGCCGGCGACTAGGGACTCGTCTTCGTGGTGTCCGTGGGCGCGCCACCGGCGGGCGGCGCCTCCGAAGGAAGCGCAGCCGGCGTCGGTGTCGACTTGGATCCCAGCGGCTTGAAATAGACGTTCACGCCAATGCTCACATCCATGAACGTATACGGCCCCGCATAGCCGGAGGGGAACCGATCCTTGTACGAGCTGAACAGGTGATCGACCGTCGCGACTCCCAGGAGGCTCACGTTCTTGTTCGAGGGTAGGAAGTATTCCATCCCGCCTGTCCCTGAAATGCCGAAGGACCCGAACTTGAACCGCTCGTGCGTGACCGGATCATAGATCGTCCGGTGATCGTTCGTGATGTTCACCCGGTAGACACCCGGACCCCCACCCACGTACCACATCCAGTTCTTGCTGAGGGCGCGTGTGAAGTGAACGGTCGCCGTGAACGGGTTCATGATCACGAGCTGATCGCCCTTGGTGGTGTCGCCGTTGACTTCCGCGGCCTGCAGGACGAAAGGCGCGTTGAACGCGTCGTTGTAGCCCGACCAGCCGTAACCGAACTTGAAAGACGCGCGCCACGTACGGTTGATCACGTACTGGAAATTGCCCTTGCCCATCAGGCGCGGCTCCTGGCCCCACTTCAGCTCACCGGGGCCGAGAATGATCGGCACGCCGAAAGTGGCTCCCAACGAACCCTGTCCCGGGGCGTACTGCGCGTGGACGACGGATGGAATCGCGACCAGCCCCGCGGCCAGAGCGGCCAGGGCCCATCGAGGCCTAATCAAATCGGTCTCCCTTGAGGTCCCGGAAGGTGATCGTGTCGCCCGGTGGTGAGCCCAGAATCTAGGTTTGCGAGCCCCGGAATGTCAAGCAAGCCCCGGCTGCGTCTCCACTTGCGGGCGTGCGGGCGATTTAGCGGTCTGTCGTGTCGCTGGACTCAGGCGAGTCGTCTCCCAGACTCGAGAGCGCCAAACCGAAGAGAATGAGCAGGCAAAGAATCATGGCTGAGAGTCCGAGAACGCTCCAGAACTCGTTGTGCATCCCGCCTCCATGAGGTCCGACCGCTGAGCCTAGCGCCGGGCAGCGCGGAATCAATACACCAACCGGCCCGGCCTGGAAAGCGCGCGCGGGAAAAGAGACGGCGCGAGCCCCCTCCCGGAACTCGCGCCGCACACGAAATAGCCTCGGCGCGGACCCATAAAGCATCCGCGCCGAGTTCGAGCAGCCGGCCCGGGCTGCTCAGTGCGTCAGAACGACCGATCGACTGGCCTGATCTCCCGGCACGACGAGCCGCAGGAAGTAGACGCCGCTCTTGGCGCGGCCACCGCCCGCCGTGCTTCCATCCCACGTCACGCTCCACACGCCCGCGCCCAGCTCGCGATCGAACGGCACGGCGATGAGCTGGCCGCGCGCGTCGTACACGCGCACCACCGCGCGGCCGGCCGTCGGCATCGCCAGCCGAAAGCTCACGCCGTGTCGCGTTGGATTGGGCTCGGGCTCGGAAGCGAAGCCAATGACTTGCCGGCCCGGAAGCGGACCCACCGCCACGGGATCGGTCACGACCACGACGCCCCGCATGTTGGAGCTCTCGTGGACGCGGCAGAAGAACGGGAATGTCCCGGCCTGGGTGAACTGGAATTCAAAGGTGTCGCTGTCGAGGGTGAGATCGGCGTCGAACAGCGTGCCCGCGGCCGGATCGAGCGAGCCGGTGCCGTTGGTCACCGTGTGAATGCCGGCCAGGTCGCGCCACAGGATGGTCTGGCCGACGTTCACGAAGGCGGTGTCGACCTGCGTGCCCGGCTTTTGATCGGTGTCGAACTGGAGCCCGCTCGCGGTGAACGTGTCGGCCGGCGCGGCCGGCGGCGCGTCGGTGACGATCACCACGCCCTTCATGTTGAAGCCTTCGTGCGGACGGCAAAAGAAGTTGTACTGCCCTGGCGTGTCGAACTCGAAAGCGAAGTTGGGGTTGGAGGGCGAGACGATCGCCGCATCGAAGGTCTTGCCCGCGGCCGGATCGAGCGAGCCGGTGCCGTTGGTCACGGTGTGGCTGCCGCTCGCGGCGTGCCACCACACCGTGTCATGGGTGTGGATGCGCATGGTGTCGATCTGCGTGCCCGTGTTTCCGTCGGTGTCGAACGAAGTGCCGGAGGCGATGAACGTGTCGACCGGCGCTCCTTGGGGCGCGAGCCGGCCCACCACGGGGTGCGTCTTGTAGAACTCCTTCACCCAGTGGCCCATCTCGGCGTCGCTCATGCTCATCGACGAGCCACCCGTGTGGCCCGCGCCCTGGGCGAAGAGCAGGGCGTCCGCCGCAAGCAGCAGGGCGACGACCATGAGCGCGATCCAGCCGCCGTGCGACGGCCGACCGATCCGAAACCGGAACATTTCTCGAACTCCTCCGGGGGAAGACCTGACCTGGAGGTGTGTCTCGAAAGGGTGCCGTTCGTTACAGCGCGGGGTTTGTAAAACCGATGGGTTCTAGTTTTTCTTTTCGCCGAACGCGCGGCGGAAGGTCGCAATGAGCTCGGCGCGCCGGGCGGGCGCTTCGGGGGCGGCAGGATCGAGGTTCTGGAGGGCCAAGCGCGTGATTCGCAGCTGCTCGTAATAGGTGGCGCAAGGAGGACACTCCTCCATGTGCTCCTGGAAGCCCGCGCTACACGAAGGATCGAGACGATCCTCGGCCGCGTCTCCCATGACGTCGATCGCCTCGATACAGTTCATGACCGCTCCCCTCGAGTTCGGGCCGAACCCGTGAGCGGGCCGGCCAAGTCCGTCTGTCCCTGCAAGTAACGGTCGAGCGCGCGACGGACGCGCGCACGGCCGCGGTGGAGCAACACCCGTTGGTTCGTCTCGCTCAGGCCCAGAATGTTACAGGCATCCGCCGATTCGAGCCCCTCGACGTCGCGCAAGAGGACGACCTGGCGCTGGGTCTCGGGCATCTCTCGGACCGCCTGGTCGATGATCTCCAGCGCCTCTTTGGTCTGGAACACCGCGGCCGGATCCTCGAGCCCCCACGGAGCCGGGGCACGCTCCCACAATCCGCGCCGGCCGTAGCCCAGGTCCCACTCCTCGCCTGAGTTTTCGCCGTGACCGTTGGCGCCTGGGTACGGCACTTCGGGCCGCCGCGCTTCGCGCGAGGCCACGGTTTTCGCCCGGCGCACCAGAATACCGAAGATCCAGGTGCGCAGCGACGATCGTCCTTCGAATCCGCCGAGACCGCGGATCACGGCGAGCCAGGTCTCCTGCACGATGTCCTCGGCCAGCGCCGGCGAGGTCGTGAACGTCCTGGCGAATGCGTAGAGCCGTCCCTGGAGCTGGTCGACGAGGGCGGCGAAGGCGGCTTCTTCCCCGCGCCCCAGTCGAGCCAGCAGCGCTTCTTCTTCCCGATGATTCTCCAACGAGGCGCCTCCCGGATGCGAAATCGGATGCATTGAGCCTAGCAAAGCTCGCCGGCCGCCGGAACGAGGGCGCCGGGGGCCCTAGTCGCGGCAGGCTTGGAGGCGCTGCTCGAGAAAGCGCCGCTCGGTGGGATTGCGCGCCTGCGCCAGCGCCGCCTGGAAGTGCGCGCGGGCGGCGGCGCACCGTCCCAGGCGCAGCTCCAGCTCGCCCCGGGCGGCGGGATAGAAAGGATAGCGGGCGAGGCGCCCGCGGTCCTCGATGCCGTCGAGCGCCCGTAGTCCCGCCTCCGGGCCTTGGTGCTGAGCCACGGCGATGGCGCGATTCAAGGCCACCACGGGCGACGGCTGGATGCGCATGAGCGTGTCGTAGAAGCCCACGATCTGACCCCAATCCGTCTCTTCCACGCTCGGCGCCTGCGCATGGACCCAGGCGATCGCCGCCTCCACGTGATACGGCGTCAGCTCGCGCCCGCTCGCCGAGACATCGAGCAGGCGCTGGCCCTCGCGAATCAAGGCACCGTCCCAGCGCGCGCGGTCCTGATCGAGCAGCGAGTGCAGATCGCCGGCGGCGTCGAGGCGGCCGGGCAGGCGCGCGGCGTGCAGGCACATGAGGGCCGCGAGCGCATGCGTGGCCGGCGTCGCCCCGCGTGGGTGCTCGCGCAGATGGCGCGCCAGGCGCATGGCCTCCCAGCACAGCTCGGCGTGCACCGCGGCATCGGGCGACGCGCCGTGATAGCCCTCGTTGAAGAGCAGGTAGAGAGCGCGTTGCACGGCCGGCAGCCGCGCGTCGAACGCCTCGTCCTTGGTGACGTCGAAAAGATCCTGGGAAGTGGCCAGCGTCTTCTTGCCGCGCGTGATGCGCTTCTCGATGGCGGCCGGCGTGGCCACGAACGCGGCTGCCACCTCGGCGACGCTGAAGCCGCACAGGATGTGGAGCACGAGCGTGACCTGCGCCTCCTCGCTCAGGCTCGGATGGCAGCAGGTGAACATCATGCGCAGGAGATCGTCCTGGATGGCGTGCGGCTGGAACTGCTCTTCGAGCGTGGGCACCAGGGTCCACTCCGAATCCAGCATGCGGCTCAGCTCGGGCGCAAACGTGCGCGCCGTGCGCTGGCGCCGCAGCACGTCCAGGGCGCGGTTCTTGGCCGTGGTCATGAGCCAGGCGGACGGGTTCTCGGGCAAGCCGTGGAACTTCCACACCTGGAGCGCGCGGTAGAACGCGTCCTGCACCACGTCCTCGGCCAGCCCAAGGTTGTGCACGCCGAAGAGGCGAGTCAGGACGGCGACCATGCGCCCCGACTCGCTGCGGAAGAGGCGATCGAGATCGACTCCTGATTTCGGCGCCGCGGGGTCGCTCATCTACATCTTCATCACCGGCCGCACTTCCACATAGCCGCCGGCGTCGAAGATCGGGCAGCCCTTGGAAAGCTCGGCCGCCTGATCGATGTCCTTGGCTTCGACCAGCGTGTATCCGCCGACCAGGTCCTTGGCTTCCGCGAACGGCCCGTCGCTCACCGTTTTCTGTTGGCCGCGGACGATCTTGCCGCCGCGCTCGAGCGGGTTGCCTTTGTCCTTGATATGGCCCTGTCCGGCGAGGCCCTGCAGCCAATCCATCCAGCGCTGCATGATCTGCTGCATTTCCTGTGGTGAGGAGGTGCGCTCCTCGCCGCCGCGGTAGAGATAGACGAACTCGCTCATCGTGGTCTCCTTTGGAAGTGGCGGAACGTTCTCACATCGGGGCGATGGAGCGGACCTCGACCGATCCGCCGCCGTCGAGCATGGGACAGCCCTTGGCCAGCTCGGCCGCTTGCGCCAGGTCGCTCGCCTGAATCAGGGTGTAGCCGTTGATCACGTCCTTGGCTTCGGCGAAGGGCCCATCGGTGACCGTTTGCGGCTTGCCGCGCACGATCTTGCCCGAACGCGCGAGCGGATTGCCGGCGTGTCTCAAGTGGCCGCGCTCGTCGAGGCTCTTCATCCACGCCATCCAGACGGGCATCACCTCCGCCATTTGTTGCCGCGTGAGCGGCGGCCCTTCGGGCGGGTGGTAGAGAAACAGAAAGGCATTCATCGCAGGTCTCCTTTCGGTGGTCCCCCCCATCGTGGGGCTCATCCTTCAGACGATCGAGAGGGAGGAAACCGGACATGAAATTCCCCGAGCAGTTTCCCGTTCTCCAGACGGAGCGGCTTCTCTTGCGCGAGACCGAGGAGCGTGACGCCGAAGGCGTGTTCGCCATGGAGAGCGATGCCATCGCCATGCGCTACTGGAACACGCCGCCCATGCAGCACCTCGAGCAGGCGCAGGCGTCGGTGCAGCGCGCCATGAGCCACTTCCCCAACCGCGTCGGGCTGCGCTGGTCCATCGTGCGGCGCAAAGACGATCTCTTCCTTGGGCATGTTTCGCTCTTTCACATGAGCGAGCAATGCGCCGTGGCCGAGATCGGCTACGGGCTCGATCGCTCTTACTGGGGCCAAGGCTACATGCACGAGGCGCTGACCGCGGTCGTCGACTATGCGTTCGGAACGCTGGGCGCGCGCCGGCTGGAAGCCGACACCCATCCGGCCAACGAAGCTTCGCTGCGCGCCCTCGCCCGCCTCGGCTTCCAGCGCGAAGGACTCCTGCGCGAGCGCTGGCGGGTGGGCGACGAGATCTCGGACGCCGTGCTCCTCGGTTTGCTCGCGCGCGAGTGGCGCGACCTCGCGGCCGCGAAGGAAGAGAAATGAAAGGAATTCTCCTTCTCGGGTGCGTCTTGATGAGCGCGATCGGGGCGAACGGAGCCTACGTGATCGGGTCGAACGGGGCGGCGTAGCTCAGCTGGTAGAGCAGGAGAATCGGAGTCTAGGCGCCTGGCAACAGCAATCGAAACGTCGTTCCTTTTCCGAGGGTGCTGGCGACCGTGAGGCGCGCGTCCATGCAGACGGCCAGTCGCTGCGCAAAGGCGAGGCCCATGCCCAGGCCCCCCACTCTCCGCGTCGCCGAGCCGTCGATCTGCTCGAAAGAATGAAACAGCGAGCGCACGGCTTCGGGCGCGATCCCCGGACCGTTATCCGTGACCTCGATCTGGACCCACTCGCGCCCGTCTTCCGTCGCGCGGGCGACGGCGATCTCGATGCGCGATCCGCTGGGCGTGAACTTGACGGCATTGTCGATGAGCTCGTCGAGGATCTGCAGGAGGCGCGCGCGGTCGAAGCGAGCCTGCGGAAGGGTCGGAGCCGATCGATAGACGAGCTCCCGCAGGCCCGCAGCCACGCCCGGGAAGCGGACGTCATAGCAGTCGCGGGCCACCGCAGCAGCGTCGCCCGGCAAGCACTCGAGCGAGAGGCGGGCATTCTGGGCGTCGGCGAAGTTGAGCAGGTTCTCGATGAGAGCGCCGAGCTTCTTCGCCTGATCGAGCGATGCCGTGAGCAGATTCTGAACCGCGGCATCTTCCCTCTCGGACGTGACCACGCACTCCAGCGATCCGATCACCACGGCCAAAGGCGTGCGCAGCTCATGATTCACATTGCTCAAGAATTCATTCTTCAGGCGATCGAGCTCAGTGAGGTACTCGTTGCTGGCCCGCAGGCGGCGATTCATCTCGCGCGCCTGATTGTACAGGCGGACATTCTGCAGCGAGACCGCGACCATGCCTAGCGCCGCCTCGAGCACTTCCAGATCCTCCGGCTCATAGGGCGTCCCGTCCAAGCGCTCGCCCAGCGCCACCCACCCCAACAACTCCTCGCGGGCGCAGAGCGGTGCCACGACGGCGATGGACGCGTGGCGAATGAGCTCGAACTCGGCGGCGCCTACGGCATCGCGAAGCGTCCACGACAACGCGGGCGCGGTGTTCTGATCGAAGCGCTTGCGCAGCACGGAAGTACAGGTGGAACCAATGGCGTCGAGCAGCGCGCGGTGGAAACCGTGCGACCGGACCAGCGTCGGCTGCGCGGCACTCGCTTCCTGGGGAAAGAGCCACGCCGCCGCGCGCGGGGTGCGGAACTGGCCCATGAGGTTGAACAGCAGGAGGTCCGCGGTCTCGTGCACCCCGAGCGCGACCGTCAGCTCGTGGCTCAGCTCGAGCAGAGAGCGAAGCGAATGCTCGCGCCGGGCGAAAGCCTCGGGCTCTCCGCCGGCACCTTCGCGCGGCTCCGGGACAGGAGGCCCGCTGGATGGCAACCGCAAGGGCTCCCTCATGCGGCCTTCAAGGCTTGCGCGGCGTCCTCCTCGCTCGGATCGACATGCAAGAAGGGTTCGAGATTGAGCAGACGAAGCACCGATTCGACAGGCGTAGAGATCGCGGCCAGGCGAACCTGGAGTCGCGCCAGACGATAGTCTTCGACCAGCGCCAGGAGAGCCCCGATTCCACTCGACGCGATGAAGGATACGCCGGCGAGGTTGAGCACCAGATGGCGCCCTGCCGCGCGAATTTCCGCGCAGCGAGTGGTCAGCGTGGACGCGCTGCGCGCATCCAGCCGACCGTTCACGCGCAGCACGGTGGCGCCCGCGGAGGTGAGGATTTCCTCGAATCGTGTCTCGCAGGTCATGCGACGTTCTCCTTGATGAGCCGGCCGGTGGCGCGGCCGAGGGTCAGGAGCGTGATGTTTCCGCGGGGCGTTCCCGGGTGATACGAGACGGCGGCCAGAGCGCGGTGCATGATCTCGAGGCCCAAGCCCCGGCCCCGCCTGCGCACCGCCGAGTCGCGAAAGTTGGTGGGCGGCCGGGTCGCGGGACGGAACGGCTTGCCATCGTCACGGATGACGAATGAGCCCATGTGCGGACCATCGGCGTCGGGCAGCCACCACACCTGCACCCGCCCCTCTTCACGCTCGGCGTGTCCGTGCTCGGCGATATTGGCGAGCGCCTCATAGAGAGCCGACCTCACCACTTCGTGACGTGCATCCGGAATCCCCATCGCATCCGAAAGGCCGCGCAACCAGGGATCCAGAGCGCGCAGACCGTCGAGATGGGTCTGGAGCTCGAGAGCCGGACCCGTGACCTCGGCGTGCTCGAGTTGCGCGAGCGCCATCCGGTCGCCCTCGGCCATGAGCCCGGGCCATTCATCGCCCTGCGACGCCCTTCCCTGATGGGAAAGGACGAGCAGCGTCTCGTCGTCACTCGGGGTTCCGTTCCCCGACCATTCCCGCACGGCTTCGCGCAAGGCGCCGAGCACGGCCTCGCCCCCCTGCGGCGCGCTCCTCGCAACGATCTCCTGGAGACGCGTCATTCCAAACACCTCTTCGCCGTCCGGCCCGAACGCCTCTGTGTATCCGTCGGTGAACATCACGCACACATCGCCAGGCTCGATCGTCAGGACCTCATCGTGCAATGAGCCGCGCACCGCGCCGCGCACGGCGCCCAGCGGGATGGCGCGTGACGGGCGCATCTCCAGTGCGCCGCTGCGCTTGCGCCACAGCAAGAGCGGGTTGTGTCCAGCCGAGGCGAAGGTCAGGCGCCCGGTCACCGGGTCGAGAATGGAATAGCAGATGGTCACGAAAACGCCGGGACGGAGCGATTCCGAAAGCTGATCGTCGAGCTTGGCCAGCACGGCGGCGGGTGAAACATGCGTGGCGCGGTCGGCGCGCAGCAGCGCCGACAGCATGCTCATGACCAGACAGCCGCCCAGGCCCTTTCCGGCCACGTCAGCGATCGCCAGCCCGAGACGTCCTTCGGAAAGGTGTAGGACGTCCCAATAATCGCCCCCTACCTCGGCGGCGGCGCGCTGATCGCCGCGCACCTGGAACAGCCCCGAGGTGACCACTTCCGAGGGCAGGAGCGAGCGCTGGATGTCGCGCGCCAGCTCCAGCTCGTGGGCCAACCGCTCGCGCTCGACCATTTCCGCCTGCGCGTTCCGGAGCGCATGTGCCATGTCGTTGACGGTCTCGGCCAGCAATCCGAGCTCCGTGCGATCGCGCACCTCGATCGGGGTTTCGAGATCGCCGCGCCCAATGCGCTCCAGACCGCTACGCAGGGCCCCCACGGGCCGCAGGAGCTGCGACATGAGCAGCAAAGCCGCACCGGCTCCGAGCACCACGAGGATGGCGAGCAACATGGCCTGTTGGCGTCGCGATGATTGAACGGCCTGGTCGATATAGCGCAGAGGCAGTCCGACATAAGCGGCGCCGATCACGTGGCCATCGGGATGGCGAACCGGGGTGGCTGCGATCAGAAGCGAGGCGGCTGGCCGCAGGAGATCGCTTTGCGTCACGACCCCGCTTCCAGGCTCGAGCCCCAGGCCCGGCGGCGGCGCGAAGCGAGTGCCGATCTTGCGTGCATCGGCATGTCCCTGAACGATGCCGCGGTGATCCACGACCACCGCCAGCTCGAGCTCCGGCTCTTGCACGCACATGCTGCGCACCAAGGGATGGAGCGTCAGCTCGGGGTAGTCCTCGAGCAAGGCGCTCGAGCTCGACAGGGCCAGATTGCGCACCTGGAGCTGCAGCCGGGCCTCGATCTCGCGGCGCAGCGCCGAACGGGCGTGCCGCTCCGACAGAGCGCCGACGCTCAACACGCCGGCGGCGGTCAGGACCACGGCCAGCGTGGTGGCGATCCAGCGAATGCTCCACACCGTTCTCGAGCGACGATGTTCCGCGTCCCTGGCGCGCGCTTTCATCGCTGCGGGCCCAGGATCTCGCGGCTTCGGGCGCGTTGCGCCTCGGCCCGTGCCAGATAGCCACGCGCGCGTGCGTCTGTCGGATCGACTCTCAGAACGCGCTGCCATTCGACCATGGCGTCGTCGAGCCGCCCGGAAGCGAAGAGCTCCATGCCGCGCGCCAGATACTCGCGTTTGAGGTTGCTCGCCACCTCGCGGTAATCGGGCCGCGCCGCCCACACCAATTCCCAGTAGCGCACCGCCTCGTCGGAGCGCTGTGCGCTCTGCGCCTCTAATCCGCGCTGGTAGAACTCCTCCGCCTCGCGATCGGAGAGCTTGGGTCGTGGTGGAGAGGCGTGAGCCGGCGCCGGGGTCTGCGGCGATGCCGGCGCGATCTGGCGGGCGCGCGCCATCTGCTCCGCCTGTTCCGAAGCCCGCCTCGCGATCGCCGATTCGGCACGCGCGAGCATGGCCACCGCTTCGGAATCCGACCGATCCTCTCGAACGAGCGCGCGCAGGCTGTCGCTGGCGGCGTTCCAATCCTGCGCCGTGAACGCGTCCATGGCGTGCGCGAAGCGCACCCGGCGCTCGACACTGCGGCGCGCGCGCTCATCGCTCCCCAAGCGGGCCCGCGCGAATCCGGCCTGCGCCGCGCTGTCACCGGGCGCGGCGTCCAGAGCGCGTTTCCAGATCAGTGCTGCGGCGGCAAAATCGCCGGAACGTTCCAACCCCGCCGCCTTGTCGCCGAGGCAAGCGATTTCGAGTGCCGTGGCCTCGGGCAGGTTGGGCTCGAGGGTTTGGGCGAGCGCGATCTGGACCAGCGCCTCGTCGGGATCGCCCGAGGCGCGCGCCTCGCGCGCGCGCGCCAGGAGCTGCGCCACGCGCTCCGCCTGCTGCTCTTGGAAGGCCTCGGCCAGTCGCCGGTCGATTGCCTCGTCCTCGCTGTGCAGATGCGCGAGCCGACTGGCCTCGGTCGTCTGGCCGAAGTGCAGCGTGAGGCCGGCGCGATGCGTGGCCGACAAGGGCGCGTTCTCGAACGCATACTCGAAAGCGAGATCGCGCCATCGCAAACCCGCGCCGGCGGTCAGCGTGCCGTCGTTCACGCCGAAGCGAAGCGCGGCGGCGGGGTGGATCGTGTACTCGAGGCCGGCATGGACACGCGGCGAGGCGCCCGGCGCCCGCGACAGATCGATCTCCGCGAGCAGTCCGCGCCCGGTGCTCCCGATCGATTGCCAGGCGAGCCCGGTGCGCAGCGCCGTGGGATCGGGAACGCTTTCGCGATCGAGACGGATCGATGGCGCCACGATGTTTCGAAGTCCGATGCCCCAGCTGAGCCCTTGCGCCCACGCGTCCGACAAGCCGAGCACGGCCGCGGGGCGTGCGCTCACCCCGAGATCGATTCCCAGCCCGCTGCCTGAGAAACCCGCCAGACTCTGGTGCTGCAACTTGACGCTCCCGCCCAGGTTCCACGCGGCTCCCATGGCTCGTCCGTAGCCCAGCGTGGCCTCGATCTCCTGGTCCTGGAGATTGTCGGCCACGAGAACGTTGCGCTCGTCGCGCTGCTCGATATCGTCCACGGTGAAGCGCCGGAGGGAGAGCGCGGCCGTCCCCCATCGCCAGCTCGGCAAGGCCACCGCCGCGTACGACTCGACCATGCCGAGCCCCAGGTCCATCGATTGCACGCCCTGCACCTCGGCGCGCGTGACGAGGCCGAGGCCGGCTGGATTCCACAGGACCGCGCTCGCGTCATCGGCTGCTGCCACGAACGCTCCGCCCATGCCGATGGCACGGTTGCCAGCACCCTGCGCGAACACGGACTGGGTGCCCGCATCCGCCGCGGCGCGGACTTCGGCGCTCGCGCCGGCCAGGAAGGTCATGGCGCCGCACGCGAGCCACAGCCAGCGCGCGCTCATCGCACCACCGCCACTTTGCGGAGCACGTGCGCGACCTGCCCGTCATCGAACTGCACGTCGAGCTCGGCCACGTAGACGCCGTTGTAGACGACGAGGCCACGCTCGTTCCGACCCGACCACGAGTCCGCCTGCTGCAGCCCCACGGTACGCGGCACGCGATCGAGAAGGGTCGCCACGGGTTCGCCGCGCAGAGTGAGGATGCGCAGCGAGACGCGTCCCGGTCCCGGTAGGTAGTAGACGAAGCTCGTGCTCTGCCGGCCGGCCGCGAACGGATTGGGAAAGTTCGAATAGCTGTCGGTGAGACTCGCACCCGAGATACTTCCCGCCTCGGTCCACAGCGGGAACGCCGACCCCTGCTCGGGCCGCACGTTGATCGCGAGCAGGGCGCTCCCCGGCTGGATCACGCCGATCCCGGAGCCGTCGACGCCGAGAGCCAGGCTCGCCGCCGCGGCGCCGAGGCGCGTGATGAGACGGATCTCGAGGGCCACCGTGTCTCCCGGATCGATCGACAACGAAGCGGGCGCGGCGAGCCACGCGCTCACCGAGTCGGGAGTGAGCACTCCGCTCTGCGCCCACAGCACGCCTTGGTGCCAGGCTTCGATCCGGCTCGCCACCGTACCGACGGCGGTCGCGACCATCGCCCGATCCCGCCCCCGCCAGAGGAGGTGATCGAGCTGGATCGGCCCCGAGCTTTCGCTGTCGGCGCTGCGCAGAGTGAGCGTCGCCACCTTCACCGCTCGTCCGTCGGGCGCGAGGGCGGCCGGCATGGCGCTCACGAGCCCGACGGCCAGCTCCCGAGCCGGCGCGACCAAGTGGGCCAAACCCGACACGGGCGGAAGCACGGTGCCTGGCTCGCCGAGAACGGAAGCCAAGACGCTCGAGTTCGCGTCACGCGCCTCGAGGCTCGGTGCCACCAGCTGGAGGAAGCCCGCCGGGGCCGTGGCGTCGACATCGATCGACACGTCGACCCGCACGGTGTCCCCCGGCTCGAGCATGCGGCCGCCGAGAGGAACGCTGACGCGGTTTCCGGTGCTGGGGAAGTCCGTCAGATCGGCGGCGATCGAGCCGTTCCAGCGCACGCGCAGCCGGCTCAGGAAGGCCGCGGGCACGAGTGGTCTTCCCAGGTGATCCAGACAGTCGAAGCTCCAGGTGTCGAGCCGGAGGCGCGCCTTCTCCGCTCCCCCCGGGTGACGCAAGCGCGCACTCATCACCATGACGTCGGTCTGCCCGATCATCACCGAAGCCGGCATCGACGGAGTGGACGCGAGCATCAACGTCTCGGCCGGCGCCTCAACTTTGATGAGGCCACCGCGAATCGTGTCGGGCTCGAAGAAAACGGGAACCGCCTCTCGCGTGTTCACATCGCTCGCATCGACGAGCGTGGAATCGAGCAGGCGGGCGCCGAAGCGGCCGTAAGGCGCAGCGAGCGCGACATCGGCCACCAGCGCGACGTCGAGGGGCGAGTTGGCCGGCAGGTCGAGGCGTGGCTCGAGCAGCAGGGAAAGCGATTCGGGATCGGCCGGGGCGACCGGGCGCGTGGCCAACGTCTGTCCGCCGTCCATGAGCCGCAAGCTGGTCACCCGAGCTCCCGGCGTGATCAGCGGAGCGCCCGCGCTGTCCACCAGCGCGAGCCCCATCGAGGTCAGGCGTACGCTGGAGGAAATGCCGCTCACGCCCTGATTCGTGAGACGGAAGCGCATCAAGGTCACGCCCTGTGCTCCGCGTCCCACTCGCGTCGTGTCCTGTGTCGCCGCCGCCGCGATCTCGAGCCCGGTCGCTTCGCTCACCACGCTGGTCAGGTCCGATCGAACCGGGAAGGCCCCGCCGCTCACGATTGCGGTGACCGGCGCTCCGCTGGTCACGTCCTGCGCGCCGAGGGCCGAGCTGTCCTCGATGACGACGCGGAAAGCCGAAACCAGGGTGGTCGCCGCAATATCGAGACGCAGGCTCAGAGTGGCCGGCTGCGTGCCGGTCACCGTCGCCGGCGTCGAGAACGCGATGTCGACATTGGCTCCGCTCGACTCGAGAGCCGTCTTGACCGCGTACACGTTCGTCCCTTCGTTGACCGTGACTCGGTCCAGCAACGAGGCCGGCACGACAGGGGCGCCGGCATCGTTCTCGATCCGGATGCGCAGCCGCTCGATGCTCACGTCTGAAGCGGACGGGCCGCCGGGGTTCGCCAGTGTGAGACTGAACGGAACGATATCGGCCTGGCCGCGGTTCACGCGCACGGGCATGGTCTGGATGGGCGTGAGCTCGAGCGTCTGGGCCGCGAGATACACCTGATGAAGGCTCGACGATGCGGGCGGAGCGCGGCGCGCCAGGCCGCTCGGATCTCCCGTGCCCGCGGCCGCTCCGAGGAATCGCGCATCGCCGGGCTGATCGGCCAGGAGCCGCCACTCGAACGTATCGATCTGGGCCGGGGCGAGATCGAACGTTGGCGGGATGGGTCCGGAAACCGGTTGGAAGAAGGCGCTGCCGCTCCAGGTGAGCGGTGCCGGCGTGATCCCCCGAATGGTCTCGCCGCTCGTGTTGCGGACGGCCATCGAGACCGTGACCGTCTGTCCCACCGTGCTGGCTCGCACGGTTCCGAGCGTGGCCAAGAGAGGCGCCGAGCTGATGAGGATGACGTCGGGGTTCTCGATGGGGATGTCGAGCGGCCCATCATCGTCCGACGCCATCTCGATGCCGCCCACCGGGACCTGAAAGCGCACCGTCGAGGATTCGGCCGGCGTCGACGCTACGGTCACGGCCACGAACAACCGCAGACCCGATCCATCCACGGATTGGGACAGAAGTGGACTTGTCCATTCGCCGCCCGAGGTGGTGAGCGGTCCAAGAAGAACATCGTCCCCGCCGGCATCGAAGATTCCGTTGCCACCGTCCTGCCAGAGCTGGACCGAGGCGAGATCGCCCGCGCCGGCGCTGCCCAGATTGGCAAGGCGGATTCCGCGCAGGATGTCGGGCGAGTAACCGTTTCGCGGCACCACCAGATCGAGCGCCAGGATCGGCCCGTCCCCCGGTCCAATGACGGCGGCGGCAGCGCTGCGCCTCGCCACCTGCGCGGCGGCGAATCCATCGATCGTCCAGCGCGCGACCGAATCGAGCGGTCAGATGCCGGACAGTGCCGTCGCCTCGACGAAGTCGAAGCTGGTCGGCCCGCTCACCGAGCATCCGATCCGGTCGCCGTCCCGTGCCCCTTCCGACGACACGTCGGCCACCACGAAGAGCTGCCGCCCCTGGAAAGGCGCGAGGACGAGATGTAGGCCGGCGAATGCGGCCGTGCCCCCCTGGTAGAACGTGGTCCCGAGCACCGGATCCACGGACGGGTCGCCCAGCACCCCGTCTCCGTCGCCGTCGAGGCGCAACGAGATGAGACGGATCTCCGCGTCACGCTCGGCAACCGTTCCCGGTCCGCTGGTGGCGTTGGCGACCGTCAAGGAGGTCAGGGTGCGGTCCGTGGCGTAGTTGTTGGTCAAGCTGTAGGACCCCAGAGTCACCTGCTTGGCGCCGCGGATCACGGTTCCGCCCGGGAGCGCGAGCGCCACCACCGCGACGCGATCCAGGTCGCTGACGGTGAGCAGGCTGGGATTCGCGGCGTCCACGTCGAGCGGTCCGCTGTCACCACTTGCCATGCGGGCTCCGGGATCGTCCCCCGCCGGCAACGCCAACTTGATCGTGGCGTTGTGGGTCGCGGTCGCGGCCATGCTGGCGGTGACGAACACTCGCCGCCCCGACGCGGGAATGCCGAGAGACAATCCGGAGAGCTGCCAGCGCCCGCCGCCTACGTAGGCAAAGGCTCCCATCGGCGCATCGTTCGTCGCGTTGAAGATGCCGTCGCCGTCGTCGCTCCACGCCCGGAGCTGCGCGATGTCCGAGCTCGTGGCGCTCCCGAGATTGATCAACCCGAGTGCGGTGAGCCCATCCGGCGTGTATCCGTTCCCAGGCAGCAAGACATCGAACGCGAGCTGATCGGCGGCGCTGGGGTGGACCGCGGCCGGGCCGACGGCGCGAACCTGGATCTGCGCAGCCACCATGCCGTCGATGACGCGGCCTCCGGGAGCGCTCACCGGCCAGCCGTTGCGATACAGGACCTGAGGTGCGAACTGCACGTCCTCGGGGCTCGCGAGCTCCACATCGAGCAAGTCGCCGTCGCGCGCGACCAGGGGCGGACTCACGGCCACGAACAGGTAGCCGCTGCTCGCTCCCTGGAAGGCCGCGTGCAGGGGGGCAAAGTTCACGGCTCCGTCGAGGGCCACGGTCTTCAAGAGCAGCGTATCGCGCGAGACATCGAGGAGACCGTCGCCATCGTCGCGATAGAGCGACACGTCCCCCAGCTCGGCGTCGAGCTGATCGCGATCGCCGGACCCGCTCGTCCGATTGGTCAAGGCGAAGCTCTCCAGGAAGCGCGCCTCGGGATAGCGGTTCGTCACCCTTAAGGTAAGGAGCAATCCATCGCGGCTTCCGGGCCGCACGGCTGCGGTGCCCTGCAAGGCGGCGACTTCGATGTCCGCGGGCAGCACGCCGAGAGCCAGGCTGGTGTCGGGGCTCGTATCGCGTAGACGGATGCCCGAGCCGTCCTCGACGCCCGAAGCAGTGGCCTGCACGGCCAGGGGCGCGACCAGTGCCGCCAGAGCGACATCGACCGTAAACGACAGTGCGACTCTCGATCCGGGAGCGAGCGGGACCGACTGCGGCGCTTGGCTCACGACGAAGTCGGCATCGGCATCATCGGGACGCGCGCGCCCGAAGTGGAGTTCCAGGGAGTCGAGGAAGACGGGTACTTGGGACTGGTTTTCCAGGTTCACGTGCAGCATCACGCCCGACTCGCCCTGATGAACCGTCGCCGGTCCCACAACGGACCGCACGGCAATGGCGCGTGGTGGAAAGACGGTGACCTCCGCCGAATCCGCAAATGCTCCGGCGCGGGCGATGATCCGTCCGGTTCCCGTCGCGGTCGCAGTGAAGAAACCGGATGCCGACACCGTCCCTACACCGCCCTCGACGCTCCACGCCGGGGTCGCGGCCACCGGGTGGCCCAGGGAGTCTTGACCCTCAGCGGCGAAGGCGAGCGAGCTGTCGCGGAACATCTCGGTCTGAGCCGGTGAGATCACGATTCGCGCCAGGGGACCGGGCACGACACGGACGACGGTGTTGTTCCCGTCCGCCTGCCCGTTGGCATCTCCCTCGGTGGCGGTCTGAGGAGATACCGGGGTCGACTGGTCGTCGAAGACGACAACGAAGGAAGACCCTTCGGGGTCGAGATCCAAAGGCGCGTCCGCGGTGAGCTGCAGCTCGATGAGCTGACTCGCGACCACCTTCGCATTCAGCGTGACGTCCGCCAGCCCCGGCACGCTGTGGTCCTGATAGGCCACCGGCGAACCGCCCACTCGCACCTGCGAGATGGCGACCGTGCCATAGCCTTCCGGCACGCTGACGCGCACGCGATCGACCCCGGTGTCGGAGGCCTGTAACACGGGCAGCAGATAGATGGTGAAAGCCTGTCCGCGGCTACCGGCGATCACCGAGTGCGGCGTCACTTCGGCCAAACCCAGGTGCGCCGCGAGACCGGCGTTCACGACACTCGCGCGCAACGTCAGCCGACCGGACACGGAGGTGTCCGGCTGGGCTTCGCCGCCCAGGCGAAACGCGAGCGTTCCCACATAGTCTTGAGCGGGAATCGCCGCCGGATGATCGATCCACAGATAGAGATCGCTCGACAGAGGATCTTCCGTTTCAGGAGCGAGCGATGAGCCGACCGCCGACCACAGGGTGCCCACGGGCAGGCTCGCGGTTCGATCGGATCCCAGCCCTGCATGCAACCGATTCGCGGGCGATCCCACGTGCAGCGTATCGCTCGGGCTCGCCGCACCGACCAGATCGGAGGCAAGCGCTTCCAGCTGGAAGGCTGCATTGGCTTCGAGATTGAAATGAATGCGCGCGCTCGGGGGAGTTTCGAGAGGCAACCCGGACGTGCCGGGAAGACCGGCACTGAAAGCGCCGAGTGTCTCCTGCGTCCCGATGGAAAGCCGAACCGGAACCTGGAGGCCGGCCAAGCTGGCGGACACTGTGTCGGCTGGGGTGGCGCTCCAGGCGCTGGCCGTGGCCTTCCATTCGCTGGTCGAAGCCCGCGCAATGCGTCCGACCACCAAGGCGAGCCGGGCCAGGACGGGACCCGTGGTGTTGGTTCCGGCATCGATCGCGCACAGCGCCGGAAGCACGGCCCAGCTCGACCCTGTCGGATGCTCCAAGGTCCAAGCCGGTGTCGCATCACGAGTCCAGCGGAAGCCCGCACCGTAGGCCGGCGAACTGGGGGACCCCGCCGCGAGCGGATGCTGCAGCTCGAAATCGATTTGCTTCACGTCCTGCGCGCCATCGCCGTCGCTCAGCAAGACGTCCAGGAACATCGTGTCGCGCGGGGAGAGAACGCTGGTCTGCGCCAGGGCGCGGTCGCGAAGCGTGACCGATTGAAGCTGCGTCAAACGCTCGGGCTGGACGTCGATCACCGAGGTGTCACGCAGGGTTCCGTAACACGCGATGAGCTTGGCCGAGCCGGGAGCGGCAGCGCAGAACGTGAGACTCCCCCTGATCGTGCCGGCGGTGCCCGGAAGAATGACCACGCTATCCGGCTGGAGCGGGAATACGTTGCCGAGGGCGTCCCGTCCGTTCAGCGCCAATGACAGGCAAGTGCGATTCACGATCTGCGCGGCATTGGGAGTGAGGTCGATGCTCACCGGCGGCGTGTTGATGACGTTCAGGATCCAGTCATCACCGTTTCCGGCAACGCGGTCTCCGTTGCCGGGCCACAGCTGCTGCGACCAGGCTCCTGGGGTCGTCGTGTCATCCAGGCTGATCGGCAGATCGTAGCCGCTCGTGGTGGCAGGCTTGAGGATGTCGGCCCGGAAATCGAGCTGCACCAGACCATTGATCTGGACGCGCGGAAAGCGAATCGTGACCGCCTGCCCGTCGTCCGTCCAGCTCAGAGCCGAAGTCGAGATCGCAGCACCGCCCACCACGAAACGATCGATCTTGGTCACGGCCAACGCGCCTTCGTGCGTCAAGATGAGGGCGTCGAAGCCGGTGGCCGTGCCGGAAGGAGTCGCCCCCTGCGCGTCCACGTCCACCCAGACCGTCAGAGGCACGTCGTGAGACCCCTCGCGCACGTTGCGCGGCTGGATCTCCGCGACGCCGCTGCGGATGGCGGGGGGCTCATCGGTGTACTGGATGATCAGCTTGGGACGCAGAGACGCGGTGCCGTTGTCGCTGGAGTTGAACGACACTTCCCGCCCCACTCCCCCGCGCACGGGCTCGATCAGGAAGCCGTCATTGGGGATCGATCCCGTGTTCCATGCCTGCACGATGGGTCCGACCTGCCAGCGTGTGGTGGTGCCGGTGTTGGAGCTCGACACGATGGCGCGGTCGGACCAGGAATCGGATCTCGTGCCGCCCGGCGTGCTCCAGGGCGTATTGGCAACCAGCCGGTCGCGAGTCGCCCACGTGACGATCGATTCGGTCCAGCTTTCGGTCAGTGGATAGATGCGCGCATCGAGGGTCGTCGCGCTGCTGCCTGCGCTCTGATAGAGCTCGAGCCAGGCGCGGAGGACCGTTTTTCCGGAAAGGCCGCTGGGCGTGATCTTGATGACGGTGTTGCGGTCATGCTGGTCGGACGACGCGCGAACTCGGAGGTCCGGCTTGGTGGCGTTGTTCTCGGTGACGTTGTCTTCCCGAAGATAGGAATCGTCGACCGCGGTGGGCGCGGGCTGGAGCGTCATCGTGGTGGTGGCAGCGTGCGCCGCGACGCCCCAGGGCAGGCTCATCGCCAGGGCCGAGCCGACTACCAGGGCGTATGTCGCCGCCCGGCGCGCCCGGCGGGACGCGGACGAAGGGGAGATGGACATTGCCCTAGGTTTATCGGCATGAATCGCGGCGGATTTTAGGGCGCATGGCAATCTGCCCGGCCGCGGGGGAAAGTGATCCCGCAGCTCTTACGCATCGATGGGGCGCACGTGATCGGCTCGTTCCGCAAGGATGAACGCTTGTGAGGAAGCCAAGGCGCCGGGTATGTTTCGCCGCTACGAGGTTGGGTCGGACCGGAGCCTCCCGGTAGCCATGGGCAAGCTCGCTGAGTCCCGAACCAGCTCACTCCTAGCCCAATCGGTCGAGCGGCCCCGATCTCGTGTATCCTAAGTCGTTGTCGCATCATGCGTGGCGGTGTAGCTCAGCTGGTAGAGCAGGAGAATCATAATCTCTGTGTCCGGGGTTCGAGTCCCTGCACCGCCACCATTTCCAATCTCAATCCACCTGCCGTTGACAATCCGGGAACGAGAATTCTAGGGTCTTGATATTGGCGCCTCGCGGGGCCCCGCCGCGTGCTCCCCTCGGAGGTGACCTGTGGACGGCAGCAACTTCTGGCGCATGCGGCGCCGGGGCTTCTCACTGATCGCGGCGACACCACCGCTTCTCTTCGCGATCGCCTTCCTTTCGCTCTCGCTCATTCGACCGAGCCCGGCGCGTGCCGCGGTTTGGATCACGCCCTACGCCGGCTATTCCTGGTGGGACAATCAGCTGCGCCTGCAGGACAAGTTGACGTATGGCGGCAAGCTGGGGATCTTCTTCGGCCGCTTCGGCGTCGAGGGCAACTTCGGCTTCACGCCGGGTGAGTTCGACACCGTCGGCGCTCCCGGCGTCGATAACAACGTTCACATCTACAACTACACGGGCGATCTCGTCGTCCGTCTCACCGGTCCCGAATCGACGGTGATCCCCTACCTGCTCGGCGGCGCGGGCGTGACCGACTTCCAGTACGGAAGCGCGTTCGGCGACACGTCACGGACTTCGTACGAAGCGGGTGCGGGTGTGATGTTCAAGCTCTCACCGGGGTTCGGCCTGCGCTTCGAGGCGCGCGACATCATGTTCAAGCTCGCCTCGCCCTCGAACGACAACCTTCGCAACAACATCTTCGCCACCGGCGGCATCTCGGTGGGCTTCGGCACCAAGAAGAAGGACACCGACAACGACGGCGTCTCGGACAAGGAGGACAAGTGTCCGGACACGCCGGTCGGCTGCCGGGTCGATGCCGAGGGCTGTCCCATCGACTCCGACAAGGACGGCATCTGCGACGGCGTCGATCAATGTCCGGATACGCCGGCGGGCGCGACCGCCGATGCGCGCGGCTGCCCGACGGATAGCGACAAGGACGGCGTGATGGACGGCATCGACCGCTGCCCGGACACGCCGCAAGGCGTGGTCGTGGACGAGACCGGATGCCCGAAGGATTCCGACGGAGACGGCGTCACCGACGACAAGGATCAGTGCCCGAACACGCCGGCCGGTATGGCAGTGGACGAGCACGGGTGTCCGCGCGATTCGGATAATGACGGCGTGGCCGACGACAAGGATCTCTGTCCGAACACGCCGGCGGGCGTGAAAGTGGACAAGGACGGCTGCCCGATCGAGATCTCGGAGAAGGAAACCGAGATGCTCGACAAGGGCTCGATCACCGTTCGCAACATCCACTTCGAGACCGCCAAGTGGGACATCCTGCCCGAGGACGAGCAGGTGCTGAACGAGCTGGGCAAGATCTTCATCCAGTGGCCGCAGCTCCGCATCGAAATCGGCGGACATTGCGATTCGCGCGGCAGCGATGCGTACAACCAGAAGCTCTCCGAGAGGCGTGCGAACGCGGTGCACGATTGGCTGCTTTCACACTACTCGCAGCTCACCGCGGCGAACTTCACCGCGGTTGGATACGGTGAGAGCCGTCCGGTAGCCACCAACAAGACGGCGGCCGGCATGGCGCTCAACCGCCGCGTGGAGTTCAAGGTGCTGAACCCCGAGGAGCTGACGAAGTACAAGGAACGTCGCCGCCTGCTCCAGAAGGGCGAATGATCGAGTAACCGCTCCTGACAGCGGATGCTCGAACGCCGGGCCCGCGCCTCACGGCGCGGGCCTTTGCGTTGTAGAATCCCCGACGCTCGCCAAAGGTTCAGTCACATGCCCCCGCGGGGAAGTGGGCGCATGCGGCCAGCCACAGGCCCGCGGGCCCTGTGAGTGGGCCATTGCGAAGGGTGAACCACTTTTGCCGACGGGGCGAAGAGGGGGTGCTCATGAAGGATTGGAAGTGGGGTCTTGCTTTCTTGCTGCTGGTCGGCTGCGTGAACGTGTCCGTGCACACCGGATCGAAAGCTTCGGCAAGTGGGGCGGTGGCGGATTCGGCGATGGCCCCTGCGATCAACGCGTTCGCTCTCGACCTGTACCACTTCATGGCCAACGAGCCGGGCAACGTGATCTGCTCGCCGCTCAGCATCTCGACGTTGCTTGCGTCTTTGACGCCGGGTGCGGTGGGACCGACCCAGACCGAGATGCTCAAGGTCTTGCATCGGACCGCGTCCGCCGGCGCGGGAGATCGCGCGCTGCTCTCGGGGCTCGAGTCGCAGGCGCGCGCGGACAGCACGGCCTGGACGCTCGCCAATCGCTCGTGGGTGGAGAAGGATTACCAGGTTTCTCCCGCGTTCGCGAAGACGACGCATGACCTGTTTGGTTACGAGATGGGCGAGGCCGATTTCGTGCACGAGCCCGATGCTTCCCGCGCCGCCATCAATCAATGGATCGAGCAGCAGACGCACGGGCACATCCGCGATCTCTTCCCGCAAGGCTCGATCGAATCCGCCACGAGGCTGGTGCTCGCGAATGCGATCTACTTCAAGGGGCTGTGGGCATCCCCGTTCCGCGCCGAGAACACGAAGTCCGAGACCTTCTATGCCGATGGAAAGGATGCGGTGTCGGTTCCGATGATGAGTCGGGGCGGCAGCATTCGGTTCGCCAAGCTCGCGCATGCGCGCATGATCGAGCTCCCCTACCGCGGCGATCATCTGTCCATGCTTGTGATCTTGCCGGATGATCGCAACGGCATCGGCGCGCTCGAGCAAAGCATCGAGGCCGGCACCTTGAACGCATGGGTGTCGCAGCTCCGGGCGCACGAGGTGGATCTCAAGCTTCCCAGGTTCAAATCGGAGGGGAAGTGGAATCTGAAGCCCGTTTTGAATCGGCTGGGCATGCGCGCCGCATTCGATCCCGCGAAGGCGAATTTCAGCGCCATCGCGAAGGGCCATGATCTGTTCCTGGGCGCGGTCTATCACGGGGCGTTCGTCGAGGTGAACGAAGAAGGCACCGAGGCCGCTGCGGCGAGCGGTGGTGTGATGGCGACAACAAGTATCGCCGTACCGGAATCGTTCACCGCCGACCACCCGTTCTTCTATGTCATTCGCGATCGCACGACGGGATGCATCCTCTTCATGGGGCGGCTGACGGATCCGCGTGGTTAGAAAAGTCGTCCGCTCGGCGAAGCCCAAGCCAGTTGCGCTCTACCGCGAGCTGCGCACGGCGATGCGCGGCGTGTGCGCGGTGCCGCGGGGCAGCCGGATTCTGGTCGCGTGCTCGGGCGGGCCCGACTCGCTCGCGCTGCTCATCGGGTTGAGCGAGCTGGCGAAGCCGCTGGGCTTCACCCTAGCCGTGGCGCACCTCGATCATGGGACACGTGGCGCGGCATCACGCGGTGACGCGCGCGCGGTCGAGCGGCGGGCGCGGGCTTTGGGCTTGCCGTTTGTTCTTGGAGAGGTCGACGCGAAAATCGCGATGCAGACCCGAAAGCTCTCGGGTGAAGCGGGGTTGCGTACGTTGCGGCTCGAGTTCCTGAGGCGTGCAGCGTTGGAAGCGCGCGCCTCGTTCATCGCGCTCGGGCACACGGCCGACGATCAGGCGGAGACTGTGCTCTTCCGGCTCGCGCGCGGCACCGGGCTGCGCGGCATGGCCGGGATGCGGCCCCGGCGCGGGCGCTGGCTGCGTCCCCTGCTCGCGGTCACGCGCGCCGAAGTGGTGGAGTTCCTGCGGGCCCGCCGCGCCACGGCACGCACCGACCGCACGAATCAGGACCGCCGTTTTGCCCGCAATCGCATCCGCCACGAGACCCTGGCCACGCTCCGGCGGGTGAACCCGCAGGCCGGCCCGGCCATCGCCGCCGCCGCGGCCCGGCTGGGCGAACTGGCAGACCTCCTCAACCAATTGGGCCGCCGCGCTTTGCGCCGGGCCGAGGAGAGCTCGTCCGAGGGGGGTCTCACGCTTGTCCGGTCCACCCTGCTTCGGTATCATCCAATCGTTCGCGAAAGCGCCCTCCGCCAAGCTTGGGATCGGGTTTCTTCGGGCTCCGGCGGTCTCACCCGCAAGCATCTGACATCGGTCGAGACGCTGCTCCAAGCTGGGATCGGAGGGTCCCGCGTTCATCTACCCGCCGGTCGGGTCGCCCGCTTGGATCGCGGGCTTCTTTTCTTGGGTGGCCACGCCGCCAAGGCGGCCTCACGCTAAGGAAGGTCCGTGAACGAGACGCGGGTAGAAGAAAAGTCCCGGCCCGCCCCTGGCGTCCGGGTCCTGCTCGATCCAGCCACGATCGCCGCGCGCGTCCGAGAGATGGGCGATGAGCTCTCGCGCGATTACGCGGGCCAGCGTCCCCTTTTCATCGCGGTGCTCAAAGGGGCAGCCGTCTTCCTGGCAGATTTGATCCGCGCCATGAGCATCGATGTCGAGATTGATTTCATTTCCTTGACTTCCTATGGCATGGGAACCACGTCGAGCGGAAAGGTCCATCTTGTCCACGACCTTCGGGATAACATCGAGGGAAGGGATGTGATCCTGGTCGAGGGCGTGGTGGACACGGGGCACTCGGTGCGCTTCCTGCTCGAGCTCCTGTCCCAGCGCAAGCCGCGCAGCCTCAAGGTCTGCTCGCTGCTCGACAAGGTTCCCTGTCGCAAGGTTCCGGTACCCGTGGATTACGCGGGCTTTCGCATCGGCGACGAGTTCGTGATTGGATATGGAATGGACGCCGCCGAGACGTACCGCCAATTGCCTTACGTCGGAGTCGTGGAGACCGGGTCGCGGTCGAACGATTCCATGGAGTGACCCTAGTGTCCCTTTGGTCCAAGTTCCGCCAGCAGCCCCGTGATGGTTCGTCGAACCCGGACGGTCCCGGCCGTCGCAACAATCCGGACGACCGCCGGCCACGTGTCCCGGATCCGCGCTCACCACGCCGCGGACCCATGGTGCCCGTAGGCGGGCCCGCGCGACCCATGCGCACCCTCGCCCTCTGGCTCTTCATTCTGCTCGTTGCCGTCATCGGCGCGCAGATGTACTTCCAGCAGCGGACGACGCCGGTCGACATCTCCTACACGCGCTTCCTGCACGAGATCGACGGCGGCAACATCAAGGCGCTCCAGATCACCGACAACCAGGTCACGGGCGAGCTCAATCGCCCGACGAGCGTGCGTGTCGCCGACCATGACGTGCCGTTCACGCGCTTCCGCACGTTCATCATCGGCTCGGGCGAGAGCCTTCCCGACCGCGTGATCCTGAAGAACCCCGCGGTCGAGATCGTGTCCAAGCCGCCGGCCACCAACTGGTGGGCCGTGTTCGGCACCTGGGTGCTGCCGCTCATCCTCATCGTGGCGCTGTGGCTCTTCATCTTCCGACAGATGCAGTCGGGCGGAAGTGCGGCGCTCAAGTTCGGGCGCTCGCGCGCCAAGGTGCAGCTGGAGTCCGCGCCCAAGGTCACGTTCAAAGACGTGGCCGGCTGCGAGGAAGCCAAGCAGGAGCTGCAGGAGATCATCGAGTTCTTGAAGGACCCGCAGAAGTTCGTGCGCCTGGGCGGACGCATCCCCAAGGGGGCTCTGCTCCTCGGGCCTCCCGGCACCGGCAAGACGCTCCTGGCGAAGGCCGTGGCCGGCGAGGCCGGCGTGCCGTTCTTCTCCATGTCGGGCTCGGATTTCGTCGAGATGTTCGTCGGCGTGGGCGCCTCGCGCGTGCGTGACCTCTTCGATCAGGGCAAGCGCCACGCGCCGTGCATCCTGTTCATCGACGAGATCGACGCCGTCGGTCGCCATCGCGGCGCCGGCCTGGGCGGCGGTCACGACGAGCGCGAGCAGACGCTGAACCAGCTCCTGGTCGAGATGGACGGCTTCGATTCCAACGAGGGCGTGATCCTGATCGCGGCCACCAACCGGCCCGACGTGCTCGATCCCGCGCTCCTGCGCCCCGGCCGCTTCGACCGCCACATCGTGGTCGACTGGCCGGATCTGCGCGGCCGCGAGGGCATCCTCCGCGTGCACACGCGGCGCATCCCGCTGTCCGACGACGTGAACCTCGAGGTGATCGCGCGCGGCACGCCGGGCATGGCGGGCGCCGATCTCGCGAACCTGGTGAACGAAGCTGCATTGCTAGCGGCCCGGCGCAACCGCAAGAAGGTCTACATGGAGGACTTCGAGGACGCCAAGGACAAGGTGATGCTCGGCACCGAGCGTCGGTCTTTGGTGCTCACCGAAGAGGAGAAGCGCCGCACGGCGTACCACGAGGGCGGCCACGCCCTGGTGGCCTGGTTGCTGCCGGGATCCGATCCGGTGCACAAGGTGACCATCGTGCCGCGTGGACGCGCGCTCGGACTGACGGCAAGCCTGCCGGCCGAGGAGCGCTTCGTGCGCTCCAAGGCGGAGTGCGAGCGGCGCTTGGTCGGCATGCTGGGTGGGCGCGCCGCCGACAAGCTCGTGTTCAACGAGCTGACCACCGGGGCAGCATCCGATATCGAGCAGGCCACGAACCTGTCCCACAAGATGGTGTGCGAATGGGGCATGAGCGAGGCGCTAGGCCCACTTACTCTCGGCAAGAAAGACGAGATGGTGTTCCTGGGTCGCGAGCTGGCCACACATCAGAACTACAGCGAGCAGACCTCGCAGCTGATCGACAAGGAAGTGCGCCACCTGGTCGAGGGCGCCTACGAGAAGGCATTGGCACTCCTCGGCGAGAGCCGTGACAAGCTCGAGCTCCTGGCGCGCACGCTGCTCGAGCGCGAGGTGCTGGACGGCGACGAGATGGATCGCTTGCTGCGCGGCGAG